>NZ_QHJY01000117.1 GCF_003185805.1 Caulobacter sp. D5
GAGAGACCCCTCACCCGACCTGCTTCGCAGGCCACCCTCTCCCGCAAGGGGAGAGGGGTCCGGTGCGAAACCCGCTTTCGCGGGGATTTTACGGGAGGGAGACGGCCAGCCCTGCGGCAGCTGAGAACGGCCCCCCTCCGGCCCTTCGGGCCACCTCCCCCAGAGCGGGAGGATCTCTTCAAGCCGCCTCGGCCTCGTCATACCGCGCCCGGGCCGCGCGGATGGCGTTGTGGTGGTCCATGGCCCAGGCGATCAGGGCGTTGAGGGGGCCCTGCAGCGACACGCCCAGGGGCGAGAGGCTGTATTCGACGCTGGGCGGCTTGGTCGGGAACACTTCGCGTTCGATCAGGCCGTCGCGCTGCAGGTCGCGCAGGGTCTGGGTCAGCATGCGCTGGGAGATGTCGGGCACGGCCCGGCGCAGGGCTCCGAACCGCTTGGGGCCGGTGGCCAGCAGCGACAGCAGCAGGGTGCTCCACTTGTCGCCCAGGTGGTCGATGACGTCGCGCACCGGGCAGTCGGAGGCCGTGAAGCCCTGGCCCTTCCAGCCGTCCAGCGCGTCGCAGAGCGCTTCGGGTGAGAGCGTGGGTGGTTCCTTCAAGGTGCCTATCTCCCGGAAAACTGCCGTCTTTACGACGGGGCCTCGCTCTCACATCTACACCTGGTCTCGAAAAGAGACCAGCAAAGGACGCCTTCGATGACCGCCACCCCCTTTCTTGCGCGACCCTTTCTAAACGACCGCCTTCTGGTGACCGGCGCCGGAGGCCAGCTGGGTCGCCGCATCGTCGAGTTGCTGCTCGAGGCCGGCGCCAAGCATGTGATCGCCACGACCCGCGATCCGGCCAAGCTCGCCGACCTGGCGGCCAAGGGCGTCGACGTGCGCGCCGCCGACTTCGACGATCCGGCCTCGCTGAAGACGGCCTTCGCCGGCGCCGACCGGGTGCTGCTGGTCAGCACCGACAGCCTGGGCCAATGGGGAACCCGCATTACCCAGATCCGCGCCGCCGTCGCCGCGGCGGTCGAGGCGGGCGTGAGCCATGTGCTCTACACCTCGGCCCCCGGCGCGCGGCCCCAGGCCGGCGGCGGGGTGATCGACGACCACTTCTGGAGCGAGCAGGCGATCATCGCCGCGCCGTCCCTGACCTGGACCATCCTGCGCCACAACCTCTATGCCGAGACCATCCTGCTGGGCGCGGGCCAGGCGATCGCCGGCGGCACGCTCTACGCCGCCACGGCCGGCAAGGGCCGGGCCTATGTCACCCGCGAGGATTGCGCTGCGACCGACGCCGCCGCCCTGCTGGGCGCGGAAGGCCGCCAGATCCTCGACGTCTCCGGCCCGCAGGCCCTGACCCAGGACCAGCTGGCCGCCCTGCTGGCGCAGGTCTCGGGCAAGCCGGTGGCGCACCAGGACATCCCGCTCGACGCCCTGCGCGCGGGCCTCGCCCAGGCCGGCCTGCCGCCGGTTTATGTCGACGTCCTGGCCGACTTCGATGCGCAAGCGGCCGAGGGCCAGCACGCGATCGTCACCGACGCCGTCGAGCGCCTGACCGGCAAGGCGCCGACCGGCGTCGCGGCCTTCCTGGCGGCCAACAAGGCGGCGCTGGGCTAAGCGTCGCCGACCGGGCAAGCGGAACGGTCTTCGGCGTCGCGGGGTTTCTAGCGGGTCCAATTTGCATTCCCCCTGAAGGAGGAACACCCGATGAAAGTCAGCGACGCCATGACCAGCCAGGTCTCGGTCGCCCGTCCCGGCGACAGCATCCGCAAGGTGGCCGAGGTGATGGCCAAGGTCGACAGCGGCGTGGTGCCGGTGGTCGAGGACGGCAAGGTGCTGGGTCTGGTCACCGACCGCGACATCGTGCTGCGCGTGGTCGCCGAGGGCCGCAGCTTCGATAGCCCTGTGTCCGAGGTGATGAGCGACGGCGAGGTGCTGTCGGTGAAGGAAGACGACATCCTGGCCGACGCCACCGCCAAGATGGCCAACAACCAGGTCCGCCGCCTGGTGGTGCTGAACGACACCGGCCGCCTGACCGGCATTCTCTCCCTGGGCGACGTGGCCAAGGACTACGGCGCCAAGCAGGTCGGCAAGACGCTGGAGGAGATCTCGCAGGACGCCGAGGCGTCGCACTAGCGCTTTTCCTTCTCCCAAAGGGAGAAGGTGGCGCGAAGCGCCGGATGAGGGGTTACGAGGTTTGACGGCGTGCCGCACGCCGGTAGGCGGCGTACCCCCTCACCCTCCCAGGCTGTCGCCTGGGCCCCTCCCTCTCCCCATGGGAGAGGGAAAAAGAAAAAGGGCGGCTCCTTTCGGGGCCGCCCTTCGTCGTTTTCGACGGTCGAACCGGTCTTAGACCAGGGTCGGGTCGATGGTCTTGCAGGCTTCCATCAGGCCCTTCACCGACTCGACCGACTTGGCGAACATCGCCTTCTCGGCGTCGTTGGTTTCGAACTCGATGATCTTTTCAGCGCCGCCGGCGCCGATGACGACCGGCACGCCGACATAGAGGTCCGACAGGCCGTATTCGCCGTTCAGGAAGGTGGCGCACGGCAGGACGCGCTTCTTGTCCTTCAGGTAGCTGGTGGCCATGGCGATGGCGCTTTCAGCCGGGGCGTAGAAGGCCGAACCGGTCTTCAGCAGGGCGACGATCTCGCCGCCGCCCTTGCGGGTGCGCTCGACGATGGCGTCCAGCTCTTCCTGGGTCAGGAAGCCGGCCTTCACGGCGTCCGGCAGCGGCAGGCCGCCGACGGTCGAGTGACGGACCATCGGCACCATGTCGTCGCCGTGGCCGCCCAGGGTCCAGGCGTGGATGTCTTCGACCGACACGCCGGTCTTTTCGGCCAGGAAGTAGGCGAAGCGCGCCGAGTCCAGGACGCCGGCCATGCCGATGACCTTTTCCTTCGGCAGGCCCGAGAACTGCTGCAGGGCCCAGACCATCGCGTCGAGCGGGTTGGTGATGCAGATGACGAAGGCGTTCGGGGCGTGGGCCTTGATGCCTTCGCCGACGGCCTTCATGACCTTCAGGTTGATGCCCAGCAGGTCGTCGCGGCTCATGCCCGGCTTGCGCGGCACGCCGGCGGTCACGATGCAGACGTCGGCGCCGGCGATGTCGGCGTAGTCGTTGGCGCCCTTCAGGGCCACGTCCTTGCCGAACACGGCCGAGGCTTCGGCGATGTCGAGCGCCTTGCCCTGCGGGGTGCCTTCGGCGATGTCGAACAGGATCACGTCGCCCAGCTCTTCGCGAGCGGCGATGTGGGCCAGGGTGCCGCCGATCATGCCGGCGCCGATAAGGGCGATCTTCGCGCGAGCCATGGGGTCTCCATCAGGCTGTGGACAGGAAATGTCGGGGCGCGGTCTACGCCCCTAGCGGCTTAGTCTCAAGCCCCCTTTCCCGTTTCGCTGCGCTGCGGCAAAACGATCACAACAACGACAAGGAGAGGCGCCGTGAGCAAGACCGATCCGGGACGGTTTTTCGAGGACTTCGAGCCGGGCCAGACCCTGGTCCACGCGACGCCGCGCACGGTGACGGCGGGCGACGTTGCTCTCTATACGGCCTTGTACGGCCCGCGCTTTTCGCTGTTCTCGTCGGACGAATTCGCCCGGGCGAGCGGCCTGGCCGCCGCCCCCGTCGATCCCCTGGTCGCCTTCCACGTGGTGTTCGGCAAGACCGTGCCCGACATCAGCCTGAACGCCGTGGCCAACCTGGGCTACGCTGAAGGCCGGTTCCTGGCGCCCGTCTTCCCCGGCGACACCCTGACGGCGACCTCAGAAGTGATCGGCCTGAAGGAAAATTCGAACGGCAAGACCGGCGTCGTCTATGTCCGCACCACCGGGACCAACCAGCGCGGCGAGGCCGTGCTGTCCTATGTGCGCTGGGTGATGGTGCGAAAGCGCGATCCGTCGGCCGTGGTCGAGGGCCAGTCGGTTCCGGACCTGGCCAAGGCGGTCGCGTCTTCGGACCTGATCGTTCCGGCGGGGCTGGATTTCTCAGGCTATGACTGGTCGCTGGCCGGCGCCCCGCACGCCTTCGAGGACTACGCGGTCGGCGAGAAGATCGACCATGTCGACGGCATGGCGGTGGAGGAGGCCGAGCACCAGATGGCCACGCGGCTGTGGCAGAACACCGCCAAGGTGCACTTCAACCAGTTCGAGCGCGCCAAGGACCCGTCGGGCCGGCGCCTCGTCTATGGCGGGGTGGTGATCTCGACGGCCAAGGCCCTGTCGTTCAACGGTCTGCAGAACGCCGGCCTGATCCTGGGGATCAACGGCGGCCGCCATGTGGCCCCGTTCTTCGCCGGCGCGACGGTGTTCGCCTGGAGCCAGGTGCTCGACAAGGCGGATCTGGGAGGCCTCGGCGCCCTGCGCCTGCGGCTGGTGGCGACCAAGGACCGGCCCTGCGCCGATTTCCCGGACAAGGATAGCGAGGGTGTGTACGACCCGGCCGTGATCCTCGACTTCGACTATTGGGCGGCGGTTCCGAAACGTGGCTGACTTCGATCTGCATCCGGCCTTTCCGGCCAGCTCCCA
>NZ_QHJY01000118.1 GCF_003185805.1 Caulobacter sp. D5
AGCGCCGCCGATGGCCGTGGTCGCCGCCGAGAAGGACGCCCTGGCCGCCGCCAAGACGCCGTGGGGCGTCGCCGTGCTGGGCCTGCAGCCGGGCAGCGCCTGGTGGGGCCGCCTGCTGGCCGAGCCGACGCTGAACATCTTCGCCGCCCTGCCCTGCCTGACCCGCTGGGGTCCGCAGGCCGCCTTCGCGGTGGCGGAGGTCGAGGTCGAGCCCACCGGCGGCGACCAGACCTTCTGGGTCACCGATAGCGCCAAGAGCGCGTCCGCCATCGTCGAGGCTCTGGGCGCCGACGGCGTCGCCGCCGAGCCGGTGGCCGAGGCCGGCGGCCTGAAGCTGTTCTCGCTGTCGGGCTTCTATCAGCGCGACGACGAGCGCCTGGCCCGCGCGCCGGGCCAGCTGTCGGGCGTGGTCGGGGCTGCCCCCGTTCCCTTCGACGTGTAAGTAGGGCCGCGCCTCTTCCAGGCGCCCGCCGAGACCCGTGATGACCGCTTCCGACCGCTCCGCCTCGCCCCGTCCGCTGCCCAAGCCGGGGATCCTCGACATCGCCGCCTATGTGGGCGGCAAGTCGAAGATCGAGGGGATCGCCCATCCGGTGAAGCTGTCGAGCAACGAGAACGTCCTGGGCTGCAGCGAGCAGGCCAAGGCCGCCTATCGCGACGCCGCCGACCGCCTGCACGTCTATCCGGACGGCAAGGCCATGGCCTTGCGCGCCGCCGTGGCTGAACGTTACAGCCTGGAGCCCGAGCGCCTGACCTTCGGCGACGGCAGCGACGAGATCTTCGCCCTGCTGTGCCAGGCCTATCTCGAACCCGGCGACAACATCGTCCAGGGCGAGCACGGCTTCGCCGCCTATGCGATCGGGGCGCGCGCCTGCCAGGCGGAAGTCCGCTTCGCCGCCGAGCCGAACCGCCGCATCGATATCGAGGAAGTCACCAAGCAGGTCGACGCGCGCACCCGCATCGTCTTCGTCGCCAACCCGGCCAATCCCACCGGCACTTGGCTGACGGGCGAAGAGATCCGCGACCTGCACGCGGCCCTGCCGCCGTCGGTGATCCTCGTTTTGGACGGCGCCTATGCCGAGTTCTGTACCGATCCGCGCTTCGAGGACGGCCTGGCCCTGGCGCGCGAGGCCCGGAACGTCGTCGTCACCCGCACCTTCTCGAAGATCCATGGCCTGGCCAGCTTGCGGGTCGGCTGGGGCTATGCGGACGCCGACATCATCGATCCGATCGAGCGCATCCGCCCGCCGTTCAACACCTCGATCCCGGCGCAGGAAGCCGCCATCGCCGCCCTGGCCGACCGCGCCTTCGAGGCCGCCTCGGTGGCCCTGGTCGAGCAGTGGCGCCCCTGGCTGGCCCAGCAGCTGGGCGGCCTTGGCCTGACCGTCACGCCCTCGGCCGCCAATTTCGTGCTGGTCGACTTTCCGACGACGCCGGGCCGCACCGCCCTCGACGCCGAGGCCTTCCTGGCCAGCAAGGGCTACCTGGTCCGCGCCGTCGCCAACTACGGCCTGCCCAATTCACTGCGCATCACCATCGGCCGCGAGGAACACAACCGCGCGGTCGTGGATCTTCTGGCCCAGTTCGTGGGGCGATAGGAAACCTCCCTTCCCCCTCGATGGGGGAAGGGTCGGGGATGGGGGTGACCCCCGCCGTTCCGCCGCACTACGATCAACCGCCGCATCACCCCCACCCACCCCCCCCATCGAGGGGGAGGGCTTATAAGATCAGAACCATGTCACCCACCGGCCTGCTCTATCCCAAGATGACCGTCGTCGGCGCCGGCCTGATCGGCGGTTCGGTGATCCTGGCCGCGCGCGCCCACGGCGTGGTCGGCGAGGTCACCATCGTCGACGCCAGCGAGGCCCACCGCGCCCGCGCCGTCGAGATCGGCCTGGCCGACCATGTGACCGGCGACCTCGCCGAGGCGGTCAAGGACGCCGACCTGGTGGTCATCGCCACCCCTGTGCTGTCGATCGGCGAGGTGGCCGCCGCCGTCGCCCCGCATCTCAAAGCCGGCGCCACCCTGACCGACGTCGGCTCGACCAAGGCCACGATCGCCGAGGCCTTCCGCGCGCCCGAACTGGCCAAGGTGTTCCCCATCCCCGGCCACCCGATCGCCGGCACCGAGCAGTCGGGTCCCGACGCCGGCTTCGCCGAGCTGTTCGAAGGCCGCTGGACGATCCTGACCCCGCTGGCCGACCGCGACGACGAGGCCTACGCCGCCGCCGTGGCCAAGCTGTCGGCCTTCTGGCGCTCGTTCGGCGCCCAGGTCGAGCTGATGGAGGAAAAGCACCACGACCTGGTGCTGGCCGTCGTCTCGCACCTGCCCCACCTGATCGCCTACACCATCGTCGGCAGCGCGGCCGACCTGGAGAACGTCACCGAGAACGAGGTCATCAAGTATTCGGCCTCGGGCTTCCGCGACTTCACCCGCATCGCCGCCAGCGACCCGACCATGTGGCGCGACATCTTCGTGGCCAACAAGGACGCGGTGCTGGAGATGCTGGGCCGCTTCACCGAGGACCTGCAGGCCATGAGCCGCGCCATCCGCTGGGGCGACGCCGACACCCTGCACGCCCACTTCACCCGCACTCGGGCGATCCGCCGCGGCATCGTGGCGGCCGGCCAGGAAAGCGCCGAACCGAACTTCGGGCGCGACCGCGGGAAGCACTAGGTCTTGATCCCTCTCTCTTTGAGAGAGGGAGGGGCCCGCGCCGCAAGGCGTGGGAGGGTGAGAGATTTCACCGCTGGCCGGCGGAACCTCCAGGCCCGCGCCTAAGCCCGACAGTTTGAAACCCCTCACCCTCCCACTGCTTCGCAGCGGGCCCCTCCCTCTCCCTATGGGAGAGGTTTCTCCGCGCGCCCCTGGACTATTTTACACTCGTATAGCAACCTCCTCCCCAGACGCCTCCTGGGGAGAGAGACGATGACCGACACCCGCGACGCCGTGATTATCGGCGGGGGCCACAACGGCCTCGTCTGCGCCTTCTATCTGGCCAGGGCGGGCATGAAGGTCACCGTCTGCGAGGCGCGCGGCGTGGTCGGCGGGGCGGCGGTGACTGAGGAGTTCCACCCCGGCTTCCGCAACTCGGTGGCCAGCTACACGGTCAGCCTGCTCAATCCGCGGGTCATCGCCGACATGGACCTGCACGGGTTCGGCCTGACCTTCCTAGAGCGGCCGATCTCGAACTTCCTGCCGATCAGCGACGACAAATACATCAAGCTCGGCGGCGGCCTGGAACGCACCCAGGAACAGTTTCGCAAGTTCAGCCGCCGCGACGCCGAGGTGCTGCCGGCCTATTACGCCATGCTCGACGAGATCGGCGACGTGCTGCGAGATCTCGCCCAGGAGACCCCGCCCAATCTCGGCGACGGCCTGCCGGGCATCCTGCGGGCCCTGCGCCAGGGCGGGCGCCTGGCCATGCTGTCGCGCGAACGCAAGCGCGACCTGCTCGATCTCTTCACCAAGAGCGCGCGGGATTTCCTCAATGGCTGGTTCGAGAGCGAGCCGGTCAAGGCCGCCTTCGGCTTCGACGCCGTGGTCGGCAACTACGCCAGCCCCGACACCCCCGGCTCGGCCTATGTGCTGCTGCACCACACCTTCGGCGAGGTGAACGGCAAGAAGGGCGCCTGGGGCCACGCCGTCGGCGGCATGGGGGCGATCACCCAGGCCATGGCGAAGGCCTGCGAGAAGGCCGGGGTCGAGATCCTGCTCAACGCGCCGGTGGAGGGCGTCCACGTAGACGGCGGAAAGGCGGTCGGCGTGCAGCTGATCGACGGCCGCCAGATCATGGCCCCGATCGTCAGCGCCAACGTCAATCCGGCCCTGCTCTATAAGAAACTCGTCCCCCCCTCGGCCCTGCCGGCCGACTTCAGGAAGGCGATCGACGGCTACAAGAACGGCTCGGGCACCTTCCGGATGAACGTGGCGCTGTCGGAGCTGCCGGACTTCACCGCACTGCCCGGCAAGGCCACGGCCGAACATCACCAGAGCGGGATCGTCCTCGCCCCCAGCCTCGACTACATGGACGCCGCCTATCGCGACGCCAAGGCCGGCGGCATGAGCAAGGCCCCGATCGTCGAGATCCTGATCCCCTCGACCATCGACCCCACCCTGGCCCCGCCCGGCCAGCACGTGGCCAGCCTGTTCTGCCAGCAGTTCGCCCCCACCCTGCCCGACGGTCGCGGCTGGGACGCCGAGCGCGAGGCGGCCGCCGACCTGATCATCGACACGGTCGACAAGTGGGCCCCCAACTTCAAGGCCTCGGTGCTGGGCCGGATGGTCCTGTCGCCACTGGATCTGGAGCGGAAGTTCGGCCTGATCGGCGGCGACATCATGCACGGCAACATGTCGCTGGATCAGCTGTGGGCCGCCCGCCCGCTGCTGGGCCACGCCAGCCACCGCGCGCCGATCAAGGGCCTCTACATGTGCGGCGCGGGCACGCACCCCGGCGGCGGGGTGTCGGGCAATCCCGGCCGCAACGCCGCCCGCGAGATCCTGCGCGACAAGGATTTCACCACGGCGGTGAAGCTGGCGGTCGTGGGGCGGTGAGCGGCCGCGCGCTTCTCCCTTCCCCCTTGATGGGGGAAGGGCCGGGGATGGGGGTGACCACGGCGGCGGACGTCATCACGGCCGCGCGCCGTCCGGAAACGCTGTCACCCCCACCCCTGCCCCTCCCCCATCAAAGGGGGAGGGATCACGCTTTCTTCGGAGAGGTTCTGCGATGAACATGATCTCCAACCACGACCCCCAATCCGACTGGGGCCTGCCCGGCTGGATCTACGGCTCGGAGCGGTTCTTCCGCGAGGAGCAGGACAAGGTCTTCCGGCCGTCGTGGCAGATCGTCTGCCACCTGAACGACATCCCGAAAGCCGGCGACTTCCACACCTTCGACTTCGTGGGCGAGAGCCTGGTGGTGGTGCGCGGCAAGGACGGCGGCGCGCGGGCCTTCGCCAATGTCTGCCGCCACCGGGGCGCGCGGCTGCTGGACGGCCCGACCGGCCGCTGCGGGCGGATCGTCTGCCCCTACCACGCCTGGACCTACGACCTGGACGGCCGGCTGATCGGCGTGCCGATGCGCGACGACTATCCGGCGCTGGAGATGGACAAGCAGGGCCTGGCCAGGCTGGACCTGGAGATCTGGCGCGGCTTCGTCTTCGTGCGGCTGGAGGGAGACGGCCCCAGCGTCGCCGACATGATGGCCCCCTACGAGGCCGAGGTCGCCCACTACCGGTTCGAGGAGCTGCAGCCGTTCGGCCGGGTCACGCTGCGGCCGCGCGACGTCAACTGGAAGAACATCAGCGACAACTATTCCGACGGCCTGCACATCCCCGTAGCCCACCCCGGCCTGACCCGGCTGTTCGGCAAGGGCTATGGGGTCGAGGCCGAAACTTGGGTCGACAAGATGTGGGGCCAGCTGATCGACGAGCCGTCAGGCAATCCGTCCGAACGCCTCTACCAGGACATCCTGCCCGACGTTCCGCACCTGCCGGCCGACCGCAAGCGGCTCTGGACCTATTTCAAGCTCTGGCCGAACTTCGCCTTCGACATCTATCCCGACCAGGTGGACTTCATGCAGTTCATCCCCGTCTCGGCAACCACGACCATGATCCGCGAGATCGCCTACGCCCTGCCCGACGCGCGGCGCGAGATGAAGGCGGCGCGCTATCTCAACTGGCGTATCAACCGCCAGGTCAACGCCGAGGACACCGAGCTGGTGGCGCGGGTGCAGCAGGGCATGGCGTCGCGGACGTTCACGGCAGGACCGCTGGCGACCAGCGAGGTCAGCTTGCGCAGCTTCGGCCGCAAGCTGCGGGCGCTGATCCCGGAAAGCCGCCAGCCTCGGCCGCCGGAGGGGTGGTGATGGAAAGCGCTCTTCTCCCTTCCCCCTTGATGGGGGAAGGGTCGGGGATGGGGGTGAAGCGGCGGTTCAGCCGGCAAGGCCGCACCACCCCCACCCAACCCTCCCCCATCAAGGGGGAGGGCTAAGTCTTGCGCGCCCCCTTCACCCGCGAAGCCCCCGACGTCCGCCGCCAGGCCCTGGTCGCCGCCGCCGAGGCCGTGCTGGCGCGCGAGGGCGTGGCCGGAACCTCGGTGCGGACGATCTGCGCCGAGGCCGGCGTGTCGCCCGGCCTGCTGCGGCACTATTTCGAGGGCGTCGACGAGCTGATCGCCGCCGCCTACGAGGCGGTTGACCAGCGGATCGACGCGGCGCTGGAGGCGGCCGTGGCGGCGGCGGATCGCGATCCGCGCGCGCGGCTGTCGGCCTATCTGGGCGCCAGCTTCGCCCCGCCGGTTCTGGACGCCGACCTGCTGGCCGCCTGGATCGGCTTCTGGAGCCTGGTCAAGACCAAGCCCCGCATCGCCGCCATCCACGCGGCTTCCTACGCCGCCTATCGGGCGCGGCTCGAGACCCTGCTGGCCGACTGCGGCGCGCGCGAGCGCAGGCTGGCGGCGATCGGCCTGACGGCGATGGTCGACGGGCTGTGGCTGGAGCTGTGCCTGGACCCCAGCACGTTCAGCCCGATCGAGGCTGTGCGGGCGCTGGAGACCGCCGCCAGCGCCTGGGTGGCCTAAGAAAAAAGCCGCCCCGACGGCGTCGGAGCGGCTTGGAAGTCAGCCTAGATTGAAAAAATCGGGATCAGGCCGCGGCGGCGGCGGCGGCCAGGCCCTTGCGGCCCCAGGTCGGGCGACGGGCTTCCGGCTCGGCGATGTGAACCTCGGCGTAGCGGCCCTGGCTGGTCATGTGGCGGGCCAGAAGCTGGGCCAGGGCCACGGCTTCGTGCTGGCTCGGGCAGGAGCTGATCAGCTCGGGCGAGTCGTTCCAGGTCACGTGCCAGACGCCGGCGACCGGGCGGACGTAGTAGTGGTTCGAATCGGCCATGGGGAGGCTCCTTGATCGAGGCTGACGCCAGCCTCCCCCCACGGGCGGCTTCGCGACAGCTGTATCAATGCTGCACGGCAACATCGAGTTGCAGCGCAACAATGCACACGCCGCGCCAGGTCTCAAGCGGTTAATTTTTTGGCGCCAAGGGAACGTCTTTGTAGACGACGCCGCCCTTCATCACCTTGGCCACGTCCTGCAGCAGCCCGACATCGGCCAGCGGATCGCCGGCCACCGCGATCAGATCGGCATAGCAGCCGGCCTGGTCGCAGCCGACATCCTTGTCCTTGCCCATCAAGGCCGCGGCGCTGGTCGTCGCCGACTGGATCGCCTGCATCGGCGTCATGCCGTACCTGACCATGTAGGGCAGCTGGCGGGCGTTCCAGCCATGGGGATAGACGCCGGCGTCGGTGCCGTAGGCGATCTTGACCCCGGCCTTCACGGCCTTGCGGAAGCCGTCCCGCTGGGCGTCGGTGGTCTCGCGGTTCTTGCGCAGGGTCTCGGCGGGCCAGCCGTTCTTCGTGCCGATCTCGTCGATATAGTCGCCGTTGTAGATGTCGGCGACCAGCCAGGTTCCCCTGGCCTTCATCAGGGCGATCCCCTCGTCGTCGATCAGCGAGCCGTGCTCGATCGAGCGCACCCCGGCCCGCACCGCCACCTTGATGCCCTCGGCCCCGTGGGCGTGAGCGGTGGCGTAGGTTCCGCGCTTGGCGGCCTCTTCGACGGCGGCCTCGATCTCTTCCTTCGATAGCTCCAGCTGGCCGGGCTCGGTGCCGACGGTCAGGACCGCGCCGGTGGCGATCAGCTTCAGGAAATCGGCGCCGTGCACCAGGATGTCGCGGGTCTTGCGGTGAGTATCGGCCACGTCTTCCACGACGCCCCGGCGCATCTCGGCCGGGATGACCACGTCGGCGGCAATGCCCGTCACCTCCCCGCCCCCGCCGGGCGTCGTCACATAGGCCCCGGCCACCGACATGCGCGGACCCGGGACCAGGCCCTTGTCGATGGCGTCCCTCAGCGCCACGTCGCCGAAAGCTCTCCACGTGCCGACGTCGCGCACGCTAGTGAAGCCGGCCATCAGGGTCGAGCGGGCGTGGGCCGCGCCGATATAGGCCTGCTCGGCGGCCGTGGTCAGCAACGGCTCGGCGATGTTCTCGGTCTGCTCCTGGTCGACGATGTGGGTGTGCATGTCGATCAGGCCCGGCAGCACGGTCAGGGCCGACCAGTCCAGCACCGGACCGTCGGTCGGGGCGCCGGTCCAGGCGGTGACGGCGACGATGCGCTCGCCCTCGATGCGGATCAGCCGGTCGGTCGCCACCTTGCCGGCGACGGGATCGATCAGCCGCCCGGCGTGGACGTAAGAGACCTTGGGGGTCGGCTTGGGCGCCTCGACCGCCAGGGCTGGCACAGCGGTCAACGCCGCCAGGGCGGCGGCCAGGGTCGAACGCAGCATCATGCGATGGGCCTCACGCACGCGCCGCACGGCGCATCAGCAGATGGACGGGAACGCCGGCCGCCAGCAGCACCAGCCCCCACAGCACGGCTTCCTTGCCGGCGCCGAACAGGGTGAACACCGCATAGAGCCCGGTCAGGACGGCGACGACGGTCAGCAGCCGCGAGCCCGGCACGCGGCCGGCGTGTTGCAGCTTCAGCGCCGCCAGGGCGCAGGCCAGATAGGTGAACAGCGAGGCCGTGGTCGCCAGGAGGGCGATGAAGGTGAAGAGGTCGGCCATCGACTTGGCGTAGTTGATGCCCACCAGCACGCTCAGGAACAGACCCGAGACCAGATGCGCCCGCACCGGCGTGCCGCGGCTGGACGACTTGCCCAGAAAGGCCGGGAACACCCCGCCCCGGGCCATGGCGTAGGGCATCTCGCCCTGCAGCAGCACCCAGCCGTTCAGGGCCCCGAAGGCGCTGATGGCGGCGAAGGCGGCCACGGCCATGGCCGCGCCGCCCCCCCAGAACCGGCCGATGAACTCGGCCATCGGGGCGTTGGAGGCCTTCAGCGCGTCGGGCGGCGACAGCAGCACCACCGCCGAACAGACCAGCAGGTAGACGCCCCCAGTGAAGGCCGCGCCGAACAGGGTGGCGCGCGGGATGGTGCGGGCCGGATCCTTGACCTTGTCGGCCGGCACCGTCGCCGACTCCAGGCCCAGCAGAGCCCACAGGGTCAGGGCCGAGGCGGCGACGAGGCCAGGCCCGCCCAGGTCGGAAACCCGCAGCGGGGCCGAGACGGCGGTCGACCCGGCCTGGGTCAGCAGCCAGGCCGAAAGGCCCAGCACGGCCGCCAGCGGCAGCAGCTTGAGCACGGTGGTCACCACCTGCACCTCGCCGGCCAGCCTGGCGCCGAAGCAGTTCACGCCGATCAGCCCCCAGATCAGGCTCAGGGTGACCAGGGCGTGCAGGCCCGGGACCTTGGCGATGGCCGGGACCAGGACGGACAGGTAGCTGACCGCGCCGGTGGCGATGGCGGCGTTGCCGACCCACAGCGAGATCCAGTAGGCCCAGGCGACGATGAAGCCCGCCGCCGGTCCGAAGGCCTCTTGCGTATAGGCGTAGGGTCCGCCCTCGCGCGGCAGGGCCGCGGCCAGCCGGGCGAAGACGAAGGCCAGGCAAAGGCCGCCGGCGATGGTGACGATCCAGCCCAGCACCCCGTTCCAGCCGTACGGGGCCAGCGAGGCCGGCAGCATGAAGACGCCCGAGCCCGATCATGTTGCCGACGACCAGGGCGCTGCACATCCAGAAGCCGAGGGCCTTGGGCGCGGGCGTACTCATAAGGTCATGCTTTCACCGGCGCGAGGAACGCGCAACCGCCCCCGTCCCGAAGGACGGAGGCGGCGCATGCGTGGTCCGCGATCAGAACTTCTGGCCGAACTTCAGGCCCATGGTTCGTGGCTGGTTGGGGATCACATAGACGTTGTCGCCGCACACCGCCTCGGCGCACTGGACGAAGCGGTTGTTGCTGGCCCGCTTGTCGGCGACGTTGGTGATGTAGGCCGACAACGACCAGGTGTCGCGGCTGAGGCCCGCCGACAGGTCGAAGGTGACGAAGCCGCCGCCCGTCCCCAGGATGCCGGACTCCTCGGTCCGCAGGTCGGAGAAGACGTCGGACTGGCCGACCCCCGAGCCCTGGACGAAGGCCCTGAACGAACCGGCGTCGAACTCGTAGCGGGCCGTGACGTTGGCCTTGTACTTGGGCGTCACCGGCAGGCGCGTGCCCGACGGCGCCTGCGGCGTGGCGCAGGTGGTCACCGGATTGCCGGCGCTGTCGGTGAAGCCGCAGTAGTTCTCGGCCAGCCGGGCGTCGGTATAGGCGGCCGCGGCGTTGATCGTCAGGCCGTGGATCACCGCCCAGGTGATGTCGGACTCCAGGCCCTTGATCTCGGCCGCGCCGGCGTTGCGGATCTCGGTCAGGCCGTTGGGGCCGAGGATCGAGAACTGGAACTTGTCCCACTTCTCGAAATAGGCCGCGCCGTTCCAGCGGAAGCGGTTCTGCGCCCAGCTGGTCTTCCAGCCGAACTCGTAGTTCTTCAGATAGTCCGACAGGTACGGCGCCAGCGTGCCGCGCCGATTGATGCCGCCCGGCCGGAAGCCTTCCGAATAGGTGGCGTAGACCAGCTTGTCGTCGTCGACCTTGTAGGTGAGGTTGAACTTGAGCGTGTTGCCCGTCTCCTTCACCCGCTTGTCGAGGTTGGTGCAGGGCGAGCCGGCGACGACCGGCCCCTTGAAGCACGCCGCCACGCCCGTGCCGCTGCTGTAGCCCGAACCGTAGCCGTAGAAGCCGACCAGCGAATTGTCGGCCTTGAAGAAGCGTACGCCGCCCGTCGCCGTCAGCTTGGGCAGGATGTCGAACGACACCTCGCCGAAGGCGGCGCTGTCGCGGTCGACGCGCTTCTGCTCGGTCAGCCAGATGGTGCCCGGATGGCCCTCCACCGACAGCGACTCGCCCAGGGCGTCGATCTTGTAGTCCTGGTGGATGCCGTGGGTCTGGCGCTGGTAGAACAGGCCGGCGACGAAGCGCAGGCGGTTCTCCTGCGGCGAGGTCACCCGCAGTTCGTGGCTGACCTTGGAATAGCGGTCCTTGCCGTTGATGTACTGCGAGGGATCGACCGGGTTGCCCGCGTCGTCGGTCCAGTAGGCGCCGTAGCCGTACAGCGTGTCGTAGAAGTAGGAGTAGTCGGTGTAGTCCTGCTCGGTCTCGACCGTACGCTCCAGGTAGGAGCCGGCATAGACGATGTCGAGGTTGCTGATCTTGCCCTCGACGGTCAGGGCCGCCTGCACCCAGCGGTCGTCGGCGCTTTCCGGATAGTAGTGGCTGATCTCCAGGTCGCCGACCTCCGGATCGTAGCCGGCGAAGCCCTTCGACTTCTGCACCTGGCCCATGACCTGCGGCGTGACCGACCAGTTGTCGCCGATGTCGACCTTCACCGCCGCCCGGGCGCCTCGGGTCTCGACCTCGTTGTAGTCCTTCCTGGCCACCCCGTCGTTGTCGATGGTGACACCCGAGGTCGGATAGGTGCGGGTCGAGGGCACGTTGTCGATATAGCCGCCGGCGCGCTTGCTCCAGGCGACCAGGCGCACGGCCACCGTGTCCGACAGGGGCTGGTTGATGAAGCCCTCGGCGACGTAACCCGCCTCGCCTTCCGCGACCGTGTTGAACTCCAGGTCGTAGCCGGCCTTGAAGCCGGCGGTGCTGGGCTTGTTGGTGATGATGCGGATGGTGCCCGCCTGCGAGCTGGCGCCGTACAGCGTGCCCTGCGGCCCGGCCAGGGCCTCGACCCGGGCGATGTCGTAGACGTGGATGTCGAGCGCGCCCTGGATCGTGGTGATCGGCTGCTCGTCGAGATAGATGCCGACGCTGGGCAGCGAGCCCGAGTGGTTGCCGTCGCCGCCGCTGGCCACGCCGCGCATGTAGACCTGGTTGAAGCCCGAGCCGGAGCCGGTGAACGACACGCTGGGCAGGAACTTCACATAGTCGGCGAAGTTGGTGACCTGCAGCTGCTGCAGCTTGGTCTCGCCCAGCGCCTGAATGCTGACCGGTACGTCCTGCAGGTTTTCCGAACGCTTCTGGGCGGTGACCACCACCTCTTCCAGCGCCACCCCGCCGTCCTGCGCCAGGGCCGCTCCCCCGAGCGCGCTTGACGACATCAGGGCCGTGACCAGCAGGCCCGACCTCATTGTTTTTGAACGCATAATCGGCACGTGTTCACTCCTTGGCCCCAAGGAGAACAACGTTCTTTCAGTTAATCCAGGGTCGCAAGCAGCAAAGCTTCAGGCCAGCGCAATTCATGAGACTGTTGCAAAAACGGCAGTCTCGGAGCCCGGTGGTCAAATAACGGGCGCGGCGGGATAGGCGGTCAAAACCGGCCCGAGGGCCGCCTTCAGCGGATCCAGCCACGGTTCATAGTTGCGCCACTGATCGACGCCGTCCTTGAAAATCGGCTGGCGCACCTGTTCGGAGCTGGCGGTGCGCACGGCGCGGTCGTTCTGGTGGAAATTCAGGCACGCTTCCTCGAACGGCAGGCCGCAATGGTCGAGCAGCCGCCGGATCTCGGCCTCGGGCGACTCGACCATCTCCTCGTAGATCACCCGGTGCACGCGGCCCGGCAGCACGGCGTCGAAATGGGCCATCAGGTCCACATAGTCGGCGTAGTAGCGGCCGATGTCGGTCAGGCCGTAGCTGAAGGTCTGGCCCCGCGCGAAGTGCTGCTTGAACCCCGAGAAGCAGCAGCCCAGCGGATGGCGCCGCGCATCGATGATCCTGGCGTTCGGCAGCATCAGGTGGATCAGCCCGGCGTGCGCGAAGTTGTTGGGCATCTTGTCGACGAAGAACGGCCGGTCGGTCTTCCTCTGCACCCGGGTGCGTTCGAGATACTCTTCCCCCAGCGCCTTCAGGGCGTCGGCGTCGAGACCGGCCAGGGCTTCGGGATAGTGCGAGGCGCCGCCCTTCCCCGGCTTGCCACCCAGCCGCTTGGCGATGGCGATGACGTCGGGCAGCTCCATGGTGCCCTCGACCTGCGAGTGGCTGGCCAGGATCTGCTCGATCAGGGTCGAGCCCGAGCGCGGCAGGCCGACGACGAAGATCGGGTCCGGCGCCGCGCTGCCCCAGTCCCTGCGCTCGGCGAAGAAGGGCGGCGTGAACAGCGCCTTGCTGCGCGCCGCGTGGGCCGTGGTCTCGTCGGCGTCGTAGCGGATCTGCACGCGGCGCAGCTCCGCGCCCCTGGCGTAGTGGCCAAAGCTCTCCTCGTAGCGGCCGGCGTCCTCGAGCGCCTTGCCCAGGGCGTAGTGCAGGTGGAAACGGTCCTCGTCGACGAGGTCGGTGGCGGCCAGTTGGCCTTCCATCGTGGCCAGGTCGGCGTCGGAGAAGCGCAGGGTCTTGAGGTTGGCCAGGCTCCACCAGGCCTCGCCCAGCATAGGCGCCTGCTCGACGGCCTTGCGATAGGCGGCCTCGCACTCGGCGCGGCGGCCCAGGGTCTTCAGGGCGTGGCCATAGCTCATCCAGCCCTTGGGCTGATGCGGATGGCGGGCCAGCACGTCGCGATAGATGGCGGTCGCCGCCTCGTACTCGCCGATCCTCACCAGGGCGGCGGCGCGCAGGTTGGCGTAGGCCGGATGGCGCGGGTCGGCCGCCTGCAGCAGGTCGAGCTCGGCCAGCGCTTCCAGGGTCTTGTTCTGGCGATAGAGCAGGGTCGCCAGGTTGTGCCGGGCGGCGGTGAAGCCGGGCGTGAAGGCCAGGGTCTGGGTCAGGATCCGCTCGGCGTCCTCGTAGCGGCCCAGGCGCGCGGCCACCTCGGCCAGCATGCGCAGGGCGGCCGGCTCGTCGGGCTTGGCCGCCAGATAGGTCCGCAGGTCGTGCTCGGCCTGCGCCAACCGTCCCTCGACCAGGGCCGAGGCGGCGGCGATCAGGGCCGGGTCGCGCACCGAGGCCTGGATCTGGCGGTCGCCGGCGTCCTGTGCGCCAGCCATATCGCCCAGCACGGTCAGCCCCACCGACAGCGCCCGCCAGGCCTCGCCGAGACCCGGGTTCAGCATGCTCGCACGACGCAGCGCCGCCACCGCCTCCTGGGTGCGGCCAAGATCGAGCAGGACGAGGCCGTGCTCCAGCTGCACCTCGGGGGCTTGAGGCAGCGCACGCGACAGCGGGTCGATCAACGGCAGGGCGGCGGCCGCGTCGCCCGACAGCCGCAGGGCCGCGGCCAGGATCAGGGTCGCGCCAGGATGGCGAGGCGCGGCCTCCAGGATCGCCAGGGCCTGCTCGCGCGCCAGTTCGGGATCATGCGACAGCAGCCGCGCCGCATGGGCGAGCGCCGTGGCCAGACTGCCCGTCGGCTCCGAAACCTGCCCCTGCATCTTACCCCGCCACGCTTCGTAACCGGGGGGTATCGGAGGGCGACGCTGGTCGGGTGTCAATCAGGCCGACGGCCAACGGCGCGATGCGAAGGCGATTGCCCGGCGCGCGGGCCTAGACGGGGTCCGGGGAAGCAGGCGCGCCGAACACCGGCAGAATGATCGGCCGGCTCAGGTTGCGGCCACGCACGCCGCTTTCGAGAAAGGCCTCGCATTGCGGAAAGAGCCCGGCCAGCCGCCGGGCCAGCCTGGCCGAGGCCTTCGCCGACCAGAAGCGGTTGGGCGCCAGCCAAGGCTTGCCCCAGAAATGATAGTACTTGCCCTTGCGCGGCACGAGATTGGCCTGGTCGAACGGCCTCTGCTCGCCGGCCCGCTCCCGCTCGACGGCCACCTGGAACCGCGGGTCCCGATACTTGTCGAACTGGATGGTGACCGACTTGAACAGGCCCTGCTCGGCCTTCTCCAGACGGATCTCCAGACCGCTGACCGCGCGGCCGCGATCCCCGCATTCGAGGGTCACGGGAGCATAGCCCGCATCGAGAAACCTCTGGAGAAACACCGCCTCCACCTGTTCGGCCAGGCCGCCGGTCCTGGGCCCGCACAGCCGGACCCATTTCGCGAACCGCTTGGGGCGCTGATAGGCCAGGGTCATGAGGAGTTCCCTGAGGCAGGGCCGGCGGTCAGGCCCCGGTCTCGTCCACGGCGATGATCACCGGCTTGCCGCGCGACCAGGGCTCCCAACCCGCCGCGACCGCCGAGGCGATGGCCTTGCCCACCAGCTTGACGGGGATCTGCTCGGGCTTCAGCTGCGGCGCGCCGTAGCGGGGCTGCTCGCCCGGCGGAAACTCGATCACCACTTCGCGCTTGCCGTCCTTGTGGTGCACGCAGATCGCCATGCCGTGCCGCTCGACGGGATCCTTCGACCAGTGGGGCGTGCGCTGCAGCCGCCAGACATAGGTCTCGCCGTCGACGTCGATCTCGAATTCAGGGTTCAGCTTGGTTCGCGCCATGTGGGGGTTGTTAGCCCGACGGGCGCGTCCAGGCCAGCCCGTCGCGGCCCATGCTTGACTCATTTCGATGTTTAGCTAATCATCGCATCATGAGCCAGGTGTTCAGAGCCCTTTCCGACCCGACCCGCCGCAAGGTGCTGCTGCTCCTGCGCGAGGGCCCCTTGAGCGCCGGCGAACTGGCCGACCAGTTCGACGTCTCCAAGCCGACCATGTCGGCCCATTTCGCGGTGCTGAAGGAAGCCGACCTGGTGCACGCCGAGAAGGCCGGCAAGTCCGTCATCTACCACCTGAAGCTCTCGGTGCTCGAAGAGGCGCTGCTGGGCTTCGTCCAGTCGTTCGGCCTCGGCGAAGAGGCGCCCGCGCCCCCGCCGATCAAGCAGGAGATCGCACGATGAGCACGATGAAGAAGGAGGTGATCGCCGACCTCGCCTGGGGAGTCGGCATCGTCGTGCTGGCCCTGGCCGCGAGCTTCGCGCGCAAGCTGGGCTATATCGACACCGACACCGTCAACAGGCTGGTCATGGGCGCCATCGGCCTGATGGTGGCCTGGTTCGGCAACCGCATGCCCAAGCGGTTCGTACCCATCGCCTGGGCCCGCAAGGCCAACCGGGTCGGCGGATGGTCGATGGCGTTGAGCGGGCTGGTCTATGCTGGACTGTGGGCCTTCGCCCCGCCGCAGGTGGCGGTGCTGGGCGGCTGCGGCGCGATCCTGGCGGGGCTGGCGGTGACGATCGGCTACTGCCTGTCGCTGCGGGCCAAGGCGAAGGCCGCCTGATCCGGACGCGCCCCTAGAGCCGGTCGCGCATCGCGTACCAGGACAGGCCCGCCACCGTCAGCGGCCAGCGCAGCAGCCGCCCGCCGGGAAACGGCGGGGTCGGCAGGCGCGACAGCAGCTCCACCCCGCCCGTCTCGCCCAGGGCCGCGTCGGCCAGCAGCTTGCCGAACCATGGCGCCAGCATCACCCCCTGCCCCGAATAACCGGCCGCGACCCGCACCCCCGGCGCCAGTTCGCGCACGAAGGGCGAGCGGTGGACGGTGATGCCCAGGGTCCCGCCCCAGGCGTGGGTCACCTTCACGTCGGCCAACTGCGGATAGATCTTCAGCATGTGTCGGCGCACGAAGCCGGGCAGGTCCGGCGGAAAGCCCGGCCGATAGTTCTCGCCGCCGCCGAACAGCAGCCGGCCGTCCGGCGTCTTGCGGAAGTAGTTCACGACGAAGCGGCTGTCGGCCACGGCGGCGTCGGAGCGGATGATGGTCTCGGCCCGCTCGCCCAAGGGTTCGGTGGCCAGCACGAAGTTGTTGATCGGCATCACCCGGGCGCGGGCCTGCGGGCCGGCCAGTTCGTCCAGATAGCCGTCGCCGGTCAGGATCAGCTGGTCGCACAGCACCCGGCCCGCCGCCGTCTCGACCACGATCTTGCCGCCCTCGCGGCGCCAGGCCCGGGCGCGGCTGCGCTCGTGGATCGTCGCGCCCCTGGCCAGCGCCGCCCGCGCCAGGCCCAGCGCCAGGTTCAGCGGGTGCAGGTGGCCGCCGCCGTTGTCGCGGGTTCCGCCGTGATAGACGCCCGTGCCCAGCTCCTCGGCCAGGGCGTCCTCGTCGATCGGTTCCAGCTCGTGATAGCCGTAACGGGCGGCCATGAACTCGATGTGGTCGAGGTCCTCGCCCTCCCCGCCGCTCTTGTGGCGGGCGTGGATCATGCCCGGCGTGAAGTCGCAGGCGATGGCGTGCTCGGCGATCAGGGCCGACAGGTGCGAGCGGGCGTCCAGCGACATCTTCCACAGCGCCATGGCGTCATCGCGGCCGACCGTCTTCTCCAGCCAGGCCTGGTCGTTGCGCTGCCCCGCATGCACCTGCCCGCCGTTACGCCCCGAGGCGCCGGACCCGACCTGGGCGGCCTCCAGCACGACCACCGAGACGCCGCGCGACGCCAGCTCCAACGCCGCGCCCAGGCCGGTGTAGCCCGCGCCGACCACGCAGACGTCGGCCGAGGTCTCGCCATCGAGGGCGGGCAGCGGCGGCAGGGCGTGCGCCGTGGCGGCGTACCAGGAGGCGCTCGGGTGGCCGAGATTCAACATCTCCCTTCCCCCTTGATGGGGGAAGGGTCGGGGATGGGGGTGGAGCGGCGTCGGCCGCGCGAATAACGCTGCGCGTTCACCCCCATCCGACCGCGGAGTTTATCCTTGGGCGCGCGCTTCGCGCGACCCGAGGGCGGCCACCTTCCCCCATCAAGGGGGAAGGCTCCCTTCACGCTAAACATTCAGCAGCAGGAACTCCCGCTCCCACGGACTGATCGTGCGCATGAAGGTCTCGTACTCGGCCTGCTTCACCCGGACATAGGCGCTGCAGAAGGTGGTCCCGAGGATCTCGACGAGCGGCTTGGCGTCCTCGAACAGGGTCACCGACTCCAGCAGGCTGCGCGGCAGTTCGATCCCCCGGGCGCTGGCGTCGATCTCGACCGGCGCGGTGGGCGCCAGGTTCTGGGTCATGCCCAGATAGCCGCAGGCCAGCACCGCGGCGATGGCCAGGTACGGATTGGCGTCGGACGAGGGGATGCGGTTTTCGACCCGGCGGTTGGCCGGATCCGACGGCGGCACCCGCAGGCCGCAGGTGCGGTTGTCGTAGCCCCACTGGGTGTTGACCGGCGCGCCGCTGTCGCGGGCGATGCGGCGGTAGCTGTTCACGTAGGGCGCCAGTATCGCCATGATCGCCGGCAGGTAGCGCTGCTGGCCCGCGATGAAGGCGTAGAAGGCCGGCGTCGCCTCGCCCGTTTTCGGATCGGAGAACAGGTTGTCGCCGTCCTCGGTCAGGATCGACTGGTGGATGTGCATGGCGCTGCCGGGCTCTCCGGCCATCGGCTTGGCCATGAAGGTGGCGTAGATGTCGTGCTCCAGCGCCGCCTCGCGGATGGTGCGCTTGAACATGAACACCTGGTCGGCCAGCTCCAGCGGCGTGCCGTGGCGCAGGTTGATCTCCATCTGGGCCACGCCGCTCTCGTGGATCAGGGTGTCGATCTCCAGGCCCTGGCGCTCGGAGTACTCGTACATGTCCTCGAACAGGGCGTCGAACTCGTTGACCGCGCTGATCGAATAGCCCTGGCGGCCGCTCTCGGGCCGGCCCGAGCGGCCGATCGGAGGCTTCAGCGGATAGTCCCAGTCGATGTTCTTCTCGACGAGATAGAACTCGATCTCCGGCGCCACGATCGGGCTCCAGCCCTTCTCGCGATAGAGCGACAGCACCCGGCGCAGCACCTGGCGCGGGCTCTCCTCGACGGGCCGGCCGTCGGGGTGGAAGGCGTCGTGGATCACCTGGGCGGTCGGATCCTGGGCCCAGGGCACGGTGGCCAGGGTGGCGAGATCCGGGGTCAGGAAGATGTCGGTGTCCGACTGCACCGCGTTCACCGCCCCCTCGAACTCGGGGAAGTCGCCGGTGATGGTCTGGTAGAACACCGCCAGCGGCAGGTTCATCGAGGGGGTCCCCAGGAACTTGCGCACCGGCATGATCTTGCCCCGCGCGACGCCGGCGAGATCGGGCACGACGCACTCGATCTCCTCGATGTTCTGGCTGCGGAACCAGGCCTGGGCCTCGTCCAGCGTCTTGACCCCCCGGGTGATCTTCGGACCGTCGTGGTTCTTCTTGTGCTTGGGCTTCATAGGGGCGCTCCTCGCGCTTGCTGAAGTCTGGGCTAGTGGAAAGGGTTGGTGATGCGGACGCCCTCGACGACCTGGCCGTGCGAGAGATCCTCGGTGAAAAGTTCGGTGCAGCCGGCGGCGCGGGCGGCGGCGATCACGGCGCTGTCCCAGTAGGAAAAGCCGTAGCGCGCCTTGATCTCCAGGGCCGAGAGCAGCACGGCCAGGGTGTTGTCCTGCACCTTGAAGCGGGTCCAGGCTTCTACGAGCCCCTGCGCTTGATCATGCGTTATACGGCTGGAGCGGGAAGCCCGCGTGGCCTGCACGTAAAACTCCTGCAGCACCTGCACGGATAGGGTCCCATCCTGCCGGTCCAGCAGTTGGAGCGCCTGCTCGCGCTTGGCGGCCTCATGCGCGAGCGGACTGACTGCATAGAGCAGGATGTTCGTGTCGAAAAAGACCGGCATCAGAACTTACGGTCGTAAAGTTCATCGCGAGGCAGGCGATCGCTGGCGGAGAAATCCTTTATCTGAGCCCGGATCTCCGCCTCACGCCGCTTCAACCGCTCGAACTCGCTCTCGTCCTGAGCCACCTCGACCAGGAACTTGCGCACCAGGGCCGAGACAGAGGTGTCCTGCTCGGCGGCCTTGATGCGGGCGCGCCGATAGGTCTCTTCGTCGATGGAGACTGTGATGTTTTTCATGATCTCACAGTATCACAGTTTCACAGCGATACCGATGTTCACACCTCTTCCTTCGGCTTCAGCGCCCGCAGCACCGGCTCGGCCTCGTCGAGGGACTTGGCGATGATCCCCACCAGCTCGTCGATCTGGGCCTTGGTGATGATCAGCGGCGGGCAGCAGACGATGCTGTCGCGGATGGCGCGGACCATCAGGCCGTTCTTGATGCAGAGGTCGCGCACGATCGGCCCCGCCTCGCCTTCCTTGTCGAGGAAGCGATGGTTGGTCCCCTTCTCGCGCACGATCTCGACGGCGCCGATCAGGCCCAGCGACCGGGTCTCGCCCACCAGCGGGTGGTCGTTCAGCGAGGCCAGGGCCTGGGCCAGATAGGGACCGGTCTCGTCGCGGGTGCGCTCGACCAGGCCCTCGCGCTCCATGATCTCGATATTCTTCAGCGCCACGGCGGCGGCGGTCGGGTGGCCCGAATAGGTGAAGCCGTGGATGAAATCGCCGCCCTTCTCGCGCAGTTCGGCGACGATGTGGTCGGCCACGCCCACGGCGCTGATCGGCAGGTAGCCGGACGACAGGCCCTTGGCCATGGCGATCAGGTCAGGCTTGATGCCGTAATGCTGATGGCCGAACCATTGGCCGAGGCGCCCGAAGCCGCAGATCACCTCGTCGCAGACCAGCAGGATGCCGTACTTGCGGCACAGGGCCTCGACCGCGGGCCAATAGCCGTCCGGCGGGATGATCACCCCGCCCGCGCCCTGCACCGGCTCGCCGATGAAGGCGGCGACGTTCTCGGGCCCCACCTCGAGGATCTTGTCCTCGATCGCCTGCACCGCCCGGTCGCGGAAGGCGGCCGGATCCTCGCCGAAGCCGTCGCCGAACGGATAGGGCTGCATCACGTGCTCGACGCCGGCGATCGGCAGGTCGCCCTGCTTGTGCATGTGCTTCATGCCGCCCAGCGAGACCCCCGCGACGGTCGAGCCGTGATAGGCGTTCCAGCGGCTGATGAAGACCGTGCGGCTGGGCTCGCCCTTGAGCTTCCAGTAATGGCGCACCAGGCGGAAGACCGTGTCGTTGGCCTCCGACCCCGACGAATTATAGAAGACGTGGGAGAGATGCCCGCCCATCTTCTGCGCGATCTTGGCCGCCAGCTCGATCGGCGGCGGCGTCGCCGTCTTGAAGAAGGTGTTGTAGTAGGGCAGCTCCAGCATCTGGTCGTAGGCGGCCTTGGCCAGTTCCTCGCGCCCGTAGCCGACGTTCACGCACCAGAGCCCGGCCATGCCGTCGAGGATCTGGTGACCCTCGCCGTCATGGATGTAGACGCCGTCGGCCCGGGTGATGATCCGGCTGCCGCCCTGCTCGGCGATGACCTTGTGGTCGGCCTGGGCCGGCAGGTGGTGGGCCAGATCCAGGCGTTTGAGCTCGGCGATGTCGTGGTTGCGGAGGGGGGCGGTCATGGAACGAACTCCTGGACGATCTTTTGTTTTTCTCCCTTCCCCCTTTGATGGGGGAAGGGTCGGGGATGGGGGTGACAGCCTGTCAGGTCATGGCGCGGGCCGAACCGCCGCAGTCACCCCCACCCCTGCCCCTCCCCCATCGAGGGGGAGGGGAAGTTCCTTGCGTAGCGCCTGGCCGAACAGCTGGAAGAACGTCCGGCTCTGGGCGTTCTCCTCCGGCTTCCATTCCGGATGCCACTGCACGGCCAGCACCGGCGCGCCGTTCACCTGGGCCGACACCGCCTCGACGACGCCGTCCTGGGCGCGGGCCTCCACCGACAGGCCTTCGCCCAACCGGTCGACGCCCTGGTAGTGCACCGAATTGACCACCGCCCGCTCGACCCCGAAGGCCGTGGCCAGCACCCCGCCGGGGGTCAGGTCGACCGGGTGGCGATGGTCGAACATGCCGTTGAAGTCGACCTCGTCGGGCGCGTGGTGGGCGATCAGTTCGGCGCTGGTCGCCATGTCGCGCCGCAGGGAGCCGCCGAAGGCGACGTTGATCTCCTGGAAGCCCCGGCACACCCCGAACACCGGCCGGCCCAGATCCAGCATCGCCTTGATAAGGTCGCGGGTCATGGCGTCCCGGTCGCGGTCGAACGGTCCGGGCGCGTCGTCCACCGCCTCGTCATAGAAGGCGGGATCCAGGTTCGACGGGCTGCCGGTCAGCATCAGCCCGTCCAGACGCGCGGCGACCTCCGAGGCCTTCATCAGCCCCGGCATCGACGGGACCAGCAGGGCCGCCGCATCGGCGTACTTCATCGCGCCGGCGACATAGCGGTTCATCACCGCCTGGGCCGGTTCGATCCCGACGGTGCGGGTGCAGCAGATGACGCCGGCGACGGGTCTCATGGGGTCACGACAGCAGCACCGCCGGCGAGCAGGCGTGCCAGGCGATCCACACCGCCTCGCCCAGCCGGAAGTCCTCCTGGTCCCAGCGCGTCAGGTTCGAGCGCTGCACCTTCACCCGCCGCCCGCCCGCGATCTCGACCTCGTAGGTCGACACCCCGCCCAGATAGGCCTCGTGCCTGATGACGCCAGCTACGGCGTTGGCGCCCTTGGGCGCGTCGCCCATGTTCGGCGGCTCGCCGTCGTCGGGGCGCTTGTGCAGCTCGATCTTCTCGGGGCGGATCGCCGCCCACACCGTGCCGCCGCGCGGACCGGTGACGCCGTGGTCGAGGAAGATGTCGGTGGGCAGGCCTTCCGACTTGATCACCGCGTGGCTCGGCTCGTCCACCGCCAGCACGCCCTCGAACAGGTTCACGCTGCCGATGAAGTCGGCCACCAGCCGGCTGTTGGGAAACTCGTAGAGGTCGTTGGGCGTGGCCACCTGCTGCAGCAGGCCCTTGCTCATCACCGCGCAACGGCTGGCGAGCGCGAGCGCCTCGTCCTGGTCGTGGGTGACCATGATGAAGGTGATGCCGACCTTCTCCTGCAGGGTGCACAGCTCGGTGCGCATCTGCTCGCGCAGCTTGGCGTCCAGGGCCGACAGCGGCTCGTCCAGGAGCAAGACGCGCGGACGCTTCACCAGCGCCCGGGCCAAAGCCACCCGCTGGCGCTGGCCGCCCGACAGCTGGTCGGGCTTGCGATGGCCAAGGCCGCCCAGCTGCACCAGCTCCAGCGCCTCCTCCACCCTGCGGTCGCGCTCGGCCTTGCCCACGCGGTCGACCTTCAGGCCGTAGGCGACGTTGTCGGCCACGGTCATGTGCGGGAACACGGCGTAGGACTGGAACACCATGTTCACCGGCCGCTTGTTGGGCGGCACGTTGGAGATGTCCTGGCCGTCGATCAGGATCCGGCCCTCGGTGGGCGTCTCGAACCCGGCCAGCATGCGCAAGAGCGTGGTCTTGCCGCAGCCCGACGGCCCCAGCAGGGCGAAGAACTCGCCCTCCCTGATGCTCAGCGAGACGTTGTCCACCGCCGCCAGCTTGCCGAAGCGCTTGGTGACGTTCTCGAAGGTGATGATGGGTTTGGGTTCGGTCACGTCTTCATTCCCCCCGAAAACTTCAGCGCCCCAGGCCCCCTCCGGCCCTCCGGGCCACCTCCCCCAGAGGGGGAGGATCTGGTCGGCGCGG
>NZ_QHJY01000586.1 GCF_003185805.1 Caulobacter sp. D5
CGGCGTCGACCTCGCCGCGCACGCCGCCGGTGCGCTTGCCGGCCAGCAGGGCCGGGTCGGCCAGCACCTGCAGGCCGGTGGCGCGCGAGAAGGCCGGCAGGGCCGTCGACAGGTCGCCGGCCGGGATGGCCAGGGCCGGCTTGGGCGCCGGCGCGGCCAGCGCCGAACCGCCCGAAAGCAGAGCCACGGCCGAGGCCGTACCGAGCCAGGTCTTGAAGGTCATCGTCTATCCCCGAGTTCGCGCGGCGTGAGGCCGGCTTCGGCGGGAAAGACGCTGGCGCCCCGCCTGTCAGGACAGGGAATTTTGTGAAGTTTCCGCGACGGGGTCAGCCGGCGCCTCAACGCGTGAGGACGAGGCCGCCCCCGCCTTCCCTGACCTTGAAGCCGTGGACGAGCGCCAGATTGCGCACCAGGGCGTCCGGATCGTCCATGCGGAAGCGGCCGGCCACGCGCTGGCGGCCCAGGTCCTCGCCCTCGACCACGATCGGCGTCGGCGAGGCGCGGTTCAGCCGCTCGACCAGCCGCGCCAGGGTGACCCCGTCGGTCTCCAGCCAGCCCGAGCGCCAGTCGTCGCCGGCCGGGTCGAAGGCCCGGACCTTGGACAGCCGCCCCTCGGTGGCGAAGGCCCGCTGGCCGACGGTCAGCTCGGCGGTGCGATGGATCAGACCCTTGGGCGCCAGCCGCACGCGGCCGCGATGCACCGACAGCTCCACCCGCCCCGGGCCGCGCTCGTGACTGAGTTCGAGGTCGAAGGCCGTGCCCAACACCCGGGCCGAGCCCTCGGCGGTCTTCACCGTGAAAGGCCGGGCCGCGTCATGGGCGACGTCGAAGAAGGCCTCGCCCTGGTCCAGGGCGACCTCCCGGCGTTGCGACCCCATCCGGACCGACAGCCGGGTGCCGCCGTCCAGCGTCACCCTGGTGCCGTCGGCCAGGGCGACGGTGCGATGCTGCCCCCTGCCCGTCTCGAAGATCGTGGGCGTCACGGTCATCAGCTGCAGCTGCGGCCAGGCGACCACGGCCGCCAGGGCGCAGGCGGCGGCGAGACCGCCGGCAAGGCCGGCGATCGGTCCGGCCCGACGGGCGCGGACGGCGCGGCGCTGTTCGCTGAGCGCCATGGCCTCGGACAGGGCCGCGTCCTGGCTGGTGGTCCACAGCTGGTCGAAGGCCTGGGCGTTGGCGGCGTCAGCGGTCCGCCAGGCGGCGAAGCCGGCCTCGTCGCGGAAGGCCGG
>NZ_QHJY01000119.1 GCF_003185805.1 Caulobacter sp. D5
TCGCACGACAGCAGCCCTGGGTGCGCCAAGCCTGATCAACATGGTTGCTCACCCGACCTCGCTCCGCGAGGCCACCCTCTCCCACAAGGGGAGAGGGATCAGGTGTTCCGCTTTCGCGGGGATTGTACGGGAGGAGAGGCAGGCTCCTGCCTCCGTAACTTCCCTCGCCCCCAACACCGCCTTCCTGGGCCTTGTGCCCAGGATCCATGGTTCAGCCGCTCAGACCTTTGCAGGACGGCCCAGGTCTGAGTGGTCGCCGGCATGGGCCCTCGCCACGAGGGCGAGGGAGGCGGAGATTGTTTGCTGCCGGATGCGAGACGGCCGGCGCTGCGGAAGCTGAAAACGGCCCCCCTCCGGCCCTTCGGGCCACCTCCCTCAGAGGGGGAGGATCTGGACTTACTTCGGCGGCGACTGGAACTTTTCGAACCAGGCCAGGATGGCCGAGGCCTTGGCGGCGGATTGGGAGGGGCGGCTGGCGATGCCGCCATGGCTGGCGCCGGGGACCTTGACCAGGGCGGTGGGGACGCCGCGCAGCTGCAGGGCCTGGTAGTACTGCTCGGCCTCGCCGACGGGGGTGCGCAGGTCCTGGTCGCCGACCACGACCAGGGTCGGGGTCTTCACATTGCCCACCAGCGACAGCGGCGAGCGGGCCCAGTAACCCTGCGGGTCCTCCCACGGCATCTTGCCGAACCAGTAGGAGGCCATCGAGCTGTAGGCGTCGGTGGTCAGCACCTGGCTGGTCCAGTTGATCACCGGCTTCTGGGTGGCGGCCGCGGCGAAGCGGCTGGTCTTGCCGACGATCCAGGCCGTCAGCGCCCCGCCCCCCGAACCGCCGGTGACGTAAAGGCGGTCGTTGTCGACGAAGCCCTTGGCCACGGCGGCGTCCACCGCGCTCATCAGGTCGTCGTAGTCGTGGCTGGGATAGTTGCGGTCGATCTCGTTGGCGAAGGCCTCGCCATAGGAGGTGGAGCCGCGCGGGTTGGCGTAGACCACCACGTAGCCGGCCGCCGCGTAGAGCTGGTAGTCGGTCGAGAAGCCCGGCCCATAGGCCGAGAACGGTCCGCCGTGGATCTCGAGGATCAGCGGATACTTCTTGGCGGGATCGAAGTTGGGCGGGGTGACGATCCAAGCGTCGATCGGCTTGCCGTCATAGGACGACTTCACCGGCAGGGCCTCGACCTTGCCCAGGGTCTTGGCGCCCAGCAGGTCGGCGTTCAGCGCCGTCAGGCGGCGGGCCTCGGCGCCCTTTTTCGCCACGGCGATGTCGGAGGGCCGGCTGGTCGAGCCCTGGGTGAAGGCCACGGTCCCGTCGCGCGCGACGGTGAACTGGCCGCCGCTGTAGGGGCGGTCGAGGCCGGCGCCGTTCAGGCCGGCGACGATGGTCTCGATCTCGCCCGAGAACAGGCCGACCCGGGCGACCCGCACCGAGCCGTGGTCGTCGTAGTCGACATAGAGGCTGCGGCCGTCGGCCGACCAGACGGGAGCGTCCACCGAGCGGTCGAGGCCGCCGGTCAGGACCCGGCTGTTCCCGCCGTCGATGTCCATCACGTAGAGGCGCTGGTTCTCGTAGCCGCGGCGGCGGGAGTCGTCGTAGCCGACATAGGCCACCTGGCGGCCGTCGGGCGAGACCACCGGACTGGCGTCGGGACCGATACGGCTGGTCAGGGCCTTGAGCGCTCCGTCGGCCAGGGTCAGGCGCCAGATCTCGGTCTGGTTTCCGTCGCGCTCCCAGCCTTCGGACCGGTTGGCCGAGAACAGCAGGTAGCGGCCGTCCTTGGTGAAGGACAGCGGGCCCCGGTCGTCGAACCGGCCGAAGGTCAGCTGGCGCGGCGCCCCGCCCTCGGCCGAGACGGTGTAGATCTTGGAATAGCCGGGCTTCAGCGTCCCCTCGCCGTCCTCGCGGAAGTTGACGCGGGTCTCGACGGTCAGGGCCGGCGCCCACTTGGCGTTGTCGGGCTTGCCCTCGGGGGCCGAGCCCAGCTTGGCGCCGTCGTCGCTGGTGAGCATGGTGAAGGCGATGGTCTTGCCGTCCGGCGACCAGGTCAGGTCGCTGGGGGCCTCGTCCAGAGTGGCCAGGCGCGCGGTGCGGCCGGTGGCGACCCACTGCACGTAGAGCTGGGCGCCGGCGTCGGGCGTCACCTGCACATAGGCCAGCCGCTGGCCGTCGGGCGACCAGCGCGGCGACATGGCCGAGCCCGGCCCCGCGACCAGCGGCGTCTGGACGCCGGTCTTGGCGTCGACCAGCCAGATCGAGCGCACGGCGCGGTCGACCATGATGTCGTTGGTGGCCCGCACATAGGCGATGACGTCGCCGTCGGGGCGGATCTGCGGGTCGCTGGCGACCTCGAGGCCGAAGAGGTCGCGGCCGGTGAACAGCGCCTGCGGCGCCTCGCGCACGGCCGCGCCGGCCATCGGTCCGGCCGCCGTCAGGGCCAGCAGCGAGACGAGCAGCAGTTGGGTCGGGCGGCGCATGGACGATCCTGGCGAGGCTGACGAAAGAAGGGGTGGATACTGCCCCGCTCGCGGCCAGCGTCCACCCCCATTTCGACGTCTCGTGGAAGGATCTTGCGTGGATCCCTACCCCGCCTTCAGCGCCAGAGAGGCCGGCTTCAGGCCCGGGGCCGAGGCCAGGACCCGCACCTCGCCGGCCTGGCCGCGCCTGGTGCGCACGATCGCCTGGGCCAGGCCGTTGAAGACCTTGCGCGAACTGGCGACGTCGCTCTCGTGGCTGGTGGGGTTGCCGTTGCCGACGCCGATCACCTCGCCGGGTCCGGTGACCGCGAAGGTCACCAGGTCCTCGGCCTTGGGCACGGGACGGCCCTTGGCGTCGACCACCTCGACCTTGAGGATCCCGACGTCCTGGCCGTCGGCGGCGAGCGTGGAACGATCGGTGGTCAGGCGCAGGGCGGCGGCCGGGCCGGCGGTCTCGCGGCGCTGGCGCAGGATCACCTTGCCGTTCTTGTAGCCGTGGGCCTCGATGACGCCCGGGGCGTAGGGCACGGACCATTCGACGTGATGGTTGGCCTTCACCTCCCGCACGCCCTGGCTCTTGCCGTTGAGGAACAGCTCGACCTTGTCGCAGTTGCTGTGAACCCAGACGGGGACGGGCTTGCCTTCCTGGCCTTCCCAGTTCCAGTGCGGGAAGAGGTGCAGCAGCGGCTCGGGCCGCCACCAGGCGCGGTAGTAGTAATAGTTGTCCTTCGGGAAGCCGCAGGTGTCGAGCGCGCCGAAGTGCGAGCTGATGCTGGGCCAGCGGTTGAAGGGCGTCGGCTCGCCGCGATAGTCGAAGCCGGTCCAGATGAAGCCGCCGGCCATCCACGGACGGTCGGCCGCGTGGCTCCACCACTTCTCGGCCGTGGTCGCCCACCAGGGGTGGTCGGTGTCGTAGGCCGGGACGTAGGACTTGGCCTCGCTGCGCAGGTATTCGCCGCGCGTCGTGACCGTGCTGCCGCTCTCGCTGCCGATGATCGGCAGCTTCGGGAAGCGGGCGTGGAAGTCGTCCATCTTCTCGTGGCGGTAGTTGAAGCCGATGACGTCGAGCTCGGCGGTGATGCCGTCGCCAAAGCCGTTGTCCATGGCCGCCGTGACGCCACGGGTCGGGTCGAGACGATTGACCAGGCGCTTCATGGTCTTGGCGACCTTGGCGCCGCGCGGCGTGCCCTGCTGGGGCTCCTCGTTGCCGATCGACCACAGGATGATGGACGGGTGGTTGCGGTCGCGGCGGATCAGCCGCTCCATCTCGTCCAGCGAGGTGGGGTCGCTGGACATCCGCCGGGTCTCGGCGATCAGCAGCATGCCCAGGCGGTCGCAGGCGTCCATCAGCTCGGGCGTGGCCGGGTTGTGCGAGGCGCGATAGGCGTTGCAGCCCATCGACTTCAGCTGCTCCACCCGCCAGACCTGCAGGGCGTCGGGGATGGCCGCGCCGACGCCGGCGTGGTCCTGGTGGTTGCAGGTCCCCTGCAGCTTGACGTGCTTGTCGTTGACGAACAGGCCCTGGTCGGGATCGAAGCGCACCGAGCGCACGCCGAACGGGGTGGCGAAGCGGTCGACCACGGCGCCGGCGACCTTCACCTCGGTCACCAGGGTGTAGAGGTGCGGGTTTTCCAGCGACCACAGCACGGGGTTGGCCAGGGTGACGGTCTGCGACAGCGACTGGCGCTGCCAGGCCGGCAGGCGGCCGCTCGCGGGGGCCACGGCCAGGGCCGGCTTGCCCGCGCCGTCGAGCACGGCGTGGACCAGCTCGAATTCGGCGGCGGCGTCGCCGTCGTTGGCCAGATCGGTCTCGATCTCCAGCGTGCCGTCGACCTTGGCCTTCACGAAGACGCCCCACTGGGGCACGTGGACCGGGGCGGTCTTGACCAGCCAGACGTGGCGGTAGATGCCCGCGCCCTCGTAGAACCAGCCTTCGCCGAGGCTGGCGTCGACGCGGACGGTGATCAGGTTGTCGCCGCCGAGATTGGCGATGTCGGTGATGTCGACGCGGAAGCTGGCGTAACCGCTGTCCTCGCGCTCGAGGATGTAGCCGTTGATGATCACCAGGGCGTCGCGCATGACGCCGTCGAACTCGATCGACAGGCGCTTGCCGGCGTCGGCGGCCGGCAGGGCGAAGCTCTTGCGGTACCAGCCGACGCTGGTGTCGGGGAATTCGCGGCCCAGCGCCTTGTAGCCGTGAGCGGCGCGCAGGTCCTCGTCGTCGGGCTTGCCGCTGGGAACGTAGGCCGGGTTGTCGACGAACGGCAGGGTGACGGCCCAGTCGTGCGGCAGGGTCACCGGGGTCCAGGCGCTGTCGTCGAAGTCCTTCTGGGCGGCGGCGGCCACCCACCAGTTGGGGGCGTTGGCGCCGGCCTTGGCGTAGGTGCGCTGGTTGGCGCCGAAGCCGAAGTCGCGGGCAGGGTCCTGGGCGTGGCCGAGATGGAACTTCCAGTCGAAGTCGAGGCTCGAACGCTCGCGCGGGCCCAAATCGACGACCACGGGCTTGGCTTCGGGCTTGGCGGGGGCGGCGGGCTTGGAAGCGGCTTGGGCGGAAGACGCGGCGAAGGCGGCGACGCCGGCGGTGGCGACCAGAGCTTGCCGGCGGCTGAACTCGACCATCGGGGGACCTCTCAAAGCAAAAAGAAAGGGAGGAAGCCTGCGAGCCTTTCCGGCTCAGATTTCATCTGAGCCGAAGCAAAAAGGCTCGCGCTATCTAGCTGGAGCGCGACAGACGCCGAAACCGGCATCCACTTTCGGCTGTCGCGCTCCCGGCTCCCTCCCCTCGCAAAGGATCGTCGGGGAGGAATGACGTCCTGGATAGTAGTCCCCTCGCCAAGGCGAGGGGCGGCTGGATAGCAGCCCCCTCGCCGAAGCGAGGGGGATGGGTGGATTAGAACTTCAGGGTCACGTCGACCAGGTAGCGACGGCCGTAGCTGTCGTAGCGACCGATCCGATTGGGATCGTTGTCGCGGTACATGCGCAGTTCCTGGTTGGTCAGATTGTTGACCTGGAAGCGCACGCCGACCATCTCGTTGATCTGGTAGGACGAGCTGAAGTCCAGCGTCTTCTCGGTGTCGAGGGTCTGCAGGTCCGAGCCGCTCCAGCCGTAGATCACGGTCATCGGCGAGTGGTACTTCCAGCCCAGGCGCGCTTCGAGCGGACCGTTGGCGTACCACAGGTCGATCGTCGCGGTGTTCTTGGCCAGGCCCGTCAGGCTGAGCGGATTGTTGACCGGCGAGAACTCGTGCAGGTCGGAGTCCACATAGGCGTAGTTCGAGTAGATGCCGAACTTGTCGAAGCCCTTGGGCAGGAAGAAGAACGGCGTCTGGAAGGTGAACTCGACGCCCTGGATGTAGCCGCTGCCGCCGTTGACCGGGCTGGAGACCGCATAGGTCTGGCCGCCGTAGGTCACCGCGCTCTGCTTCCAGCCGATGTAGGAGTCGACGTCCTTGTAGTAGTACGAGATCGCCGCCAGGGCTTCCGGACGGAAGTAGTATTCGAACGAGGCGTCCAGCTGGAGGGCCTCGAACGGCTTCAGGTTCGGATTGCCGGCGCTGCCGGTCCACGGCGCCCAGTTGGCGAGCGTGCGGCTGGCGCGCAGTTCGTCGAGCGGCGGACGGGCGATCACCTTGCTCAGGCCCAGGCGGAAGATCCGGCCTTCCTGGAAGTCGAACTTGAGGTTCGCGCTGGGCAGGACGTCGGTGTAGTCGTTGTCGACGGTGACGGCCGTGTAGCTGTTGTCCGTCTGCTGCTGCATGCCGTCGCTGCTGGTCTCGGTGTGGACCACGCGGACGCCGACGTTACCGGTCAGCCACGAGCCGGCGAAGGCGTCGGCGGCGAAGTTCAGCTTGCCGTAGCCTTCGTAGACCTTCTCGTTGACGCTCCAGCGCTCGGCCAGTTCCTCGGTGGCGTTGGCGATGTTGAACGCGCCCGCGCCGTAGGCGATGGCGGCGATCTTGTCGATGTCGCCGGTCAGCAGGGCCGGCACGTTGGCGCCGCCGCTGAGCTTGTACGAGGTCAGCAGGCTGGCCGGGATGGTGGCCCCGGTCGCGGTCGGCGCGAAGCTGTAGCTGTTGTGGTCCTTGGTGCGGTCGGAGATCCGGGCGCCAAACTGCACGCTCTTGAACACGCCGTCACCGAAGTCGCGGGTGAAGTCGAGGGCCGCGGCCTTCAGCTCGTCGCGCAGGTGCTCGGGACCGTCGTAGGAGCCGGCCAGGTCGGCCGTCTGCGACAGGCTCAGGCTGTCCTGGCTGGTGGTGATGGTCGGCGTGCGGCCGGCGCGCCAGTCGAAGCTGGTCCATTCCGGCCAGGCCTCGAAGCGGACGGCCTTCCAGGTGTTGGTGCGCTTGGCCTTCGAATAGGAGACGTCGCCGGCGACCGTCCACTGGTCGCCGGTCCACTTGCCGTTCAGGCCGCCGGCGAACAGGTCCTTGTCCTCGCTGTACTTGGCCAGGACGGTCTGCACCGAGCTGTAAGGCAGGGTGGCGGCGACGACGGTGTTGTTGACGATCGTGTAGGAGGCGCCGGTGGCGTTGTACGTGCCGTCGTGCCAGCCGATGTTGCCCGTGCCGGTGTTCCAGTTGCCCCAGTTGTTGGCGCCCCAGACGGTCTGGTCCTGCACTTCGGTGATCTTGATCTTCGAATAGAGGGCGTCGGCCTTCAGTTCGAAGTTGTCGGTCGGCTTCCACTGCAGGCCGCCCGAAACGCCGGTGCGCTTCTGGTCGATGCGGCTGGCCGACATCTGGGCGCCCCAGGGGGTCGCGTCCAGGTCGCCGTCATGGTCGACGTCGCTGCTGTAGTCGCTGGCGCCGGCCGGCGGACGGGCGGCGGAGTCGTTGTAGCCCCAGCCCGTGAACGAGCCGTAGCCGTTCTTCTGGCGCTGGTTGGTCAGGCCGATCACGATGGCCAGGTCGTCGTTGATCTTCTGCACGAACGAGCCGCTCGCGCGGTAGCCGGTCGTGTTGTAGTTCGGGATGTCCTTGCCGCCGTCGTAGAACACCGGGCCGGCGCGCAGCACGACCGACGGGCCCTTGTAGTCCAGCGGATCCAGGGTCGAGATGTTGATGGTGGCCGCGACGCCGCCGGCGATCAGGTCGGCCGACTGCGACTTGTAGACCTGCACGCCCGAGACGACTTCCGACGGGTAGATTTCCCAGCGGACGTTGCGGTCGGGTTCGGTGGAGGCGACTTCGCGGTTGTTGACGGTGCCGAGCACGAGGCGGGCGCCGAGGCCGCGGACCACCGCCTGGCTGTCGTTGCCGCGGTCGCGGGTGGCGTTGACGCCGGGCAGGCGCGCGATCGACTCGGCGATCGTCACGTCGGGCAGCACGCCGATGTCCTTGGCCGAGATCGCCTCGACCACCTTGTCGGAGCCCTGCTTCACGTCCAGGGCGTCGCGCAGGCTCTTGCGCACGCCGGTGACGACGACTTCTTCGACCTGCGTGTCGGAGACAGCGGTGTCTTGAGCCCAAGCGGCCGACGAAACGGCGAGCAGGCTCAGGCCGCTGGCGGCGGCGAGCAGCATGGTTTGACGGGTCATCTAGTTCCCCCAATTGGAAACGCGACGCCTTCTGCGGGCGTGGCTGTTTTCTGGTTTTGTGGATTGGACCGGCGCTCAGATCGCCGGATCAGTGGGGCGCGACGGTCCGCGCCGAAGTCGACCGCGCCTCTGCGGGCGCTGACGCGTCGGTTCTGCCGATCGACGCGTCAGTGCTATTTATCATACCAATCACATATGACAAGCGTCAGGGCGCGACGGGCAGTCGGAGCGCGCGGGGCTTGGCCGCGATGGTGGCGGTGACGGCGGGCGCCGAACCCACGGCCTCGGCGGTCGGGGCGGTGGCCACGGTCACCGAGGAGCCCGGCATCAGCCGGGTGCGATAGACGAAGTCGGCCCCTTCGCGAACCATCGGACGCGGCCCCGCCCCGCCCAGGAAGTCGCCGTCGATGAAGGCCGCCGGCTTGTCGCCCGCCGCCACCTTGAAGGTGGTTTCGACCGGGAAGGCGTAAGGCGTCGACAGCCACTGCATGCCCTGCGTCGGCTGGCCCTTGAAGTCGAACAGGGTCGAATTCTCCCAGTTCGAGCCCGTGCCCCAGCGGGTCTTGCACTTGGTCGAGACCCAGGCCGGCTCCCAGTAGAAGACGCCCGTGCCGCCATTGGCGAAGACCAGCTGCGTCAGGTCGGTCAGATACTTCTTCTGGCCTTCCTGCGTCGCCGGATAGCCGGGGATCAGCGAGTCCTCGCCCAGCAGGTTGGGCGAGCTGTCGGCGCCCTCGGTGGTGAAGGGATAGGACGTCTCGACCACCACGACGTCGGCCGCATAGGTGTTGCGCAGGCGGTTGATGGTGGCGCCCAGCTGGGCCATCGAGCGCTTGGACCACTTGCTGTAGTAGCTGATGCCGATCATGTCGAAGTCGGTGACCCCGGCCTTGGCGGCGGCGGCGAACCAGTATTCGACCGTGTCGGGCTGGGCGATGTGCAGCATCACCCGCGGCTTCTTCGAACCCGCCGCGCCCGCGTCGCGCACGGCCTTGATGCCGGCGTCGAACAGCACGGCGTTGCGGTCCCAGTTGATCGGGTCCTTGGCCTTGGCCAGGGTCGAGACGATCTCGCCGTTGGTCTCGTTGCCGACCTGCACAAGGTCGGGCATCAGGCCCTGGGCGTCCAGCTTGCGCAGGGTGTCGTAGGTGAAGGCGTAGAGCGCCTTGGCCTGGTCGGGCGTCGACAGCTTCTCCCAGGCCTTGGGCGCCAGCTGCTTCTCACCGTCGGCCCAGTCGTCGGAATAGTGGAAGTCGAGCAGCACCTGCAGGCCCGCGGCCTTGGCGCGCTTGATGCTGCGGACCACGTCCTCGGTGTTGGAATACTTGGTCCACTGGGGGTCGTTCCACAGGCGGATGCGGGCGATGTTGGCCCCGGCCTGCTTGAAGTAGGCGTATTGCTCGACCTTCCGGTCGCCATCGCGGTAGACCGCGCCGCAGTCGTCCATCTCGTTGGCGTAGGAGATGTCGACGCCCAGATAGGTCTTGGGCGGCAGGGGCTCGGCGGCCAGGGCGCTGGTCGAGGCGAGCAGTCCGGCGATGAGGCCCAGCCCCAGCTTCTTCAATCCCGACATGGCGTAAGCTCCCGTTCGATCTTGTAGGCCGCGGGCGTGCGCGGCCGGATTTGCGGGCGGAATATCTTCGTATTGATATTACAAATCAAGCCACAGAACCGGCTGGTCATGTTTCGTCACGAAGGCCGCCCCTCCTTCTTCGTCATCCCGGGCGAAGGACCGCGCAGCGGACCGTAGACCCGGGACCCGGGGGGAATGGGCGCGGCGCTTGGGTTCGCCGCCTCAGCGTTGGCAAGCGCCTTGCGGTCGCCCCTGGGTCCCGGCTCTTCGCTGCGCTTCGGCCGGAATGACGACGAGGATGCGTGTGGATCTCCGCCGATCCCCGCTTGACTCCAAAACCCTTCGGACTGATATTTCTGTCATGACAGAAACAGCCGACATGACCAGAAAGCTCCCCGCCGCGGTCGAGCAGTTCGTCCTGCGCTGGGGCGACATGGGCGGCCAGTGGGGCGTCAACCGGTCGGTCGCCCAGATCCACGCCCTGCTCTATCTGGCCGAAAAGCCGATGACGGCCGAGGACATCGCCGAGACCCTGGGCCTGGCCCGCTCCAACGTGTCCAACAGCATCAAGGAACTGATCGGCTGGAAGCTGATCCGCCGCATCCCGGTGCTGGGCGACCGCCGCGACCACTACGAGGCCGAGGCCGATCTCTGGCTGATGCTCACCCGCATCGCCGAGGGCCGCAAGGAGCGCGAGATCGATCCGATGGTCGAGGCCCTGACCCACGTGCTGGCCGCCGCAGACGGCGACCCGACCCTGGGCAAGGTGGCCAAGAGCCGCCTGCGCTCGATGCACGAGTTCGTCAGCACCATCGACGGCTGGTACGGCCAGATGCTGACCGTGCCGCCGTCCACCCTGATGGCCCTGATCAAGATGGGGACCAAGGTGGTGGGCTTACTGGGCCTGGGCCGCAAGCCGCCGTCATAAGGCGGCGCTCCCGGAACGGGGCGTCGGGGGACGCCTCAAAAATTTTGACCATCAATTTCTGTTTTTACAGAAATAACTGAGAATACGGGGAAGTCAGACGTTTGGGCTCGCAGCACAAGAGGTTCCTCGCCAGGCCCCGCCGACGGCCGCGCCGGATATGCTTCACGACCTGCGCTTCGCCGCCCTGCTGGGGACGGAGGCCTGGACCGGCCTGCCGCCGGTGGTGCGCGAGCGGTTCAGCAAGCGGATGGCGCCCGGCCTGGCCGTCACCTACGCCGGCGAGATCGTCGAGAGCCACCGCAACGCCGCCGGCTGGATCCTGGCCCAGCTGTGCCGCCTGATCGGCGCGCCCCTGCCCCTGGGCGACGACCTGGGCGTGGCGGCTGTGGTCACCGTCACCGAGGACCACGAGGCCGGCGGCCAGTTCTGGACCCGGATGTACGGCCGCGCCCATGGCTTCCCGCAGGTGATCCACAGCAGCAAGCGGTTCGCCGGCCCCACGGGGCTGGAGGAATATCTCGGCGGCGGCTTCGGCATCGCCCTGGCCGTCAGCGCCGACGCGCGCGCCCTGCACTTCCACAGCGACCACTACTTCCTCGCTCTTGGCCCCATGCGCCTGCGGCTGCCGGCCTGGCTGGCGCCCGGCGAGCTGACCATCAGCCATGTGGACCGCACCGACGGGCGCTTCGACTTCGTCCTTCGCCTGCATCACCCCCTGCTGGGCGAGGTGATGCGCCAGGTCGGCGTGTTCCGCGAACGCGCCGCGACCTACCCCTTGGAGGTGACCCAATGACCGACCTGATCTGGATCCTGGTCTTCGTGCAGGTGGCCATGGGCGGCTTCGACACGCTCTACCACCACGAACTGACCCAGCGCCTGGCCTGGAAGCCGTCGCAGAAGAGCGAGCTCGTCCTGCACGGCGTGCGCAACCTGGCCTATGGGGTGATGTTCGCCGCCCTGGGCTGGAGCCGTCCCGAAGGCGCCTGGGCGATCGCCCTGCTGGCCCTGATGGCGGGCGAGCTGGTCATCACCCTGTGGGACTTCGTCGAGGAGGACCGCACCCGCAGGCTGCCGGCCAGCGAGCGGGTGCTGCACACCCTGCTGACCCTGAACTACGGGGTGGTGCTGGCCATACTGACGCCGCTGCTGCTGGGCTGGGCCGGACGGCCGACCGGCGTCGTTCCCGCCTTCCATGGCGTCTGGAGCATCCTCTGCGCTGTCGCCGCCGTCGGCGTGGTCGTCAGCGGCCTGCGCGACCTGGCGGCCGCCGGGCGGACGGCGCGGATCGCCGTCGATGACCCGACCCCGCTGGTCGCCGCCATCCCGCCGCGACGCGCCATCCTGGTCACCGGCGGCACCGGCCTGATCGGCGCCCGCCTGGTCGCGGCCCTGGTCGGGGCCGGCCACGAGGTGACCGTGCTGACCCGCGACCGCGCCAACGCCGCCGCCCTGCCCGCCCCGATCCGCATCGTCACCGATCTTGCCCAGATCGCCGACGACACGCGGCTGGACGCCGTCGTCAACCTGGCCGGCGAGCCGATCTCCGACGGCCTGTGGACGATCGCCAAGCGCCGCCGCATCGTCCGCTCGCGCGTGCGCACCACCAAGGCCGTGGTCGCCCTGATCGCCCGGCTGGACAAGAAGCCCCAGGTGCTGGTCAGCGGCTCGGCCATCGGCTGGTACGGCCTGCGCGGCGACGAGCCGCTCACCGAAGCGGACGGCGGCCAGCCCTGCTTCTCCCGCTTCATCTGCGCCCTGTGGGAGAAGGCCGCGATCCGCGCCGGGGCCCATGGCGTGCGGGTGGTGCGCCTGCGCATCGGCCTCGTCTTGTCCACCGAAGGCGGCATGCTCTCGCGGATGCTGACGCCGTTCGAATTCGGCCTGGGCGGGCCGTTCGGGACGGGCCGCCACTGGATGAGCTGGATCCACCTGGACGACGTGGTGCGGATGATCGCCCACGCCATCGCCACCCCGCAGTGGAAGGGCGCGGTCAACGCCACGGCCCCGCGGCCGGTGACCAACCGCGCCTTCGCCGCCGCCCTGGGCCGGGCGCTGAACCGTCCCGCCCTGCTCCCCGCCCCGGCCTGGCCGCTGCGGACGGCGCTCGGCCCCTTTGCCGACGAGCTGCTGCTGAGCGGCCAGAAGGTGCTGCCGGCGGCGGCCCGCGACGCCGGCTTCCGCTTCGCCTATCCGATGCTCGACGAGGCCCTGGCCGCCCTCGTCGGTCGGCGGATCGCCTCGCGTGAAAAGCGCGCCATCGCCAGGGAGACCCCCGCCAAGGCCTGATTCCAGCATGCGGGACGGCAAGCCCCGCAAGACTTGCTACCGGTAACCCGTCAAGCCGAAAAATCACCGTTCGGAACCCGACGTTCCCCGAAAGTTCCCCTTCCGTAGCGGCGCCACGGCCTGCCATACCTGCACTCAACCACAACGCCGCATAGAGACGGCGACCTAGGAGGAGATGAGGGATATGGCTGACGCCGCTGCGACGTCTGGCGCTAAGGACGGTAAGGTCGTGGAGCGCAAGGACGCCCTGGTCATCGGCGCGGCGTCGGTGGGCACGGTCTTCGAGTGGTACGACTTCTACCTGTACGGCTCGCTGGCGACCTATATCACCCACCACTTCTTCTCGGGCGTGAACGAGACCACGGGCTACATCTTCGCCCTGCTGGCCTTCGCCGCCGGCTTCGCGGTGCGGCCGTTCGGGGCCCTGGTGTTCGGGCGCCTGGGCGACCTCTGGGGCCGCAAGAACACCTTCCTCGTCACCATGCTGCTGATGGGCCTGTCGACCTTCGTCGTCGGCCTGCTGCCCAGCTACGAGCAGATCGGCGTGATCGCGCCCATCGCCCTGGTGGTGATGCGCCTGATCCAGGGCCTGGCCCTGGGCGGCGAGTACGGCGGGGCGGCGACCTATGTGGCCGAGCACGCTCCGCACGGGCGTCGCGGCTTCTACACCAGCTTCATCCAGATCACCGCGACCTTCGGCCTGTTCCTGAGCCTGGTGGTGATCCTGGCCACCCGCTCGACCGTCGGCGAGGACGCCTTCCAGGCCTTCGGCTGGCGCATTCCGTTCCTGATCTCGATCGCCCTCTTGGGCGTGTCGCTGTGGATCCGCCTGCAGCTGTCGGAGAGCCCGTCGTTCCAGAAGATGGTCGACGAGGGCAAGGGCACCAAGCAGCCGCTGAAGGACAGCTTCGCCCGCTGGGGCAACCTGAAGATCGTCATTCTCGCTCTGGTAGGCCTGACCGCCGGCCAGGCCGTGGTCTGGTACACCGGCCAGTTCTACGCCCTGTTCTTCATCGAGAAGATGCTCAAGGTCGACGGCGCCCTGGCCAACACCCTGGTCGCCATCGCCCTGCTGATCGGCACGCCGTTCTTCGTGGTCTGCGGCTGGCTGTCGGACAAGATCGGCCGCAAGCCGATCATCATGCTGGGCTGCGCCCTGGCCGCCCTGACCTACTTCCCGTTGTTCAAGACCCTGACCAGCGCCGCCAATCCGCAGCTGGCCGCCGCCACCGCCTCGGCCCCGGTGACCGTGGTCGCCGACCCGGCCGACTGCTCGTTCCAGTTCGACCCGATCGGCAAGACGGTGTTCAACACCTCCTGCGACCTGGCCAAGTCTTACCTGGCCAAGGCCGGCGTCAGCTACAACAACCAGCCGGCCGCGGCCGGCGAGACCGCCGAGGTCCGCATCGGCGGCGCCACCCTGCCCTCGTTCCGCGGCGAGACCCTGCCGAAGGCCGAGTTCGCCGCCGCCAAGAAGGCCTGGGAGGCCAAGCTCGCCGACGCCCTGAAGTCCGCCGGCTATCCGGCCAAGGCCGACCCGGCCAAGGTCAACAAGCCGCTGGTGGTGTTCGTCCTGAGCCTGCTGGTGATCTACGTCACCATGGTCTACGGCCCGATCGCGGCCATGCTGGTCGAGATGTTCCCGACCAACATCCGCTACACCTCGATGAGCCTGCCCTACCACATCGGCAACGGCTGGTTCGGCGGCTTCCTGCCGACCACGGCCTTCGCCATGGTCGCGGCCACGGGCAACATCTACTACGGGCTCTGGTACCCGATCGCGGTGGCCGGGGTGACGGCGGTGATCGGCATCCTGTTCCTGAAGGAAACCAAGGACGTGGATATCGAGGCGTAGGGTTCTTCGCCTCCCCATCCTCGTCATCCCGGAAAGCGCGCAGCGCTTATCCGGGACCCAGGGGGACCGGGCGCAGCGTTTAGGTTCGCCGCCCAGACGATCGCCAAAGCATTGCGGCGGCCCCTGGGTCCCGGGTCTCCGCTTCGCTACGCCCGGGATGACGCGGGTTGGAGCGGCTTCAGCCCCGCAGCGAGAACGGCACCCACCGCCTGTCGTCCTCGAACACCTCGAAGGCCCGGTCCACCGGCGGGAAGGCGCGCTGGGAGCAGTCGTCGCGCTCGCAGATCCGGCAGCTGACGCCGATCGGCGCCGAGGGGCCGGCCATGTCCAGCCCGTCGGCATAGACGAGCTGGTCGGCGTAGCGGGCCTCGCAGCCCAGGCCCAGGGCGTAGCGCCGCTCGGCCTGGCGATAGGCCCCCGACGGCTTCACCACCCCCCGCGCCAGGCAGATGTAGCGCGTCGCGTCCGGCATCTGGGCCAGTTGCACCAGCCAGGCGTCGGGCCGGGCGAAGGCGTCGTGGACGTTCCACAGCGGGCAGGCCCCGCCGAAGCGGGCGAACTGCAGGCGCGTGGCGCTGTGGCGCTTGGTGATGTTGCCGGCCCGGTCCAGCCGCACGAAGTAGAACGGCACGCCCCGCGCGCCCGGCCGCTGCAAGGTCGAGAGGCGGTGGAATACCTGCTCCAGGCTGGTCTGGAAGCTCAGCGCCAGCCGCTCGATGTCGTGCCGCGCCGCCCGCGCCGCCTCGCGGAACCGCTCATAGGGCAGCACCAGGGCGCCGGCGGCGTAGTTCAGCAGGCCCGTTCGGCAGACCTTGGCGGCGCTGTCGCTGCGAAAACCCGCCGCCGCCAGCTCGGCCTCGACGATGTCGGACAGGGTCAGGGCGGCGATCTGGTAGGCCAGCTGGAAGCTGCGAGTGGCCTCGGGGTGGGCCGCGCCCACGGTCACGGTCCGCGACGCGGCGTCCCAGTGGCGCAGCAGGTCGGCCTCGCCGCTGCGGGCCACGCGAACGCCGAGACCGGCGAGATACGCCTCCAGCGCCCGCTCGCCGCCCCCGCCGATCTCGCCCGCCAGGGCCTCGGCGGCGATGTCGAGGCTGTGGATGTAGTTGTTCTTGTAGTGGAAGAAGTCGCGCACCTCTTCGTAGGGCAGCAGCGCGCTGGCCGCCCCGCGCTCGTCCAGCGACACGGCCTCCTCCGTCGCCTTCAGCCGCTCGTCGAGCCGGCGATAGGCGCGGTGGAGATCCAGGTAGGCCTTGGCGAGGTTGGGCGTATTGGCCACCGCCGCCTTGATCTCCGACAGGCTGGGCGGATCACTGGCCACGTCGGCGCTGGCCTCGCGCAGGTCGGCGATCAGGCGCTGGTCGTCGGCGGCGTCCAGCGAGGCGGCGTCGACCTCGAACACCCGCATGACGTCGATCAGCACCCGGGCGGTGACCGGCCGCTGGTTGGCCTCGATCTGCGACAGGTAGCTGGCCGATAGGCCCAGCTGGGCGGCGCAGCCCTCCAGCTTCCAGCCCTTGGCCTGGCGCAGCAGCCGCAGGCGCGGCCCGATGAACAGCTTCTCTCCCATTTCGCAACTTTGCTATTTCACAAGATGCAAGTTCGCAAGCCCTCGCCGAAACCTCAATTTCCTTGAGCCTTCAGCCCCCAAGCCCGCAAAATCCGATCTTTGCGACGTTCACGCACCGGGCCGGAGTCTTCCTTGCAGCACATCCTCGAAGAGCTGGATCGTCGTCGTGAGCAGGCCCGCGCCGGCGGCGGCGAGCGC
>NZ_QHJY01000120.1 GCF_003185805.1 Caulobacter sp. D5
CCCCGACGCCGCTGCGGCGAGACATAGATGTCCCGCCGGCGCGCGCTCCGGCAAGCGCTTTCGAAAGGCGGGTCCGCCGGAAGCCTTACGACTTCGGCTGCTTCTTCTTCAGCGGCGGATAGGCCTTTTCCACCTCTTCGGGCGTCAGCCGGCGGATCGACTGGATCGGATAGGAGTGGCGGATCGTCTCGGGCACGATCACCTCGGCGTCGAGCGGCGAGCAGATCCAGGAGCTGCCGCGCGACTTGATGCCGATGCGCAGGGCGGTGTCGAGGTCGAACGAAGAATAGAACAGCTTCAGTTCGTAGACTTCCTTGCGGCTGATCTCGACGTTCAGGGTCTTGTCGTCGACGACCTGATAGCCGCGGATGTTGTCGGCGAAGAAGCAGCCTTCGCGGCCGGACGACTTGGTCGGCTTGGCCTTGGCGGCGGGAGCGGGGGCGGCTTCTGGGGCGGGGGTCTGGGCCAGGGCCGGCGCGGCCCAATTCGCCAGGGTCACGGTCGCCGTCAGGACCAGGGCGCTGAGAACGGAGACGGAGCGGCGCATGCGAGGCTCTCCCAAGCTGGACGAGGGGTGATCATAAACCGGCGATTTTATCGCCGCATTGCCGATTTGCGGCCGATTGTGGCGACCGCGCGGACGGTCAGGATTTCGGCTTCTTCTTCAGTCGCGGCCAGGCCTCGGCATATTCCTCGGGCGTCAGCCGGCGGATCTCGCGGACCTGGTAGCGGCCCGATCCGTTGGTCTCGGGGACGACCACCGAGGCGTCCTGCGGCGAGCAGATCCACGAGCCGACGCGCGACTTGACGCCGATGCGGGTGGAGGTCTCCAGGTCGAAGGCCGAGCGCATCAGCGTCAGCTGATAGGCCTCGTCCTGGCGGATGTTGACGTTGATCGTCCTGGCGTCGATGACCTGATAGCCGCGCACCTGGTCGGCGAAGAAGCAGCCTTCGCGCCGGGACGGCTTGGTCTTGGCGGTGTCGGCCGCCAGGGCTGGCGCAGTAAGGGCTGCGGTCAGGATCAGGGCGCTGAGGACGGTGACGGAGCGGCGCATGAAGAGGCTCTCCCGAAGGGTCTGGCGCTCACCATAGACCTGCGGCTCGACGGCCTGCAACTTCACCGATGCTTGGCGTCAGGCCGCCTGTCGCGACAGGTCCTCGATCCAGGCGTCGAGATCGGCCCGGGCCCGCCGGACGCCGGCCCGCAGGCGCGCCAGCGGCTCGTCCAGCGGCAGGTCCTCGACGCAGGCCGTCTCCAGGTCGGCGGCCATGTGGCTGAGCTGCATGAAGCCGAGGATGCCGGCCGATCCCGCCAGGCGGTGGGCGTCCTCGCGCAGCACCTCGGGCGCCTCGTCGAGGAAGCGGGCGTCCAGCTGCTGGCGCAGCATGCCGGCCAGACGGGCGGTGCGCGCCGCGCCCATGGTGGCGGCCAGGGCCTTGCGGGTGGTGGCCTCGTCGGCGTCCTGCGCCGAGCGCTCGGCGACGAAACCGGCGCCCCCCGGATGCTGGGACAGATGATGGGTCAGGGCCTGGTCGAGGTCGCGCTCGCTCAGCGGCTTGAGCAGATGACCGACCATGCCGGCGTCCAGGCAGGCGGCGATCTGCTGGGGGGCGCCGCTGGCGGTCAGGGCCAGCACCGGGGCGGTCGTCAGGCCGCGGCGGCGCAGTTCGCGCGTCGCCGTCAGGCCGTCGATCACCGGCATGTGGACGTCCATCAGCACCAGGTCGAAGGCGGCGTTTTCCAGCGCCTTCAGGGCCTCGGCCCCGTCGGCGGCGGTCTCGACCGTGCAGCCGCGACGCTCCAGCAGTTCGCGGAAGAGCTCGCGGTTCAGCTCGACGTCGTCGACCAGCAGGATGCGGCGGCCGGGGAAGACGGCGCGGACCGAGGCCTCGGCCGACGGCGTCGCGGCCTCGCCATGGGCCAGGGGCAGGGCGATCTCGAAGGCGAAGGTCGAGCCTTCGCCGACCTCGCTCTCGACCCAGATGCGCCCGCCCATCAGCTCGACCAGCTCGCGCGAGATGGCCAGGCCCAGGCCCGTGCCGCCGAAGGTGCGGGTCACCGAGCTGTCGGTCTGGGAAAAGCGCTTGAACAGGCGGTCCAGCTTGTCAGGCGCGATGCCGACGCCGTTGTCCTCGACGCTGACTCGCAGCCGGGCGCGGCCGCCTTCGCAGCCGAGGAGCTCGACGCGGGTGGTCACCGTGCCCTGACGGGTGAACTTCACGGCGTTGGACAGCAGGTTCAGCAGCACCTGGCGCAGGCGATGGCGGTCGCCGACATAGCGGCCGTCGAGGTCGCCCACGATGCGCAGGTCGACCTGGTGCTCGCCAGCCTGGGTCTCCACCATCGCCGTGGTCTCGACGATCGTGTCCTTCAGCGAGAAGGGATCGCTTTCCAGGGTGACGGCGCGGGCCTCGAGCTTGGAGAAGTCGAGCACGTCGTTGATCAGGGCGTTCAGCGCCTCGCCGGCGCCGCGCACCCGCTCGGCGCGCCGACGGTCCTCGAGCCCGAGATTGGGGCTTTCGGCCAGCAGCCGCGAGAAGCCGATCACCCCGTTCAGCGGCGTGCGCAGCTCGTGGCTCATATTGGCCAGGAACTCGGCCTTGGCGTGGTTGGCGCTTTCGGCGGCGTCGCGCGCCGAGGCCAGCTGGGTGGCCATGGCGGCCAGTTCCAGGGTCTGGCGCTCCAGGGCTTCCTGGGCCTCGACCCGGACCGTCTGGTCCTGGACCTGGGCGATGAAGTGCCGGGGAGAGCCGTCGGGCGCCCGGACCAGCGACACCGACAGGTGCACCCAGACGATGCGCCCTTCCTTGTGGAGATAGCGCTTGTCCATGGCGTAGCTGGTGATCTCGCCGTCGATCAGCCGGCTCAGCAGCGACAGATCCTTGTCGAGGTCGGCCGGGTAGGTGATCGTCTGGAAATCTGTCCGCAGCATCTCGGCCTCGTCGTAGCCGACGATGCCGCAGAAGGCGGCGTTGATCTTGTTGAAGCCGCCGTCGAGCGTGACCAAGGCCATGCCGACCGAGGCGCTGTGGAAGGCGGTCTCGAACTCCTCCATCTGCGCCTTGCGGGCGCTGATGTCGTGCATCAGGGCGGTGAACTGCCAGCCGTCGTTGCTGCGGGCGGCGCTGATCGCCAGTTCGATCGGGAAGCTCAAGCCGTCGCGACGCACGGCCGGGACCTCGATCCGCTGGTCCAGGACCACGCCCTCGCCGGTGGAGAGGAAGCGCTGCAGGCCCCGCTGGTGGGACTCGCGCAGGCCTTCGGGGATGATCAGGTCGGCCAGGCGGCGGCCGATCGCCTCCTCGGCGCGCCAGCCGAAGGTGGTCTCGGCGAAGCGGTTCCAGTCGGTGACGACGCCATGCTCGTCCATGCTGACGATGGCCTGGTAGGCGTCGGCGACGATGCGGCGGGCGCGCGCTTCGCTGGCTTCCAGCTTGCGACGCAGGGCGCGTTCCTCGGTGATGTCGCGCAGCACGCCGAAGACGGCGATCACGCGGCCGTTCTCGTCGAGCTCGCAGGTGGCGCGCGAATGGCCCTGGCGGATGGCGCCGTCGGCGCGCAGCAGGCGCACCTCGTGCTCGATCACCGTCCGGTCGACGACCACCTGATGGGCGCGCGCCTGGGCGGCCGCGCGGTCGTCGGGATGGTACATCTCCAGCCAGTTGTCGAAGGTCGGCGTGAACTGCGCCGGATCGCGGCCATAGATCCGATAGACCTCGTCCGACCAGCCGATGGTGCGGTTCACCAGGTCGCAGCGCCAGTGGCCGACGCCAGAGATGGTCTCGGTCATCGACAGGATGCGGCGCTGCTCGGCGGCCTGGCGCTCGGCGCGGCTCTTCTCCATGCGGGCCACGACCGCGTCGGCCAGGATGCGCAGGCGGTCGAGTTCGTCGTCGCTGGGCCGCGGGCGGGGATCGGTGTCGATGACGCAGAGCGTGCCGAGATTGGCGCCGTCGCGATCGCTGAGCACCGCGCCGGCGTAGAAGCGGATGTCCGGCGCGCCGGTGACCAGGGGATTGGCGGCGAAACGGGGGTCGCGAGTGGCGTCCTCGACGACCATCACCGAATGCGGTTCCTGGCGCAGAGCGTGGTCGCAGAAGGCCAGCTCGCGCGGGGTGGATTCAGCGTCCAGCCCGTGGCGCGACTTGAACCACTGCCGGTGCTCGTCGACCAGCGAGATCAGGGCGATGGGCGCGCCGAACAGTTCCGCGGCGAAGGCGGTCAACTGGTCGAACGACGGCTCGGGAGCCGTGTCGAGGATGCGGTAGGAGGCCAGGGCCGCCAATCGGTCTTGTTCGAGCATCGGAACGCGTCGCTATCTGGAGGCGAGCAACCTGCCTCCGCTGCGCTTCATATCTCCTGAACGAACGCTGTTTTGCGCTGCGGCCGATTGAAGCAGAGCCGGAGAGGGGATCTCCGCACCCGCCGTTTTTGACGGATCTGGAAGTTTCCGTTGGGGAAGACACGGCGCTTGCGGTCGGCTTCGTTTTGCGCTTTCAATCCCCGACATCGAAATTTCGCACAAATGTTCGCATTGCGCACAAATGTCGAAATCTCTGACAAAGATGACAAAAAGGGTGAGAAACGTGACGGCTTCGGCCCCAGGCAAGGACTACGTGCAGGCGTTCGCCCGCGGCCTCGACGTGATCCGGGCCTTCGACGCCGATCATCCCAGGATGACGCTGAGCCAGGTGGCAGAGCGCACGGGCCTGACCCGCGCCGCCGCCCGCCGCTTCCTTCTGACGCTCGTGGACGAGGGCTACGCCTTCAGCGACGGCAAGACCTTCGGTCTGGCTCCTCGGGTGCTGGATCTCGGCTTCGCCTATCTGTCGACTCTGGGCATGTGGGAGTCGGCGCAGACCGTGCTGACCGACGTCACCCGCCGCATCGGCGAGTCGTGCTCGGCCAGCGTCCTGGACGGCGACGAGATCGTCTATGTCGCCCGGGTCGCCGCCAGCCGGATCATGACCGTCGGCCTTAGGGTGGGCAGCCGCCTGCCGGCCTTCCACACCTCGATGGGCCGCATGCTGCTGGCGCATCTGCCGCCGGCCGAACTGGACCGCATGCTCGAAGGCCGCGCCTTCGAGAAACTGACCCCCAACACCGTCACCGACACCGAGGAACTGCGGGCGATCCTGAAGCGCACCGCCCAGCAGGGCTGGTCGCTGACCGACCAGGAGCTGGAGATCGGCCTTTTGTCCATCGCCGTGCCGCTGCGCGACCGCACCGGACGGGTGGCGGCGGCGATCAACGTCTCCACCCACGCCAGCCGCACCACGCCCCAGCAACTGATCGACACCGTCCTGCCGGTGCTGCGCGAAGCGGCCGGCAAGATCGTCTCGATCGTTTGAGGAACGCCGCCATGTCCCAATCCTCCCAACTGGCTTCCAAGCCGGTCGAGATCGGCCCGCTGCTCGATCACGGCCCGTGGGGCGGCTACCAGAAGCTCGTTCTGTTCATGACCGCCCTGGCGGTGATCCTCGACGGCTTCGACAACCAGGTGCTGGGCTTCGCCATTCCGGCCATCGTCAAGGAATGGGGCGTCAGCCGCGCAGCCTTCGCCCCGATCTTCGCCATCGGCTTCCTGGGCATGAGCCTGGGCACGGCCCTGGGCGGCATGCTCGGCGACCGGGCCGGACGGCGCACGGCGCTGATCGCGGCGGTGGCCCTGTTCGGCGTCTCCACCCTGGCCTCGGCCTTCGCGCCGAACCTCGTCTGGCTGGGCGTGCTGCGGACCATCTCGGGCTTTGGCCTCGGCGCGGCCATGCCCAACGCCACCACCTTGATCGCCGAGTTCAGCCCCACCCGCCGCCGCAGCCTGGCGGTGACCCTGGGCATCGTCTGCATCCCGCTGGGCGGCCTGGTCGGCGGCCTGATCGCCGCCCACACCCTGCCGAGCCTCGGCTGGCGGGCGCTGTTCATCATGGGCGGCATCGCGCCGCTGATCCTGACCGGCGTGCTGGCGGTGTGGCTGCCGGAATCGCCGCGCTACCTCGCCGGCCGTCCGAGCCGCGCCGGCGAGCTGGACAAGGTCATGGCCCGCATGGGTCACGCCCACAACGGCGCCGGCTTTACCGACCACGGCGAGACCCCCGTGAAGCGCGCCTCGTTCGGCCAGCTGTTCGATCAGGCCTTCCGTCTCGACACCGTGGCCCTGTGGGGCGCGTTCTTCTTCTGCATCCTGTCGACCTATGTCGTGTTCAGCTGGGCGCCGTCGATGCTGTCGGCCTCGGGCTTCGACCTGGCCGTGTCGAGCAACGGCCTGGCGGCCTTCAATCTCGGCGGCGTGCTGGGCGCGGTGGCCGGGGCCTGGGCGATCCTGCGCTACGGCTCGCGGGTCTCGATGCTGGTCATGGCGGGCGGCGCGGTGATCTCGTGCGCCCTGCTGGCCCTGACCCCGCTGGACGCCGGTCACGGAGCGACCCGACTGATGGCCGGGCTGTTCGTCGCGGGGGCCTTCATCAACGGCGTGCAGACCACGCTCTACGCCCTGGCCGCCCAGGTCTATCCGGCCGCGGTGCGGGCCACGGGCGTCGGCGCCACCGCCGCCGTCGGACGCCTGGGCGCGATCGTCAGCTCCTTCGTCGGGGCGGCGGTCGTCTCGACCGGAGGCGCGGCCTATTTCGGCGCCATCGCCCTGACCATGACCTTCACCCTCGTCAGCCTGGCGCTCATCCGCCGGCACGCCCCGCGCGCCCTGGCTTCGGCCTGACGCAAAACCACAAGGAAGACGCCATGCGAAAGCTCCTCCTGCTCGCCGCCGTCGCCGCCATCCTTCCGGCGGCGGCCCCGGCCCAGACCGCGGTCACGCCTGATACGCGCGAAGTGCTGAAGGTCGACCGTCCCGCCGACGACGGCCAGCCCGGTTCGCTGCGCTGGGCGCTCGAGACCAGCAACGCCGCGCCCGGCCGCTACCGCATCGAGATCGTGCCGACCGGTCTGGGCGCCATCGAGCTGCGCATCGATTCGCCGCTGCCGCCCATCAAGGGGCCGGTGAAGATCGAGGGCACGGCCTGGAAGGCCGACGGCCGCTACGCTGTCATCGACGGCTCGGGCTACGTCAAGCGCGACCTCAAGGACTGCCCCGGCGCCAATCCGGCCGAGTACGGCACCAACATTCGCACCACCACCAAGCCGGGCCTGGCCTTGATCGACACCCGCGAGGTCGAGCTGACCGGCCTGGAGGTGCGCAACTTCTGCATCGGCGTGCTGGTGCTGCGGACCAGCAACTCGGTCTTCCACGACAACCGCTTCGTGCGGAACATCGGCGGGGCCGGGGTGATGTTCAGCGGCGACGACGGGCAGGGCGGCTCGACCGCCACCACCACGATCAACAACAAGGTGCTGCGCAACGTCTTCTACGAGAACGGCGACGGGCTGGAGCTGACCCGCGGCGCGGCCTTCAACCTGGTGGCCGACAACGTGTTCGACGCCGGCGAGGACAATCTGGAGCCCTCGCAGGGCATCGAGATCCTGCGCGGCAACGACAACACCGTCGTGCGCAACCTCTTCCAGAACTACACCGATGGCCTGCAGATCAACTGGGGCAGCCGCAACTATCTCGGCGCCAACGTCTTCCGGGCCAACGGCTTCGGGATCAGCCTGACCGGCGACGGCAACATCGTCGACGGCAACGTCATCAACGGCAACGCCGTGGGCGTGGCCGTGCGGTCCGAGGCCGGCGCGACCGCCAATCGCATCAGCCGCAACCGCATCTTCGCCAACGCGGCCCCGATCAGCCGCTGCTCGGCCGGGGGCAGCTGCGATCCCAAGCTGGCCAAGGGCGGGATCGTCCTGGGCCTGCCGGGCCTGGAGCACGCCAGCTTCGTGGGCAAGCGCGGCTACGGCGTCTCGACCGACACCAGCAAGATGGCCCGCATCTGTCCCGAGGCGCAGCCCTGCCAGGGCCTGCCCAACGGCGGCCAGGCCGCGCCGGTCATCGAGGGCGTCAAGGCGGGCGCCGCCGAGGGCGCGGTCAAGGCCGCGCCCGGCCAGACCGTCACCATCGAACTGTTCGCCAACCGCACGGCCGAGTCCTCGCAGGGCGAAAACTTCGTCGCCGACCAGGTGGTCGCCGCCAATGCCGACGGGGAGGCGCGCTTCGCCATCCCGCTGCCCAAGGACCTGTCCGCCCAGTCCCTGACCGCCACGGCCACCTCGGCCGGCGGCGCGACGTCCAGCTTCAGCGCGCCATCCCCCCTGGCGCGCTGAACGACCGGGCTCCGCGTGCCCCCAACGGCGGAGCCCGGTCCCCCATCGACTTTTTAAGACGCGGATCCTGCCGGACCGCGAAGGAGGTTCCATGTCGCGGATCCTGATGCTGGCCGCCTCGATGCTGGCGCCCTCCGTGCTGGCTTTGACCGGTGCGGCGCAAGCGGCCGAGCCCGTTCAATCGGACTGGAAGGTCCGCTCCACCCTGACCGGCGACTGGGGCGGCCTGCGTTCGCGGCTCAAGGCCAAGGGCGTGACCCTCAGCCTGGGCTATGCCTCGGAAAGCGCCCTGACCCTGTCGGGCGGCAAGGAGGGCGGCGGCGTCGGGGGCTACACCCAGGAACTCAACGCCCGCGCCGTGCTCGACATGAGCAAGCTGGCCGGGATCGACGGCGCGGTGGTCAACATCGCCGTCGAGGAGCGCACCGGCCGCAACCTCTCGACCGAGGGCGTCGGCAACCTCTTCATGGTGCAGGAGCTCTACGGCGCGGGCATGGACTTCCGCATCTCGGAACTGACCTGGGCGCAGGGCTTCGCTGGCGACAAGTTCAACGTGAAGGCCGGCCTGATGCACACCGGCGACGACTTCGGCTCGTCGGCCCTGAACTGCAACTTCCAGAACTTCGCCTTCTGCCCGCGCTCGCCGGCGCTGCTCTACAACAGCGGCTTCTCGGGCTATCCGGCCCCGCGTTGGGCGGCCCGGGCGCGGCTGCGGCCGGCCAAGGACTGGACGGTCACGGCCGGTGTCTACGAGGTCAACGCCTACCGTGTTCTGGAGAACAAGGGCTGGAACCTGGCCATCGACTCCAACGGCGTGCTGCTGCCGGTCGAGATCGGCTGGACCAAGCCCGACAAGGGACCAGGCAGCCTGCCGGGCTTCTATCATGTGGGCGGCTACTACGAGACCGCCGAGCGCTCGAACGTCTACAGCGACGCCCTGGGCCGGTCGTACGTGCTGAACGGCACGAGCCCGGCGCTGGAGGACAGCCGCTGGGGCGCCTGGGCGATGGGCGAACAGATGGTCTGGCGCAAGGGACCGGCGGCCTTGAGCGTCTTCGCCAACGCCCTGGCCTTCGATCGCTCGACGGCGCGCTACAGCCATTTCTACAGCGCCGGCCTGGTGCGCACCGCGCCGTTCGCCAGCCGTCCGAAGGACAAGGCCGGCGTCGCCGTCGCCTATGTCCGGGTCAATGAGCGGCTGGAAGACGCCCAGCGCGAGCGGGCGACCCTGACCGGGGACTGGAGCGGGGTGCAGACCAGCGAGAGTTCGATCGAGGCCTTCTATGCGGCCCAGGCGACGGGATGGCTGGTGGTGCGACCGAACCTGCAGTTCATCCGCCGCCCGGGGGCGACGGGGTCGATCCCGGACGCCTGGGTGGGTGGGCTGACCCTGCGGGCGGCGCTGTAGGGAGAGGGCTTAGCTCTCCACATGCCCAAAGACCGCCTTCCTCGCCACAAGGGTGAGGAAGGCATGGAATTGGGACTAGCGCGTGGAACGGAGCCCGGCCTCAGGCCGGATCGTCGTCCACCATGGCCTTGACCAGATCGACCACGCGGCGGCGCAGGCGACGGTCGCCGAGACGGGGGAAAAGGTCGGCCAGTTCCAGACCCTCGGGCGTGGCCACGAACTGGGTCATGCGCTGGGCGACGCCGTCGTCCTCGCCGTTGTCGGTCTCGTCCAGGCCTTCGAAGAAGTAGGACACCGGCGACTGCAGCAGGCGAGCGGCGTCATAAAGCTTGCTGGCGCTGATGCGGTTGGCGCCGCGCTCGTACTTCTGGATCTGCTGGAAGGTGATGCCCAGGGCGTCGGCGAGCTGCGTCTGGCTCAGGCCGAGGACCTTGCGTCGAATCCGCATACGGGCGCCCACATAGATGTCGACGGGATGGGCGGGATCGACGGCGGGCTTCTGGGTCATTCTGTCTCGTCCTCGGCGGACCGCGATGCACGTGGTGCGGTTGTTTAATGGGCAGAATAGACCGCTGATCGTATTCCGTCACGTCGCCACGACGTCGCATGTCGCTAACTCGACACAAAAGCGGGCCCCGAAACGTCGTCTGGACGACGCAAAGGCATTCGGACTTGACCTTTCGGTCGCCCGGCGGTGTCTGCCGCCCATGATTTTGCAGTCAGGCGCGCCCGTGGCGGTGGCCGGAGCCGGGGCCTTCGGGTCGGCGACGGCGCTGATTCTCTCCCGACTCGGCTTCCAGGTGACGGTGTTCGACCCTGCGGCGCCGGGCGACAACGCCTCCGGCGTGGCCGCGGGCATGCTGGCGCCGGCGGCCGAGGCGGTGTTCGATCCGGTGTCGCGCGGCCACATGCCGGTGCTGCGGCGCGGCCGCGACCGCTGGGCGGCCTTTGCCGAGGGGCTGGGGATCGCGCTTGATCGCGGCGGTCTCTTCATCGAGGGCGAGCCGGCGTTCCTGGCCGAGGTGGAGGCCGCCCTGGTCGAGGCCGGCGCGGACTTTTCGCGTACGCCCCAGGGCCTGTTCAGCGACGAGGACTGGCGGCTGGACGCACGCCTGGCCCTGGCGACCCTGCGTGACGCCGCTTCGGAAGCGGGCGCCGTCTTCGATCCCCGCGCGGCGACCGCCTTCGCGGAGGGGCGGCTGACCCTGGACGACGGCGCGGTCCTGGCCTTCGAGGCCCTGGTCGTTGCGACCGGCGCGGGCGACGATGGGTTGGCGCCGGAGCTTTCGGCCCTGACTCCGATCAAGGGCCAGATCCTGCGCTTCGACGCGC
>NZ_QHJY01000121.1 GCF_003185805.1 Caulobacter sp. D5
AGCCGGCCGTCCTCGGTCAGGGCGACGCTGCGGGTGGTGCGGGCCAGCAGCCGCACGCCCAGCCGCGCCTCCAGCCGCTGCACCGCCTTGCCTACGGCCGAGGGCGACAGGCCCAGGCTCGGCGCGGCGGCGGCGAAGCCGCCATGCTCGGCCACGGCCACGAAGGCCCGCACGCCGCCATAGCGGTCGAGGGAGGGAAGCAAGGTCATTCCCGCACTGAAGTCCGGAATGATCGGAATTCAAGTCGTTTCCGTCGCGCTCGTCCGCCGCCTAGCCTTCCGGCCATGCAGTATGATGGAAAAACCCTGGTGGTGATCGGCGGCGGCTCGGGGATCGGGCTGGCCACGGCGAAGGCGTTCGCCGCCCAAGGCGGCCGCGTGGTGATCGGCGGACGCTCGGCCGACCGGCTGGAAGCGGCGCGACAAAAGCTCGGCCCCAACGCCCAGGCCGCGACCATCGACCTCTTCGACGCCGCCTCCGTCGCGCGGTTCTTCGAGCCCCTCAACCGCATCGACCACCTGTTCACCCCGGCCGCGACCTACACGATCGCGCCGTTCGACCATCCCGACGAGGCGGCCATCGCCTCGCCGTTCGACGGCAAGTTCTGGGGCCAGGTGCGCTGCGTCCGCGCCGCCGCGCCGAAGCTGTCGCCCGACGGCTCGGTGGTGCTGATGTCCGGCGCCGCCAGCGCCCGGCCGCCCAAGGGCGCGGCGCTCTACGCCGCCGCCAACGGCGCGATCGAGGCCTTCGGACGCGGCCTGGCCGTCGATCTCGCGCCCCTACGGGTAAACGTCATCGCCCCCGGCACCATCGACGGCGACCTCTGGGCGCGCCGCCCGGTCGAGGTGCGCGACGCCGCCTTCGCCAGCCAGGCCAAGGGTTCGCTGGTCGGTCGCCCCGGCCGCGAGGACGAGATCGCCCAGGCGGTGCTGTTCCTGCTGACCAACGGCTTCACGACGGGCACGACGCTGTTCACGGACGGCGGCTACAGCCTGCGCTGACCCCGTACTCAACCTTACGCCACGTTACCGGTTGCCTTCCGGGCGGAAGCGGGGCCCATATGCGGCCCCGCTTTCTGTTCCGAAAGGTCCGCGCCATGGACGTTTCCGCCGCCGGCCACGCCGCCGCCCTCTGGGCCGGCCTGCACGTCTTCCTGCTGCTGGTGCTGTCGCTGCTGGTCGTGCGCCTGCGCCAGAAGCACAAGGTGGCCCTGGGCGACGGCGGCGTTCCCGAGCTGGCCCAGGCCATCCGCGCCTTCGGCAACGCCAGCGAATACATCCCCACGGGCCTGGGCGTGCTGGCGGTGCTGGCCGTGGTCGGCGCGCCGATCATCGCCGTGCACGGCGTCGGCTTCGTGCTGTTCGCCGGCCGCCTGATCCACGCCGTGGGCCTGTCGCGCAGCGGCGGCGTCTCGATCCCGCGCGCCGTCGGCATGATCTGCACCTGGCTGGCCTACGTCTTCGGCGGCGTGATCCTGCTGTTCTACGCCATTCCCTGAATTTCACGGGGCCGGCGGCGCTTGCTCCGCCCGCCCCGGCTCGTCATAAGGCCCCATGGACGAAAACCTGTTGCATGACGTCGTCGCCGCCGCGCGCAAGGCCGGGGCGGACGCCGCCGAGGCCGTGTTCGCCGAGCGCCAATCCCTGTCGGTGGGCGTACGCCTGGGCGAGCTGGAGGAAGTCGAGCGCGAGGAGGCCAAGGACCTGGGCCTGCGCGTCTTCGTCGGCCGCCGCAGCGCCACCGTCTCCGGCTCCGACGTCAGCCCCGAGGCCCGGGCCAAGCTGATCGAGCGCGCCGTGGCCATGGCCCGCCTGGCCCCCGAGGATCCCTATGCCGGCTTCGCGCCGCGCGACCGCCTGGCCAAGGGCCCGTTCCCGCAGCTCGACCTGGTCGACGCCTACGAGCCCACCGCCGAGACCCTGGAGACCCAGGCCCGCGAGGCCGAAGAGGCCGCCCGCGCGGTCGAGGGCGTGACCAATTCCGACGGCGGCTCGTCGAGCTGGAGCTCCACGGCCTGGCGCCTAGTCACCAGCGACGGCTTTTCGGGCCTGCACGCGGCCACGGGCTTTGGCCTGTCGGCCTCGGCCATCGCCGGCGAGGGCGCGGGCATGGAGCGCGGCGGCGAAGGCCGTTCGGTGCGCCATGCCGAAGACCTGCCGACGCCCCAGGCCATCGGCGACAAGGCCGGCCGCCAGGCCGTCTCGCGCCTCAACGCCCGCAAGATCGGCTCGACCACCGCCCCGGTGATCTTCGAGAACCGCCTGGCCATGTCGCTGATCGGCCCGCTGATCGGCGCCATCTCCGGCCCCTCGATCGCCCGCGGCACCTCGTTCCTGAAGGACAAGCTGGGCCAGCGGATCTTCGCCGCCGGCGTCCAGCTGACCGAAGACCCGCACCGCGTGCGCGGCCTGGGCTCGGCCCCGTTCGACGACGAGGGCGTGGCCACCGTGCGCCGCGCCCTGATCGACGACGGCGTGCTGACCACCTGGCTGCTCAACAGCGCCAGCGCCCGCCAGCTGAACCTGGAGACGACAGGACATGCGTCGCGCGGCTCGGCCGGCCCGCCCGGGGTCTCGCCCCACAATCTGACGCTGGAGCCGGGCGACCTCGACCTGGCCGGGCTGATGGGCCAGGCCAAGGACGGCCTCTTCATCACCTCGATGTTCGGCCCGTCCCTGAACGGCAACACCGGCGACTGGTCGGTGGGCTGCTCGGGCTTCTGGTTCGAGAACGGCCAGGTCGCCTATCCGGTCACCGAGATCACCGTCGCCGGCAACCTGATCGACATCTACGGCCGGCTGGTCGTGGGGTCCGACCTGGAGATCCGCGGGGCCAGCAACAGCCCGTCCATCCTGGTCGACGGCCTGGCGATCGCGGGCAAATGATGAGCGACCTCGACCTGATCCTCGACGCGGCCCGCGAGGCCGGCGCCCTGGCCCTGAAGGCCCGGGAAGGCGGCGTGAAGATCTGGTCGAAGGAAGGCGGCTCGCCGGTCACCGACGCCGACCTGGCCGTCGACGCCCTGCTGAAGGAGCGCCTGCGCGCCGCGCGGCCCGACTACGGCTGGCTGTCGGAGGAGACGGTCGACGATCCGACCCGGCTCGACACCGCGCGCCAGTTCGTGGTCGATCCGATCGACGGCACGGTGGCCTTCATGAAGGGCAGGCCGTGGTTCGCCGTCTCGGTGGCCGTGGTCGAGAACGGCCGGCCGATCGCCGGCGTCGTCCACGCCCCGGCCCTGGACGAGACCTATGCGGCGACCCTGGGCGGCGGCGCGACCCTGAACGGCGCGACCATCGCCCCCAGCCCGACCGAGGCGCTGGACGGTTCGGCCATGCTCGGCGACGCCAAGATGTTCGCCCACCCGGCCTGGCGCACGCCCTGGCCGCCGATGCGCATCGAGGCCCGCAACTCGATCGCCTACCGGGTCTGCCTGGTGGCGGCCGGCGCCTTCGACGCGGCCATCGCGCTCAGCCCCAAGAGCGAGTGGGACCTGGCCGCCGCCGACCTGATCTGCGACGAGGCCGGAGCGTTGCTTACCGATCACCTCGGCCGAAAATTCGCCTACAACCAGCCGAATCCGACGGTTCCGAGCCTGGTTTGCGCGAATAGGGCGCTTCACCCGTTGATCCTGTCACGCGTCGGGCATATCGACCTGCCATAATCATAATTTCCGCAGGAACGTGCTCCCCCATGTCCGACAAGCAGCTTCTTCATATCGTGATCGGCGGCGAACTGAAGGATGTCGCCGGAACCGAGTTCCGTGACCTCTCGAAGGTGGAATTCGTCGGCGCCTACCCGACCTACAACGACGCCCACGCCGCCTGGAAGGCCAAGGCGCAGGCCACGGTCGACAACGCCCACGCCCGCTACTTCATCATCCACGCCCACAAGCTGCTGGACCCGAGCGCGGCTTAATCAAAATCCTCCCCCTGAAGGGGGAGGTGGCCGCGTAGCGGTCGGAGGGGGAAGTTCCCCTTCACATGCGGCGGAGGTCTCTTCCCTCCGTCGCCTTCGGCGACACCTCCCCCTTCAGGGGGAGGGTCACTACTCCCGCCGCAGCAGCTTGTCGGTCAGCACCTTGCCGAGCATGCCGGCGCGGAAGGTCTTCTTCATCGCCACCGGATCGTAGTCGTCGCTGTCCACCCACTGGGTGAAGGTCAGGCCCTTGGGCGCGCCGCGCTCGAGGTACTGGTCGAAGGTGTAGTCGAGCACGCCGGTGTTGCCCTCCTTGATGTGGAGGTAGCGGCCCGACAGCTGCTTCTTGGCCTCCTCGATCGGCAGGCCCAGGCGATAGTGGGCGTAGAGCACGCTCATGATGCCCGCCCGGTCGGCTCCCGACTTGCAGTGGATCAGGGCCGGATACTCGATGGTCTCGAACAGCTCCTTGGCCCCATGCACGCGGGCGCGGATCGGCACCTCGCGCGAGGTGATGGTGAAGTCGACCATCTTGATGCCCAGGCGCTCGCAGGCGTCCTTCTCCAGCGCGTAGAAGCTGCCGTCGAAGCCGCCGCGCAGGTTCACCACCGTCTTGATGCCCTGCTTCTTCCACCAGGCCAGCTGGAACGGCCAGGGCTGGTTGGTGCGCACGAGCTCGGGGCTGACCCAGTGGGCGTTGGTGAAGCCCACACGCAGATAGGCGTGATCGTTCCACATGTAGTGGAGGTAGGTCTTGAAGCGCCCCCAGCGCGTGGAAAGGTCGAAACCGGCCAAGTGGCGATCCTCTGAAAACGCGCCTAGATAGGGCGGGCTGGGGATTATTGCAAAACCCCGTGTCGTTTGGCCGGTTACTGATGCGCCGGCGTCCTTGACAGCCCCCCTGCGAAATCCGACCCCTCGCCCATGACAGACGCCGCCGAGACCGAGCTTTCCAACCGCGCCCTGGCCGCGCGGGTCTGGCGCGACTATCTGCGGCCGCGTTGGAAGGGCCTGGCGGTTTCGGTCGTGACGGCCGCCGCCGTCGCCTATCTGACCTCCAGGCTGCTCTACCTGACCGGGCCGGCCGTCGACGACCTGATCGGCCATCCCAAGCCCGGCGCCCTGTGGGCGATTCCGCTGACCATCGTCGGCATCGCCGTCGCGCGCGGGATCTGCCAGGTGATCCAGGCCCGGGTGATCAGCGCCATCGGCAACGGCCTGGTCGGCGACGTGCAGGTCGCCCTGTTCGGCAAGCTGGTGCGGGCCGACCTCTCCCGCCTGCGCGGCGCCCATTCGGGCTCGTACGTCGCCTCGATGCTGTACGATGCGGGCCTGATCCGCGAAGCGGCGACCACCGGCGTCATCAACTACGTGCGCGAGGCCCTGATCGTGGTCGGCGCCATCGTGGCCATGCTGCGCTACGAGCCCGTCCTGACCGTGGCCGTGCTGCTGATCGCGCCGCTGGTCAGCCTGATCACCCGGCGGTTCTCCAAGAAGACCAGCAAGGCCGCCAAGGGGGCCATGGGCGAGACCTCCAACCTGTCGACGGCGATCATGGAAAGCCTGGACGGGGTCAAGATCGTCAAGATGGAGAACCGCGAGGCCTATGAGCAGGCCCGCGTCGCCGAGGTGGTCGACCGCCGCCAGAAGCATCTGATCAAGGGCAGCAACGCCAAGGCCATGGCCGCCCCGACGACCGAGACCTTCACGATGATGATCGTCGCGGCCGTGTTCTTCTACGCCGGCTGGCGGGCGCTGGGCGGCGGCATCACGCCCGGGGACTTCCTGGGCTTCCTGGGCGGCCTGCTGGTCGCCGGCCAGTCGTTGCGCCAGGTGTCGAACCTGCAGACCGTGTTCAGCGAAGGCTTCACCGCCGCCCGCCGGCTGTTCGCCGCGCTGGATGTCGAGCCGGCCATCGTCGATCCCGCCGACGCCAAGACCCTGCCGGCAGGCGACGGCTCGGTGAGCCTGGACCATGTCGACTTCGCCTATGGCGAAAACGCCCCGGCCCTCTCCGACGTGTCGCTGCACGTGCGCCGGGGCGAGACCGTGGCCCTGGTCGGCCCGTCCGGCGGCGGCAAGAGCTCGATCCTCAACCTGATCCCGCGCTTCTACGACGTGACCGGCGGCGCGGTGAGCATCGACGGCCACGACGTGCGCTCGGTGACCCTGGCCAGCTTGCGCGACCGCATCGCCCTGGTCACCCAGGAACCGTTCCTGTTCGACGACACCATCCGCGCCAACATCGCCTACGCCAAGCCGGACGCGACGGACGCGCAGATCGAGGCCGCCGCCGCCCAGGCCGCCGCCCACGACTTCGTCAGCGCCTTGCCCGAAGGCTACGAGACCCGGGTCGGCGAGGCGGGCGCGCGCCTGTCGGGCGGCCAGCGCCAGCGCATCGCCATCGCCCGGGCTTTCCTGAAGAACGCCCCCATCCTGCTGCTCGACGAGGCCACCAGCGCGCTGGACACCGAGAGCGAGGCCCTGGTGCAGGCGGCGCTGGAGCGGCTGATGGCCGGCCGCGCGACGATCCTGATCGCCCACCGCCTGTCGACCGTGAAGCACGCAGACCGCATCTACGTCATCGACAAGGGCCGCGTCGTCGAGACCGGAACCCATGCCGGCCTGGTCCGCGCCAAGGGGCTGTACGCCCGCCTGGCCAAGGCTCAGGACCTGGATCACGCGCCCCCCGCTCTCGGCTCCGAGGAGACCGCCTCTTGAGGCCCCTGCGTTCCCCCCTGGTCATCAAGATCCTGTCCTCGATCTTCGCCGGCTACACCAGGCTGGTCTTCGCCACCCTGCGCCTGACCGTCGAGGGCCAGGACAAGGCCGAGGGCGTGTGGGCCGAAGGCCGCACCAAGGGGACCGGCGCGATCCTGTGCCTGTGGCACTCGCGCATCCCGCTCTCGCCGCTCAGCTGGCCGCAGAGCCCGGCCCGCCAGGACATGCGCGCCCTGATCTCGCTGTCCAACGACGGCGAGTTCATCGCCCGGACCATGGACAAGCTGGGCTTTCCGGCCATCCGCGGCTCCTCGGCCAAGAAGAGCGACCTGGGCAAGAACAAGCACGGCGAGCAGGCCTTCCGCGACATGATCAAGTGGGTCAAGGACGGCGGCGGCATGGCCATCACCCCCGACGGCCCGCGCGGTCCGGCCGAGCACATGGAAAAGGGCACCCCCACCCTGGCCCGCTTCACCGGCGCCCCGGTGCTGTTCGTCGGCCTGGCCGCCAAGCCCTGCCTGCGCCTGGGCTCCTGGGACCAGACGATGGTCCCCCTGCCCTTCGCCAAGGCCGCCATGGTCTGGGACGGCCCGACCGGGGCGGGGCGCGGGGATGATCCCGAGGCGCTGGTGGCCGAATGGGAGGCCCGGCTGTCGGCGGTGACCCGGCGAGCCGAAGAGATCGTGGGGCTCTGACCCTTCTCCCCTTGCGGGAGAAGGTGGCGGCGAAGCCGACGGATGAGAGGTCGAAAGACCTCTCCGCAAACTTCTGAGAGACCCCTCACCCGACCTCCCTCCGGGAGGCCACCCTCTCCCGCAAGGGGAGA
>NZ_QHJY01000013.1 GCF_003185805.1 Caulobacter sp. D5
CGAAAGCGGGGACCCAGGTGTTTTATCGTCGAGCGCCTCGCGTTTCAGAAAAAGCCTGGGCCCCCGCTTTCGCGGGGGTTTTACGGTTCAGGGGGCGAGCTTTATGCCGCCGCCGCTTTCTTCCCGACCTTCGTCCACACCCGTTCGTGGATGTTGAACGCAACCGTCTGGACCATCGGTTCGACGATCCCGACGGCCAGGGCCACGCGCCAGTCGCGGGTCAGGGCGTAGGCGACGGCGATGGCCACGGTCAGGTGCATGGTGGCGTAGGTGGCGGTCTTCAGGGCGAGGCGCATGGCTTTCAGCCTTAGTTGCGATTGATTATCAATATAAGCTATCGCCGAAACCGATCAAGAGGACAGGTTTTCAACATCCACCCCCGTGATCCACAGCCATGGCTTGCGCCAAAGGCCTTGCAGGCTCTTCCCAGAGGCAGGGATTGCGCTAATGTCCGTGGTCCATTGACGACGGGGCGGGCGCTCGGGGGGATTCTCTTGACGGCGACGGTTCCGCGTCCAGCCTGGACCGAGAAATGAAGCTTACCATCGAGCGGGCGGCGCTGCTGAAGGCGCTGGGTCACGTGCAGAGCGTCGTCGAGCGGCGCAACACGATCCCGATCCTGTCCAACATCCTGCTGTCGGCGGATGGCGACACGCTTTCGTTCTCGGCCACCGATCTCGACATGGAGATCATCGACGAGGGCCTGGCCCAGATCGACGTGCCCGGGCAGATCACCGCTCCGGCTCACACCCTGTACGAGATCGTCCGCAAGCTGCCCGACGGCTCGGACGTGTCGCTCAGCTTCTCGGGCGACGACCCGCGCCTGGTCATCCAGACCGGCCGCTCGCGCTTCAACCTGCCGGTGCTGCCGGCCGGCGACTTCCCGGTGATGAGCAACGAGGGCCTGTCGGGCCGCATCGCCGTCGACGTCAACGAGCTGATGCGCCTGATCGACAAGACCCGCTTCGCGATCTCGACCGAAGAGACCCGCTACTATCTGAACGGCCTCTACCTGCACACGGTCAACGAGGGCGGCGAGACCAAGCTGCGCGCCGTGGCCACCGACGGCCACCGCCTGGCCCTGGCCGAGATGCCGGCCCCCGAGGGTTCGGCCGGCCTGCCCGGCGTGATCGTGCCGCGCAAGACCATCGCCGAGGCCCGTCGCCTGCTGGAAGACGCCGGCGAGTCGATCGACCTGCAGGTCTCGCCCCAGAAGGTCCGCTTCGAGTTCGGCCGCGCCGCCCTGACCTCCAAGGTCATCGACGGCTCGTTCCCCGACTACATGCGCGTGATCCCCAAGGACAACGCCAAGATCCTGACGCTGGACAACGACCTCTTCGCCAAGGCCGTCGACCGGGTGGCCACCATCTCGGCCGAGAAGAGCCGCTCGGTGAAGCTGGCCATCGAGCCGGGCCGCATCACCCTGACCGTCCGCAACATGGAAGCCGGCCAGGCCGTCGAAGAGGTCGAGGTCGACTACGACGGCGAGCCCTTCGAGATCGGCTTCAACGCCCGCTACCTGCTCGACGTCTGCGGCCAGATCGCCGGCCCGCAGGCCGAGTTCCGCTTCGCCGACCCGGCCTCGCCCACCCTGGTGGTGGACCCGGTCGATCCGGGCGTGAAGTACGTGCTGATGCCGCTGCGGGTCTGATCGCGAACTCTGAGTTCGGTTCTTTCTTCCGTAAAATCCCCGCGAAAGCGGGGACCCAGGCTTTTTCTGAAACGCGTGGTGCTCGACGATAAAACACCTGGGTCCCCGCTTTCGCGGGGATTTTACGGAGTGGGGGAGGCGCGAAGGCGCACAAGCGGGGGCAGGTCGTGGCGTTCTACGTCTACATCATCGCCAGCCGCCGCAACGGCACGCTCTACATCGGCCACACCGACGACCTCGCCCGCCGCATCTGGGAGCACCAGGAGAAAGTCCGGCCGGGTTTCACCCGCAAATACCACGTCGGAATCCTCGTCTGGTACGAGGTCCATGACACCCGCGAGTCCGTCCTGATCCGCGAGCGCCAGATGAAGAAATGGCGCAGGCTCTGGAAACTGGAACTCATCGAACGCACCAACCCGGGCTGGCGCGATCTGGCCCAGGATCTGAACTGCTAGATCGACCGGAGACGCCCGTGAAGCCTCGCCTGCTCGCCCTGACCGCCGCCCTGGCGCTGTCGGTCTCCACCATCGCCCTGGCCCAGACCGCCCCCGTCGAGCGCCGCGAGATCGGCAATCAGATCCTCGAGAACGTGCCGGTCGCCGATCCGGCGATCCGCGAGGGCCTGGCGCGCTACCAGAACGCCCGCAGCGCGGCCTTCCAGGACTGGGCGGCCGACGGCGGCATGCTGATCGTCACACGCTTTGGCAACACCAACCAGATCCACAAGGTGGCCGGCCCCGGCGCCGACCGCAGCCAGCTGACCTTCCACGACGAGCCGGTCAGCGGCGTCCATACCTTGCCCACCGGAGAGATCCTGTTCTCCAAGGACACCGGCGGCGACGAGTGGTTCCAGCTGTTCGTCCGCGACGCCTCGGGCAAGGAGACCCAGCTCACCGAGCCGGGCACGCGCAACCAGTCGCCGGCCTGGTCGGGCGACGGCAAGGTGCTGGTCTGGAGCCGGGCGGCCAAGGGCTCGGCCAATTATGACATCGTGCTGCGCGATCCCTCCGCCCCAGGCGGCCGCCAGGTGATCTTCCAGGGCGACGGCCAGGTCTCGCCCATCGACGTCTCGCCCGACGGCAAGACCGTGCTGCTGGGCCGCTATTTCTCGATCGGGCAGTCCAAGCGCTGGCTGCTCGACGTGGCCACCGGCAAGACCACCGAGCTGAACCCGACCAAAGGCAAGATCGCCTATGACGGCGGCGTCTTCACGCCGGGCGGCAAGTCGGTGCTGATGCTGTCGGACGAGGGCTCGGACTTCATGCGCCTGGTCGAGTTCGATCTCGCCACCGGCAAGAAGGTCCTGGTCTCGGGCGAGCGCCCCTGGGACGTCGAGGACTTCAAGCTGTCCGCCGACGGCCGCGTGCTGGCCTATGTCGTCAACGAGGACGGCTATTCGAAGCTGGTGGTGCAGGACTTCCGCACCCGCCGCGCGCTGCCGCAGCCGGAGCTTCCGGGCGGGGTGGTGTCGAACCTGGCCTTCTCGGCCGACGGCTCCAAGATCGGCTTCTCCCTGGCCACGCCCACCACCTCCAGCGACGCCTGGAGCCTCGACGTGGCGAGCGGCCAGGTGACGCGCTGGACGGCCTCGGAGCTGGGCGGCCTGGACCCCGCGGCCCTGGTCGCGCCCGCGCTGGTGCGCTTCCCCTCGTTCGACAAGCGCTCGATCCCGGCCTTCGTCTACAAGCCCAAGCTGGCGGCGGGGCAGAAGGCGCCGGTGATCATCGACATCCATGGCGGGCCCGAAGGCCAGTCGCGGCCGGTGTTCAACGCCTTCCACCAGCATACGGTGGCCGAGCTGGGCGCGGCGGTGATCGTCACCAACGTTCGCGGCTCGTCGGGCTACGGCAAGACCTATCTCGACCTCGACAACGCCGAGAAGCGCGAGGACTCGGTCAAGGACATCGGCGCGCTGCTGGACTGGATCAAGACACAGCCGGACCTCGATCCGAACCGGGTGGTGGTCTACGGCCAGTCCTACGGCGGCTACATGTCGCTGGCGGTGATGACCCACTATTCCGACCGCCTGGCCGGCGGGGTCGAGCGCTACGGCATCAGCAACTTCGTCTCGTTCCTGAAGAACACCGAGGCCTATCGCAGGGATCTGCGCCGCGTCGAATACGGCGACGAGCGCGATCCCAAGATGCTGAAGGCCTTCGAGACCATCTCGCCGCTGAACAACGTCTCCAGGATCACCAAGCCGATGCTGGTCATGCAGGGCTGGAACGATCCGCGGGTGCCGAAATCGGAGTCCGACCAGGTGGTCGAGAAGCTGCGCGAGAAGGGCGTTCCGACCTGGTACGTGCAGTTCAAGGACGAGGGCCACGGTTTCCTCAAGAAGGTCAACAACGACCGCCGCCGCGAGGTCGAGACCCAGTTCCTGGAGAAGGTGCTGGGGACCGGCGCGGGTCAGTGAGCCGGGGAGGTCCCGCGGGCCTGCTGCGCGAGGAGCGCTTCGACGATCTCTTCGACCGCATGCTGACCCTGTGGGAGGCGATCGACTTTTCCGGCTGCGCGACCTGGTTCGAGCGGTCCGAAGCGGTCGCCGCGGCTTTCTCCTCGCTGGAGGCGGCCGTGGACCTGGCGGTGATGAACTCGGCCGTGCACCGGGCGATCGCGCCGGATGCGCCGTTCGAGGCTGCCGTGCGCGACCTGGTCGATCGCGATGTCGCGCGGACGATCTTCGAGGTCGAGATGCGCCGCGTGCTGTTGGGCGCGGCGGGCGTCTGGCGGCTGGCCGAGGTGGAGGTCGCGCGGGGGTATTTCGGGTAGGGGCGCGGTTCCTCATACCCCCAATCCTCGTCATCCCGGCCGCAGCGAAGCGGAGAGCCGGGACCCAGGGGCAACCGCAGTGCACCTGCCCCTGGGTCCCGGGTCTGCGGCCCGCTACGCGGTCCTCCGCCCGGGATGACGATATTGAATGTGCTGTGAAATCCGGTGGCGGAGTAGGGATTACCACGCCTCTTGACGCTCGCCGCCGCCCCGCGCCACCGTCCGTTTCATAAGAAAACGGGAGAAGGCCGCCATGGCGAAGATCAGCTACATGACCGTCGGTTCGAACGACCTTGAGAAGGCCAAGGCCTTCTACGACGCCCTGCTGGGCTCGATCGGCATGAAGCCCCTGTTCGAGCACCCGTCCGGCGGGCGGCTCTATCGCGGCAAGGGCGTGGGCATGTTCGGGGTGCTGGGGCCGTATGACGGCAATCCGGCCTGCATCGGCAACGGCATGATGGGCGGTTTCGACTTCGACACCCGCGAGGAGGTCGACGCCTTCCACGCCAAGGCCATCGAGCTGGGCGGCAAGTGCGAGGGCCAGCCGGGCGAGCGGATGCCCAAGGCCTATTTCGCGTACTTCCGGGATCTGGACGGCAACAAGCTGTGTGCGTATCGGCTCGGGGAGTAGGCCAGGGAACCTTCCCCTCTGGGGGAGGCGATCGCTTAGCGATCGGTGGGGGGGGAAGTTGGCCAAGGTTTCTAAAGCTGAAAACGGCCCCCCTCCGGCGCTTCGCGCCACCTCCCCCAGAGGGGGAGGATCTCTTGCGCCAAGCCCCCATTCCGCCGTGATGCGGGCGTAGCGCGGCGGTGTCGCTTCCGTTGGAGACACCCCCATGCGCCTGGCCTGGGACCGTATCGTCGTCGTGCTGCTGAGCGCCGGGGCCTGGGCCCTGGTGCTGGTCGCCGGACCTCACCTGCTGCACGGGCTGCGCGGCGCGCCGCGCCTGCTGGCGCATGCGGGCGGACGCCGCTGGCAGGGATAGGCGTCCAAGGTCAGGTGGGCGTTTGGCGTCCCGCGCGACCTGCCTTAAGAGACGCCCATGGCGTCCGCCACCATCGCCCGCCTGCGGCTCACCGACTTCCGATCCTACGAGCGCGCCGATCTCTCGACCGGCGGGCGCAGCGTCTACCTGTTCGGGCCCAATGGCGCGGGCAAGACCAACCTGCTGGAAGCCGTCAGCCTGCTGTCGCCCGGCAAGGGCCTGCGCGGGTCGAGCCTGGCCGAGGTCGGGCGTCGGCAGCCGGGCGAGGCCATGGGCCGGGCCTGGGCCGTGGCGGCCGAGATCGAGGAGGCCGACGGCGAGATCCTGAAGGTCGGCACGGGGACGGAAGCTGCCGGGGCCTCGCGCCGCATCGTCCGTATCGAGGGCGAGACCGTGCCGCCGGGCCGCCTGGCCGACCATGTGCGGCCCATGTGGCTGACGCCGGCCCAGGACCGCCTGTTCCTCGAGGCGGCTTCCGACCGCCGCAAGTTCTTCGACCGGCTGGTGTTCGCCGCCGAGCCCGCCCACGCCAGCCACGCCAACGCCTATGACAAGGCCCAGCGCGAGCGCATGCGCCTGCTGACCGACGCCGCCGACGGCGGGGCGAGCGCCGATCCGGCCTGGCTGACGGTGCTGGAGGCGCGGCTGGCCGGGGCCGGGGCGCTGATGGTCCAGGCCCGGGCGCGGACCCTCACCGCCCTGCAGGCCGAGATCGACAGCCGCGGCGACCGGCCCTTCCCCCAGGCCCGCCTGGCCCTGACCGGCGCCTGGGAGCAGATGGCCCTGGACGGCGCCGACGCGGCCGAGATCGAGCTTCAATTGGCCCAGGCGTTAGCCGCGGCAAGGCCGCGAGACGGGGCCGCCGGACGCGCCCTGACCGGCCCGCACCGGGGCGATCTGGCGGTGTTCCACGTCGACAAGGACCGTCCGGCCTCGGAATGCTCGACCGGGGAGCAAAAAGCGCTGATTTTGAACCTGGTTTTGGCCCAGGCGGCGAGACTTTCGCGTGCGGAATCCGCGCCGAATCCTATAGTGTTGCTCGACGAAGTCGCCGCGCATCTCGACCTCACCCGGCGAGCGGCTCTGGCCGACGAACTCACGGCGCTCAAGCTCCAGGCCTTCCTCACCGGCACGGACGAGTCGCTGTTCGACCATCTCAAGGGTCGGGCTCTGGGCGTTCGCGTCAGCGAGGCCGGTCTGACCCCCATTGAGTCTACGGCTCTGGAAGACGAATGACCGAGAATACCGAAGGCCAAGTCCCCGAAGTTCCCGAAGAAGCCGTCGCCGGCGAATATGGCGCGGACTCGATCAAGGTCCTCAAGGGCCTGGACGCGGTGCGCAAGCGCCCCGGCATGTACATCGGCGACACCGACGACGGTTCGGGCCTGCACCACATGGTCTACGAGGTGGTCGACAACGCCATCGACGAAGCCCTGGCCGGCCATGCGACCAAGGTCCAGGTGATCCTCAACGCCGACGGCTCGGTGACGGTCACCGACGACGGCCGCGGCATCCCCACCGACATCCACGAGGGCGAAGGCGTCTCGGCGGCCGAGGTCATCATGACCCAGCTGCACGCCGGCGGTAAGTTCGACCAGAACAGCTACAAGGTCTCGGGCGGTCTGCACGGCGTGGGCGTCTCGGTCGTCAACGCGCTGTCGGACTGGCTGGAGCTGCTGATCCACCGCAACGGCAAGGTCCACCAGATGCGCTTCGAGCGCGGCGACGCGGTGACCTCGCTGAAGGAAACCGGCGTCTCGCCGGTGCGCGACGACGGCCCCAAGGCCGGCGAGGTGCTGACCGGCACCGAAGTGACCTTCTTCCCCTCGAAGGACACCTTCGCCTTCATCGATTTCGACCGGAAGACCCTGGAGCACCGCCTGCGCGAGCTGGCGTTCCTGAACTCGGGCGTCACCATCTGGTTCAAGGACAACCGCGACGCCGAGCCGTGGGTCGAGAAGCTGTTCTACGAGGGCGGCATCGAGGCCTTCGTGCGCCACCTCGACAAGGCCAAGACCCCGCTGCTGAAGGCCCCGATCATCGTCAAGGGCCGCAAGGACAAGGTCGAGGTCGACCTGGCCATGTGGTGGAACGACAGCTACCACGAGCACATGCTGTGCTTCACCAACAACATCCCCCAGCGGGATGGCGGCACGCACCTTTCGGCCTTCCGCGGCGCCCTGACCCGGGTGATTTCGAACTACGCCGAAAGCTCCGGCATCCTGAAGAAGGAGAAGGTCAACCTGGGCGGCGAAGACAGCCGCGAAGGCCTGACCTGCGTGCTGTCGGTCAAGGTTCCCGACCCGAAGTTCAGCTCGCAGACCAAGGACAAGCTGGTCTCGTCGGAAGTGCGCCCGGCCGTCGAAAACCTGGTGCAGGAAGGCCTTTCGACCTGGTTCGAGGAGCATCCGAACGAAGCCAAGGCCATCGTCAGCAAGATCGCCGAGGCCGCCGCGGCCCGTGAAGCCGCCCGCAAGGCGCGCGAACTGACCCGCCGCAAGAGCGCGCTCGACATCACCAGCCTGCCCGGCAAGCTGGCCGACTGCTCCGAGCGCGACCCGGCCAAGTCCGAAATCTTCATCGTCGAGGGCGACTCGGCCGGCGGCTCGGCCAAGCAGGCCCGCAACCGCGACAACCAGGCCGTCCTGCCCCTGCGCGGCAAGATCCTGAACGTCGAGCGCGCCCGCTTCGACAAGATGCTGTCGTCCGACCAGATCGGCACGCTGATCACGGCGCTGGGCGCCGGCATCGGCCGCGACGACTTCAACCCGGACAAGGTGCGCTACCACAAGATCGTGCTGATGACCGACGCCGACGTCGACGGCGCCCACATCCGTACGCTTCTGCTGACCTTCTTCTACCGGCAGATGCCGCAGCTGATCGAGCGCGGCTACATCTACATCGCCCAGCCGCCGCTCTACAAAGCCGCCAAGGGCAAGTCCTCGCGCTACCTCAAGGACGACGCCGAAATGGACGCCTTCCTGGTGGACGAGGGCGTCGACGGGGCCGAGCTCGACCTGGTCTCGGGCGAGCGCCTGATCGGCCAGGACCTGCTGGCCCTGGTGCAGCTGGCCCGTTCGGCCAAGGCCAATGTCGATCGCCTGGCGACCCGCGCCCCGGCCTCGGCCATCGAGCAGGCGGCCCTTGCCGGCCTGCTGGGCGAGACGCCGGACGCCAACGCCGCCGCCACGCGCCTGAACCTCTACAACGAGGAGGGCGATGGCCCCTGGTCGGGCGAGCGCGGCGACACCGGCTTCGTCTTCAGCCGCGTGCGCCGCGGCGTGTCGGAGCGCATCGTGCTCGACGACGTGCTGCTGCACGCCGCCGACGCCCGCCGTCTGGCCGAACGCGCGGTCAAGCTGGCCGAGGTGTTCTCGGGCGTCGCCACCTTCCGCCGCAAGGACAAGTCGACCACGATCCGTGGGCCGCTCGACCTGGTGCAGGCGGTGCTCGACGCCGGCCGCAAGGGCCTGACCATCCAGCGCTACAAGGGGCTGGGCGAGATGAACCCCGACCAGCTGTGGGAGACGACGCTCGACGTCGACGCCCGCACCCTGCTGCAGGTCAAGGTCAACCACGCCGACGACGCCGACGACATGTTCAGCCGCCTGATGGGCGACCTGGTCGAACCGCGCCGCGAGTTCATCCAGGAAAACGCCCTGGACGCCGAAGTCGACGTCTGACGGCGAGCGCCTGAAGCGAGCTTGAAAGCCCTCCCGAGCCGGCCGGTTCGGGAGGGTTTTTCGTTTGGGGCGACTTTGAATTCACCTCTCCCATGGGGAGAGGGAGGGGCCCGCGCCGACAGGCGTGGGAGGGTGAGGGGG
>NZ_QHJY01000122.1 GCF_003185805.1 Caulobacter sp. D5
CCCGACAGGGCGTCGGGCATGGCGCGGGCGCGGCGGTCGACCAGCCAGGCGGTGGCCGAGGCGGCGGCGTTCAGGGCGGCTTCCAGGCGGCCGGCGACCGGCGTCAGCGAGGCGTCGGCGGCCTTCAGAGCCTCGATGGTGTCGCGGATGTCGTCCATCAGGTCGGCCACGGCCTGGCCGTCGGCCAGACCCAGCTTGCGGCCGATCAGGTCGATGGCCTGGATGCCGTTGGTGCCCTCGTAGATCGGGGTGATGCGGGCGTCGCGATAGTGCTGGGCCGCGCCGGTCTCCTCGATGAAGCCCATGCCGCCGTGGATCTGCACGCCCAGCGAGGCGACCTCGACGCCGACGTCGGTCGACCAGGCCTTGGCGATCGGGGTCAGCAGCTCCTCGCGCAGCTTGGCGGTGGCGCGCACGGCCTCGTCGGCGGCCGCGTGGGCCAGGTCGGCGGCGACGGCGGTCGACAGGCAGATGCCGCGGGCGGCCTCGATCTTGGCCTTCATGAGAAGGAGCGTGCGGCGCACGTCCGGGTGGTCGAACAGGCGCGAGGGATAGGCGCCCGTCCAGGCCGAACGGCCCTGCACGCGCTCCAGGCTGAAGTCCAGGGCCTGCTGGTAGGCGCGCTCGGCGATGGCGGTGCCCTGGGCGCCGACCTGCAGGCGGGCGGCGTTCATCATCGTGAACATGTGGGCCACGCCCTGGTGCAGCTTGCCGACCAGCTCGGCCTTGGCGCCTTCGAACAGCATGACGCAGGTGGGCGAGCCGTGGATGCCCAGCTTGTGTTCCAGGCCGCCGACGCGCACGTCGTTGGCCGCGCCCGGCTTGCCGTCCTCGTCGATCAGCACCTTGGAGGCCAGGAACAGCGACACGCCCTTTACGCCGGGAGGGGCGTCGGGAGTGCGGGCCAGAACCAAGTGGACGATGTTGTCGGTGGCGTCGTGGTCGCCCCAGGTGATGAAGATCTTCTGGCCCGACAGGGTGTAGCCGCCCTGGCCGTCGGGCGTCGCCATGGTGGTCAGGGCCGCCAGGTCCGAGCCGGCCTGCGGCTCGGTCAGGTTCATGGTGCCGGTCCATTCACCGGACACCAGCTTGGGCAGGAACACGTTTCTGTGGCGCTCGGTCCCATGCAGGGCCAGGGCCTCGATGGCCCCCAGGCTCAGCATCGGGCACAGGCCGAAGGCCATGTTGGCCGCCTGCACCATCTCCAGCGTGGCGATCTCCAGGGCCTTGGGCAGGCCCTGGCCGCCATGCTCGGGCGCGGCCGCCAGGCTGGTCCAGCCGGCCTCGGCGAAGGCCTTGTAGGCGTCGGCGAAGCCGGGGGCGCTGCGCACCACGCCGTTCTCGAGCTTGGCGCCGACCAGGTCGCCCTGGCGGTTGATCGGGGCCAGCACCTCGGCGGCGAATACGCCGGCGGCTTCCAGCACGGCGTCCACGGTGTCGGAATCGGCCTCGGGATAGGCCTCGGCGAGCTGGTCGAAGCCGGCCACGTGGCGCAGGGCGAAGGCGAGGTCGCGGACGGGGGCGCGGAAGGTCATGCAGGGGCCGATCTGTTCAAGCGTCGGGTTGGGGGTATGTGATCCCTGTTTAGATCGCGCGACCCGCCGCGCCAAGGACCGCCAGGCGATCACGGCTTCGTGAGAAGACGCCCCTTCAACTGGACGGTGAAGTTCCTAAGTCGGGAAATCGCAACCGTCACTATGACAGTTTGGAGAATTGAACCCATGGCTCGCCCCTTCGCCTACGCCATTCTGGCCGGCGCCCTTCTCGCCGCTCCCCTCGCGGCCCCGGTCGCCGCCCTGGCGCAACCGGCGACGGATCCCGCCGCCGCCCCGGCTGGGACCTGGGCTCTAGACAAGCGCCACGCCAGCCTGACTCTGCGCGTGCGCCACTTCGGCACCTCGAACTACACCTTCCGCCTGTCGGGCCTCGACGGTTCCTACAGCTTCGACCCGGCCAAGCCGCTGGATTCCAAGGTGTCGATCACGGTCGACCCGAAGTCGGTCGACACCGGCCTGCCCAACTTCAACAAGGAAATCTCGGACGATCCGAAGTTCTTCGACTCGGCCAAGTATCCGACGATCACCTTCGTCTCGACCAAGATCGAGCAGACCTCGCCCGGCAAGGGCAAGCTGACCGGCGACCTGACCTTCCGCGGCGTGACCAAGCCGGTGACCCTCGACGTCACCTACAACGGCTTCGCCAAGACCCCGTTCGGCTCGCAGATCATGGGCTTCTCGGCGACCGGCAAGATCAAGCGCTCGGAGTTCGGCTTCACCCACCTGGTTCCGATGGTGGGCGACGACGTCGACCTGGCGATCGAAGCCGAATTCAATCCGAAGAAGTAAGACAGATCTCGAATTAGGGACGGCCCAATGACCGCCGAGACGCTTTCAAAACCCGCCTCGGCGGCGGGTCCTTCCCGTTATTCGACGGTGGCGATCATGCTGCACTGGCTGATCGCCGCCGCCCTGATCTTCCAGGTGATCCTGGGGTGGCGGGCCGATGACGGCCCCAAGGGCGCGACCACCTTCGCCCTCTTCCAGCTGCACAAGTCGATCGGCATCACCATCCTGGTGCTCAGCGTCGCGCGCCTGATCTGGAAGCTGACCCACAAGTCGCCGCCGGCCCCGGCCGGCCAGCCGACCTGGGAGAAGATCGCCGCCCACGCCGTGCATGTCGGCTTCTACGTGATCATGATCGGCCTGCCGCTGACTGGCTGGATCATCGTCTCGACCAGCCGCATCAACATCCCGACCCTCCTTTACGGCGCCATCCCCTGGCCGCACCTGCCGGGGCTGCCCGAGCTGGCCGAAAGCGCCAAGCAGGCCTGGAACGACTTTGGCCACCTGGGCCACGGCCTGCTGGTCAAGTTCACCTACCTGCTGCTGGCCCTGCACCTGGGGGCGGTGGCCAAGCACCAGATCCTCGACCGCGACGAGGTGTTCGGCCACATGGCGGCCGGCGCCAAGCCGGGCCTGAAGGAGCCGCGCCTGTGGCTGGCCGC
>NZ_QHJY01000123.1 GCF_003185805.1 Caulobacter sp. D5
GGCGGCGGCCTTCGCCGGGGGCTTGGCGGCGGGCGACTTGCGGGCCTGGGCCATGGCGTCGCTCGCCGAGACGCCTAGGCTCAGCCCCATCGCGACCGCCAGGACGGCGCGCAGGCGGGGGATCAGTTGTTGCATGCCGCCCCCTGCGACCCGGCCGTGGCCGTGGCCTTGGGCCGCTCGGCCATGCGCAGCCCGCTCTGGCACGGCCCCTTGCGGGCCGAGAGCGCGGCTTCCAGCACGTAGTATCGGACGCCCGAGGCGTCCTTGAGGGTCAGGCAGCCGCCGCTGGCGGGAACCGCCGGGTCGCGGGTCAGCGGCGGCAGCTTGCCGGCCGTGACCGTCTGCTTGGTGGCGAAGCAGTCGGGGTCGGCGTGCAGGGTCACGCTGCCGGCGCTGAAGGTCACCGGCGCCTCGCCGTCGGCGGCGAGCGCCGGGGCGGCTGCGGGCAGGAGCAGGGCGGCGCAGAACGCCGCGGACGCGATCGGACGGTTCATGATGAGGACGCCTCGTTCTCGGTGGTTCGGGGAGGGGGCGGGGAAGCGGGGCGGCGGCGCAGCAGGGCGCGCGCCTTGCGGACGCCGTTTCGCCAGGCGACGACGACGGCGTCGCGGCAGAGGATGGCGCTCCAGCTGAAGCCCTCGATGCTCCAGAAGCTGATCACGCCGTCCATGATGGTGAAGCCGAACAGGCCCACGATGTTGACCGGCTCCCAGTGCCGCGTCTGGGTGAAGATCACCGCCGTGGTCAGCACGATGCAGCTCATCAGGAAGAGGCCGACGATCTTGCGAAGGACGTCGCGGCGGCGAACGCCCTGCGCCTCGACGCGCCGCCGGGTGTGCTCCACCAGCAAGGCGATCGAAAAGGCGCAGGCGAACTCCAGCACCTCGCCCCAGTCGAGGTTGAGGTCGCTGAGCGGGCCGTCCTCGAAGACGTCGGGCGGCGGCCGCTGCAGGTTCGGCCCCAGGCGGACCAGGTTGTCGTAGGCCATGGCGTGGAACTGCACGCCGGGCTGGCGGCCGTGGACGACGTTGCTGATCCAGTCGTTGTTGCCCGACTGAGCGGCGCCCACCATCACCGTGCGGCCCGTAAGATAGCCGCGGACCTCGCCGGCGCGGGGCCCGCTCAGCTCGTCGCGCAGCACGGCGTAGTCGAAGGTGGGGGCGTAGGGGCAGGCGACCTTGGCGGCGGCCTCGTGCTCGCCGATCGCCGAACTCAGCTGGACGAAGCCGACGGAGAGCAGCCGCAGCGGTGAGCGGGTCTCCCTGTCGCAGTCTTTTTCTTCCTTGCTGACGGCGTAGATCCTGTGGTCGAGCGCCAGCTTCTTCGGGTCGGGGCGCGATCCCCAGATGACCGAGGTTTTCTCCGCAGGAAGGCCGAGCCTGTCCAGCGTCTCGCGAAACGCCGGCCCTTCGGTCGGCAGCGCCCGCAGGGCCCCGCACAGGGTCTTGCCGTCATCCGGCCTGGCCGGCGCACGCAGGCAGTCGACGGCGTAGGCGGCCATCGCCGGGGAGAGGTCGTATTGCGCGCCGCCGTGCCAGGCGAAGCCCGGCCGCGTCGCATCGCCCGGAACCTCGATCGTGCGCAGGGCCTTGCAGGACTCCATTAGCGCTGCGCCCTGCTTGTCATAGGCGTCGTTCATGGCGGCCGCGTAGTCCTGGCGGGTAAGCACGGGCCGGTAGGCGTCCGGCAGGTCGGGCCAGCCCAGCGGCGCCAGCAGGGCCACGCCGTCCTGGGCGATCATGTCCATGGACATGGTCTTGCCGGTGATGGGACCGCATTGGTCAGGCGGAAACTGCTTGCCCAGGATCACCGGCACGCCGCCGGCCTGGACGATGCATTTCAGCTTGTGGAGCGGCGTCGAGCGGCAGTCGGCGCCCTTGGGCCAGTCGGCGACCCGGGTGACTTCGCCGACGGTCTGGATGAAGGCCTGGCGCTCGCTGGGCTCGCCGAACTCGGACACCAGCATGTAGTCGAGGAAGATCGCCGAGGGGCGTTCGGCGGCCAGGGTGCGGACGAGATCGCTGTAGAAGCCGCGCGGGGGCGGCCAGGGCGTGGCCATCTCCTGCAGGGTGGCGTCGCTGACGAGAACCACGGTGGGGCGATGGGGCGGCGCGCCAGGCTCGCCGCCGTAGAACGGCGCCGTCATGCGCCCGACCACGCCGGCGCTATGCCGGTCGGACGCCTCGTCCAGACCCATGGGATCGAGCACGGCGATGATCGCCGCGATCGCCGTCACGATGACGGCCACGACGAAACATGCCGCAAGCTCGCGACGAAGTTGCATGTGCAGACCCCCCTGCCTCTTCACGATAGGGGCAGAGGGGGCTCATGGTAAAGCGAATAGTCGCGCTTTAGTTGCGCGTTTTCGGCCTGTCTACTTCGGCTCTTTCGGCGGCATGTTCGGGTCGGTTCCGGGCAGGTTCGAGCCCGGCTGCGGAGCCATGTCGTCGGGCGGGGTGCTGTTGGTCGGCGGCGTGGTCGGCATTGAGGGCGGGGCGTCGGTGGTGGGCGGATTGACCTGGGTGCTGGCCGCTGCGTCACCCGACATCGAGCCGTTCATCGAAGCCGGCGGCATGGTCGCCGAAGTGTCGGCCTGCATGCCGGTGGCCGCCTCGCCGGCCCACCAGTCCTTGGTCGCGCGCTGCTTGGGCGAGGCCTTGGTGTAGGCTTCGAGCTGGCTGTAGGGGATCGGCTGCTTGGGCGCGGCCACGGCGGCGCCGGCCTTGATCTTCGGATTGGCGATCGCCGCGCCGGAGACGATCATGGCGAGCGCGGCGCCCGCCAGCAGGGGTTTCGTCAACATGGGGAGCTCTCCCTAAGGCGCCGTGCTCGGCGCCAGGGAATAAAACCCTTTCGCGCTCAAGGCGTTCACAGCTTGGCATTGCCTGTTGCGGTGCGGGAACCGGTGGTCGGCGCGGCGGGTTGTCTGCGGCAGTCCGGCCGGGGCGAGGCGTTTGCCAAAGCTGTCGCCGGACGACTTCAGATATTCGTGCGTCGCGCGCTAGGTGCTGGCGCGCGGCCGCCAGAAGAGTAGCTTGTCCTTTGGAGATGATCGTCCCGCGGATCGGCGACGGAGACCTTCCGCCGCGCGCCGGGACCGGAGCCGCCGCCAATGCCGCAAAACCCTGTCGTAAAGCCCCACATCGTTCTTTCGCACGAGATGCTGCTGCCGATGCAGCCGCTGCTGGAGGGCGCCTACGAGGTGCACCGCCTGTGGGACTATCCTGACCGCCTGGCCTTCCTGGAGGGGCCGGGCAAGCAGGTGCAGGCCATCGTCCACGCCGGCGAGATGGTGCTGCCGCGAGACCTGCTGTCGGAAATGCCGCGCCTGGGCCTGATCGCCTGCGTCAGCGCCGGCTATGATGGCGTCGACGTGCCCTGGTGCCGGGCCCATGGACTGGCGGTGACCCACTCGGTCGGCCTTAACGCCGGCGACGTGGCCGACCACGCCCTGGGCCTGCTGCTGGGCGCCTGGCGCGGGATCGCCGAGGGCGACCGCCGCGTGCGCAGCGGCCGCTGGAGTTCGATGGACCGGATGGGCGCGCGCCACGGCCTGCGCGGCCGCAAGGCCGGGATCGTCGGCCTGGGCCATATCGGCGAGGCCGTCGCCCGCCGGCTGGCCGCCTTCGACGTCAAGGTCGCCTGGTGGGGCCCGCGCCCCAAGGAGACCGAATGGCCCCGCGCCGACAACCTGCTGGCCCTGGCGCGCGACAGCGACATCCTGGTGGTCTGCGCCCGGCCCGATGTCTCCAACCGTCACCTGGTCAACGCCGGGGTCATCGACGCCCTGGGGCCGCAGGGTCTGCTGGTCAACGTCTCGCGCGGGTCGCTGGTCGACGAGGACGCCCTGATCGAGGCCCTGAAGGCCGGCCGCCTGGGCATGGCCGCCCTCGACGTCTTCGAGCACGAGCCGACCTCGCCCGCCCGCTGGGCCGACGTGCCCCACACGGTGCTGACCCCGCACATGGCCGGCGCGACGCTCGACAGCATTCCGGCCATGGTCAACCTGACCCTGGAGAACCTGCGCCGCTACTTCCTCGGCGAGCCCCTGGCGAGCCCGGTGGCGGCGTGATGTAGTCCCCTCTGCTTTCGCGAGTGGAGGGGAAGTCATGGCCAAGGTGCTCGGTCTGGGCGGCGTGTTCTTCAAGGCGAGCGATCCCAAGGCGCTGGCCGATTGGTACGCGCGGGTGCTCGGCTTCAAGATCGAGGACTGGGGCGGGGCGGTGTTCGAGCCTTCCAAGAAGCCGTTCACCGGCAACTGGTCGCCGTTCCCCGCCGACACCCGCTATTTCGAGCCGTCGGCCGCGCCGTTCATGGTCAATTTCGTCGTCGACGACCTGGAGGGCGTGCTGGCCAAGGCCGCCGCGGCGGGCGTCGAACCGACCGGCCGCCAGGACGAGGGTTACGGCAAGTTTGCCTGGCTGGTCGATCCGGAAGGCCTGAAGATCGAGCTGTGGCAGCCGGCCGAATAGGCGCGGAGCGGGCAGGGGAAGATTTATCCCCTGCGCCGTGCGTTTGGAGCGCTGGCGGGGCTTTTTGATCTCCGCGCGGCGGGCTAAGGACGGTCTCTCGGCTTAGAAATCGCTTGCCAAATCGGACATAAAGATATCTTTATGTCCCTATGGCGCTATCGAGCGAACAGGTTGTCGACGTTTTGCGCGCGGCGGGCGAAAGCACCCGTCTGCGCATCCTCGCGCTGCTGGCGGCGGACGAGCTTTCGGTGCTCGAACTGTGCCGGATCCTCGACCAGAGCCAGCCGCGCGTCTCCCGCCATCTGAAGCTTCTGGCCGAGGCCGGGCTGGTCGAGCGCTTTCCCGACGGCGCCTGGGTCTTCTACCGTCTGGCGGGGACTTCGGGCGGCGGGGCGGTGGTGGCTTCGGCCCTGGGGCTGATCGACCGCGACGACGCCGTCATCCAGACCGACGCCAGCAAGCTGGCCGCCGTGCGGGCCGAACGCTCGGCCGGCGCCCAGGCCTATTTCGCCCGCAACGCCGCGCGCTGGAACGAGATCCGCTCGCTCTATGTCGACGAGCAGGAGGTCGAGGCGGCCATCCTGCGGGCGATCGGCGAAGGCCCGTTCGACGAGATGGTCGACCTGGGCGCGGGCGCGGGCCGCATGCTCACCCTTCTCGGCAAGCGGGTGGTCAACGCCCTGGGCCTCGATTTGTCGCAGCAGATGCTGAACATCGCCCGCGACGAGGTGGCCAAGGCCGGCCTCACCGCCTGCGAACTGCGCCACGGCGACATCTTCGACACCGGCCTGCCGGGCGGCTGCGCCGACCTCGTCACCGTCCACCAGGTGCTGCACTATCTGGGCGATCCCGCCGCCGCCGTGGGCGAGGCCGCGCGCCTGGTCGCGCCCGGCGGCCTGCTGCTGATCGCCGACTTCGCCCCGCACGACCACGAGTTCCTGCGCGAAGCCCACCAGCACCGCCGTCTCGGCTTCGCCGACGACGAGATCCAGCCCTGGATCGTCGCCGGCGGCCTGGTCCCGGAAGCCAATATCGCCCTGCCGCCGACCACGGCCGAGGGCCTGACCGTGAAGATCTGGACCGCTCGCCGTTCGGCGCAAGCGCTCGCCGAAAGGACCGCCGCATGACCCTGCCGCCCACCCGCCGCGTCATCGGTCCCGTCGCCCGCGCCGGCGAGCGCCCCGTCGGGGCCGTGCGTCCGCGCGTCTCGTTCGAGTTCTTCCCGCCCAAGACCGAGAAGATGGAAGCCAGCCTGTGGGAGGCGATCACCCGCCTGGCCCCGCTGGATCCGGCCTTCGTGTCGGTGACCTACGGCGCCGGCGGTTCGACCCGCGAGCGCACCCACCGCACGGTCAAGCGCATCCTCGACGAGACCAGCCTGAAGCCGGCCGCCCACCTGACCTGCGTCGGCGCCAGCCGCGCCGAGGTCGACGAGGTGATCCACGACTATTGGAACATCGGCGTGCGCCACATCGTGTCGCTGCGCGGCGATCCGCCTCCCGGCGAGGGCGGCATCGGCGGCGTCTATGCGCCGCGCGAGGACGGCTACAAGAACGCTACCGAGCTGACGGCGGCCCTGCGCGGCATCGCGCCGTTCGAGGTGCTGGTCGGGGTCTATCCCGAGAAGCACCCCGAGAGCCCCTCGCTCGACCACGACATCGAGGTGCTGAAGGCCAAGGTCGACGCCGGCGCGACCCTGGGCATCAGCCAGTTCTTCTTCGACATCGACGCCTTCCTGCGCTTCGTCGACAAGGCCAGGGCGGCTGGGATCACCATCCCGATCGTGCCGGGGATCATGCCGGTGACCAACTTCAACGGCCTGAAGAAGATGTCGGTGGCCTGCCAGACCTCGGTGCCGTCGTGGCTGGCCAACCTGTTCGACGGGCTGGACGAGGATCCCGAGACCCGCCGCCTGATCGCCTGCTCGGTGGCCGCCGAGATGTGCGCCAAGCTGCAGGAGCAGGGCTTCAACGACTTCCACTTCTACACCCTGAACCGGGCCGACCTGGTCTACGCCATCTGCCGCGTGCTGGGCGTGCGCGAGACCGCGCCGGCCCCGGCGGCGGAGGCTGCGGCATGAAGCGGATCCTGACCCTCGCCCTGGCCCTGGGGCTGGCCGGCCTTTCCCCGGCCGGCGCGCAGGACAACGCCTCCTGGACCAGGCCGAACCGGCCCTACCGGGTGGTGGGCAACATCTATTACGTCGGCTCCGAGGGGCTGTCGGCCTGGCTGATCACCTCGCCGGAGGGCCACGTGGTGCTCGACGGCGGCCCGTCGGCCGAGGGCGGCAAGCTGATCGAGCGCAACATCCAGTCGCTGGGCTTCAAGCTCACCGACGTGAAGGTGCTGATCAACACCCACGCCCACTTCGACCACGCCGGGGGCCTGGCCCAACTGAAGGCCGACACCGGCGCCAAGGTCTGGGCCTCGCGCGCCGACAAGCCGGCCCTGGAGAAGGGCCAGCACTTTGGCGACAACGCCAACGGCCTCACCCAATTCCCGGCCGTGAAGGTCGACAAGGCGTTCGGCGACGAGACCAAGCTGAAGATGGGCGGCACGACCCTGGTCGCCCACCTGACGCCCGGCCACACCGTCGGCTGCACCACCTGGACCACCCAGGTGGTCGAGAAGGACAGGCCGCTGAACGTGACCTTCCCGTGCTCGCTGTCGGTGGCCGGCAACGTGCTGGTCGGCAACAAGACCCACAAGACCATCGTCGCCGACTATCGGGCCAGCTTCGCGACCATGCGGACGCTGCCGACCGACGTCATGCTGCCCAGCCACGAGGAGCAGGGCGGCCTGCTGGCCAAGCGTCAGAAGCAACTGCGCGGCGACGCCGACGCCTTCATCGATCCGGCCGAGCTGGGCCGGTTCGTCAACGCCTCCGAGACGGCGTTCAACAAGGAACTCGCGCGCCAGCAAGGAGCCGCGAAATGACCGACCTGACCATCCGCGCCAACCGCGTCGCGGCCCTCAAGGCCGCCGCCAAGGAACGCATTCTCATCCTCGACGGCTCCTGGGGCGTGATGTTCCAGAAGAAGAAGCTGGGCGAGGCCGACTATCGCGCCGAGCGCTTCGCCGACTTCGACGGCCAGATGAAGGGCAACAACGACATCCTGTGCCTGACCCGGCCCGATCTCGTGGCCGAGCTGCACGACGCCTATTTCGCGGCCGGCGCCGACATCTCCGAGACCAACACCTTCTCGGGCACCACCATCGCCCAGGCCGACTATCGCCTCGGCGAACAGGACGTCTGGGACATCAACCTGGAAGGCGCGAAGATCGGCCGCCAGGTCGCCGACCGCTGGAACGCCGAAAACCCCGGCCGTCCGAAGTTCATCGCCGGCTCGATCGGGCCGCTGAACGTCATGCTGTCGATGTCGTCGGACGTGAACGACCCGGGCGCGCGCAAGGTGACCTTCGACCAGGTCTACCAGGCCTATCGCCAGCAGGTGGACGCCCTCTATCAGGGCGGGGTCGATCTGTTCCTGATCGAGACCATCACCGACACCCTGAACTGCAAGGCCGCTATCAAGGCGATCCTCGACTGGCGCGACGAGGGCCACGAGGAACTGCCGATCTGGATCAGCGGCACCATCACCGACCGCTCGGGCCGCACCCTGTCGGGCCAGACCGCCGAGGCGTTCTGGAACTCGATCAAGCACTGCAAGCCGTTCGCCGTGGGCTTCAACTGCGCCCTGGGCGCGGACCTGATGCGTCCGCACATCGCCGAGATGGCCCGCATCGCCGACACCCTGGTGGCGGCCTATCCCAACGCCGGCCTGCCCAACGCCATGGGCGAGTACGACGAGGAGCCGCACGAGACCGGCCACGCCCTGCACGAGTGGGCCAAGGACGGCCTGGTCAACATCCTGGGCGGCTGCTGCGGCACCACCCCCGACCACATCCGCCACGTGGCCGACGAGGTGCGCGGCGTCGCGCCCCGCGCCATCCCCGAGCGCCCCAAGGCCATGCGCCTGTCGGGCCTCGAACCCTTCGAACTGGCCTGATGGGGTCCATGGGGGTATGGTGGGGTATCCGCCGAAAGGCTGAGGCCCGCCCCCTATGAGGTTGCTCAAGATGGCCACGACCACGGTTTCCGATTTCGTGATTTGGACCAAGCATATCCACGGCGACGACGCCCTGGCCGCGCATGTCGCCAGCTTGCCGGCCGGCGAGGTCCTGAGCCTTGAAATCGACGGCGTCGAGGGGCCGTGGCGGAAGATGGACGACGGCAAGGACGGCCGGCCGACGCCGGGGCTGCGTCCGATCGGGCGCGCCCAGGCCTTCTGGCGAGATCTCTACAAGACCCGTCGCGGCGACGTGGTCCGCCTGGAGGTTCGGGAAGCGGCCAGGTTCGGCGTCGCGGAGCAGGGCGCGGCCTTCGTGGCGCCTCCCCGGCTGGAGCGTACGGACGACAGCCGGCGCGCCGCGCTCGAGGCGTTCCTGGCCTTGGCCGGGCAGGGCTGGCGGTCGGAAGGCCGGACCCTGACGCGCGACGAGATGCACGAGCGATGATCAGCCTCGACACCAATGTGCTGGCCTATGTGTCGGACGACGACGCGCCGGCCAAGCAGGCCGTCGCCGGACGGGTGCTGGCGACCCTGAACGCGCGCCGGCAGCCGCTGGGTTTGCAGGTGATCGGCGAACTGGCCAACGTGCTGCGCCGCAAGCTCGGGCACCCGCCCTGGGCCGCCGCCCAGCACGCCCGGAACGTCCTGCATGCGTTCGACATCTTTCCGCCCACCGAGACGGCGGCCGAAGAGGCGCTGAGCTTGATGGCCAGCGGCCGGTTCAGCTATTGGGACGCGCTGCTGCTGACCTCGGCGCGCGAAAACGGCGTGAAGGTCCTGCTGTCGGAGGACATGCAGGACGGTTTCAAGTTCGGCCCCATCGAAGTCGTAAATCCCTTCTCGCCGGACGGCGGGCTCAGCGCCCGCGCCCGCGAAGTTCTGGAAGTCTGATGCGCACCACCATTCTCTTCGGCGGCCCCAGCCGCGAGCGCCTCGTAGCCGTGGCCAGCGCCCAGAGCCTGACCCGGCAGCTGCCGGACGCCGACCTGTGGTTCTGGGCGCCGGACGGCCAGGTCTATCCGGCCAGCCAGGCCGTGCTGCTGGGCCATGACCGTCCGTTCGAGCTGGACCTGCCGACTGAAGGCGCGCCGATCGGCGACATCGAGACGGCGCTGGACGTCGCCGCCCGCGAGGACCGCGCCCTGCTGCTGAGCCTGCACGGCGGCTTCGCCGAGGACGGCGGCCTGCAGAAGCTGTGCGAGGCGCGCGGCGTGGCCTTCACCGGCTCGGGCTCGCACGCCAGCTGGCTGGCGTTCAGCAAGACGCGGGCGAAGGACGTGGTCGCGCAGGCCGGCGTCTCGGTTCCCCAGAACATCGCCGCGGAGGACGCGCAGGCTGCGCTGGCCAAGTACGGCCGGCTGATCGCCAAGCCGTCCGAGGACGGCTCGAGCTACGGCCTGATCTTCGTCGACACCCCGGCCGACCTGGACGCGGCGCTGAAGGCGGCGACCGAGCAGGCCTATGTCATCGAACCCTTCGTGCAGGGCCTGGAATCAACCTGCGGCGTGCTGGAGCTGGCCAGCGGCGAACTGATCGCCCTGCCGCCGGTGGAGATCCGCCCGTCGGCCGGCAAGTTCGACTACACGTCCAAGTACCTGGCCAAGGACACCGAGGAGATCTGCCCGGCCACCTTCGCGCCTGAGATAAGCGCCGCCCTGCAGGACCAGGCGCTGAAGGCCCACGAGGCGCTGGGCTGCCGCGGCTATTCGCGCTCGGACTTCATCGTCTCCGAGCACGGCCTCGTCTATCTGGAGACCAACACCCTGCCGGGCCTGACCGCCTCGTCGCTCTATCCCAAGGCGCTGAAGGCGCAGGGGATCGAGGTCGCCGACTTCCTCCGGGGGCAGCTGGCCCTGGCCGAGGCGCGCGCCAAGCAAGCCGCGGCGGTCGCCTGACCATGGCCTGGGACAACGGACCCTTCGAAAACGACGAAGCCGCCGACTTCATCGCCGACCTGGCCGAAGCGCCCGACTGGCGCGCGGTGGTGCTGATCCTCGACCACGTGACCAAGGCCGCCGGCTATCTGGAAGCGCCCGAGGCCGAGATGGCCGTGGCCGCCGCCGCGGTGGTCGCCGCCGCCTTGAGCGAAGCCGCGCTGCTGCCGGCCGACCACCAGGGCCTGAAGGCGGAACTGGGCGCGCCGCCGGAAGGCGCGGCCCGCCTGGCCAAGGCCGCCCTGGCCCGCGTGGTCGGTCCGGCCTCCGAACTCGACGAACTCTGGCAGGAGGGCGACGGTCACGACGGCTGGCTGACCCATATCGCCGGCCTGCAAGCTATTCTGAGCGCATCCCAATGAGACCTGTCTTCGTCAACATCGGCGAGCGCACCAACGTCACCGGCTCGGCCAAGTTCAAGAAGCTGATCGTCGAGGGCGCCTTCAGCGAAGCCCTGTCGGTCGCCCGCCAGCAGGTGGAAGCCGGCGCCCAGGTCATCGACGTCAACATGGACGAAGGCCTGCTCGACAGCGAGCAGGCGATGGTCACCTTCCTGAACCTGATGGCGGCCGAGCCCGACATCGCCCGCGTGCCGGTGATGATCGACAGCTCCAAGTGGGAGGTGATCGAGGCCGGCCTGAAGTGCGTGCAGGGCAAGGCGATCGTCAACTCGATCTCGATGAAGGAAGGCGAGGCCAAGTTCATCGAGCAGGCCAAGCTGTGCCTGCGCTACGGCGCGGCCGTGGTGGTCATGGCCTTCGACGAGGTCGGCCAGGCCGACACCGCCGCCCGCAAGATCGAGATCTGCGAGAAGGCGTACCGCATCCTGGTCGACAAGGTGGGTTTCCCGCCCGAGGACATCATCTTCGACCCCAACATCTTCGCCGTGGCGACGGGGATCGAGGAGCACGACAACTACGCCGTCGACTTCATCGAGGGCACGCGCGAGATCAAGAAGCGCTGCCCCTGGGCCCGGATCTCGGGCGGGGTGTCGAACGTGTCGTTCAGCTTCCGCGGCAACGAGCCGGTGCGCCGGGCGATCCACTCGGTGTTCCTGTACCACGCCATCAACGCCGGCATGGACATGGGCATCGTCAACGCCGGCGACCTGCCGGTCTATGACGACATCGACCCGGTGCTGCGCGAGGCCGTCGAGGACGTGATCCTCAACCGCCCGCAGCGCGATCCGGTGCAGAGCAACACCGAGCGCCTGGTCGACATGGCCCCGCGCTACAAGGGCGAGAAGGGCGCGGCCCAGCAGGTCAATCTGGCCTGGCGCGAGGGTACGGTGGGCGAGCGCATCACCCACGCCCTGGTCAACGGCGTCACCGAGTTCATCGAGGCCGACACCGAGGAGGCGCGCCTGGCGGCCGAGCGTCCGCTGCACGTCATCGAAGGCCCGCTGATGGACGGCATGAACGTCGTCGGCGACCTGTTCGGCGCGGGCAAGATGTTCCTGCCGCAGGTGGTCAAGTCGGCCCGCGTCATGAAGCAGGCCGTGGCCTGGCTGATGCCGTTCATGGAGGCCGAGAAGGAAGGCCAGGAGCGCAAGGCGGCCGGCAAGGTGCTGATGGCCACCGTCAAGGGCGACGTCCACGACATCGGCAAGAACATCGTCGGCGTCGTCTTGCAGTGTAACAACTACGAGGTCATCGACCTGGGCGTCATGGTGCCCGCTGACCGCATCCTCGACGAGGCCAAGAAGCACCAGGTCGACATGATCGGCCTGTCGGGCCTGATCACCCCGTCGCTGGACGAGATGGTGTTCGTCGCCGCCGAGATGGAGCGCCAGGGCTTTACCATCCCGCTGCTGATCGGCGGGGCCACCACCAGCCGCACCCACACGGCGGTGAAGATCGAGCCGGCCTATCGCCGCGGCCCGACCACCTATGTGGTCGACGCCAGCCGCGCCGTCGGCGTGGTCTCGGGCCTGCTGTCGGAAGGCGAGCGCGACCGGATCATCGGCGAGACCCGGGCCGAATACGTCAAGGTGCGCGAGCAGTACGCGCGCGGCCAGACGGTCAAGGCCCGCACCGCCATCGGCGAGGCCCGCAAGCGCAAGTACGCCATCGACTGGAAGGGCTATACGCCGCCCAAGCCGCTGTTCACCGGCGCGCGCACCTTCGAGCCGAGCCTGGCCGAGCTGGAACCGTTCATCGACTGGTCGCCGTTCTTCGCCAGCTGGGAGCTGATCGGCCGCTATCCGCAGATCCTGGACGACGACGTGGTCGGCGAGGCCGCTCGCGACCTTTATCGCGACGCCCGGGTCATGCTCGACAAGGTCATCGCCGAGAAGTGGTTCGGGGCCAAGGGCGTGATCGGCTTCTGGCCGGCCCAGGCGGTCGAGGACGACGTGGTGCTGTACAGCGACGAGACCCGCACGGTCGAGATCGCCCGCCTGCACACCCTGCGCCAGCAGATCGACAAGGGGCCCGGCGAGGGCAAGGCCAATCTGGCCCTGTCGGACTTCGTCGCGCCCGTGGGCGGCCCGGCCGACTATGTCGGCGGTTTCGCGGTGACCGCCGGTCACGGCGAGGACGAGATCGTCAAGAAGTTCAAGGACGCCGGCGACGACTATTCGGCGATCATGGCTTCCGCGCTGGCCGACCGCCTGGCCGAGGCCTTCGCCGAGTGGCTGCACCACAAGGCCCGGGTCGAACTTTGGGGCTATGCGCCGGAAGAGGGCTTCGACGCCGATCGCCTGATCGCCGAGAAATACCAGGGCATCCGTCCGGCCCCCGGCTATCCGGCCCAGCCCGACCACACCGAGAAGGGCACGCTGTTCCGCCTGCTCGACGCCGAGGCCGCCACCGGCATGGCCCTGACCGAGAGCTTCGCCATGAGCCCGGGCGCGGCCGTGTCGGGCCTCTATTTCAGCCACCCGCAGAGCCACTATTTCGGGGTCGGCAAGATCGACTTCGACCAGGTCGAGGACTACGCCCGCCGCAAGGGCTGGGACCTAGCCACGACCGAGCGCTGGCTGTCGCCGATCCTGAACTACGACCCGCTGACTAGGTCGCGCGGGGCGGCGGCTTAGGGTGCTTCTCCCTCCCCCTCGATGGGGGGGGGCTGGGGGGGGGGGGCTG
>NZ_QHJY01000124.1 GCF_003185805.1 Caulobacter sp. D5
CGGCCCCGGCGGCACCCTGGCCGGCTCCGACCTCGACATGATCGGCGCCGTCCGCAACGCCGTGGCCATGCTGGGCCTTGGCCTGGAAGACGCGGTGATGATCGCCTCGGCCGCTCCGGCCGCGTTCCTGGGCCTGTCGGCTGCGCGTGGATCCATCGCCCCGGGCCAGGCCGCCGACCTCGTCCTGCTCGACGGCGAGCGCAACGTCGTCCGCACCTGGATCGACGGGCGGGAATAAGAAAAGGGCGCCGGTCTCCCGACCAGCGCCCCTTCCCTGCCGCCCTCCCCCAAGGGCAGCGCGCGAAAGTCCTGAAGCCTAGAACTTGTAGCGGACGCCCAGCAGGATCTCGCGACCGGTGTGGTGATAGACCACCGGCATGTTCTGCTCGCCGCTGAACTGGTCCTGGTACTCGTCGGTCAGGTTCACCCCTTCCAGGGTGATCTTGAACTGGTCGTTCAGGGTGTATTGCAGCGAGGCGTCGACGTTGAAGGTCTCGTTGGTGCCGTCATAGAGCACCGGCGCGGCCGTGGTGTTCTCCTGGCCCAGCACGCGGGTCAGGTACTTGTCGCGGTACGAGGCCGAGACGCGGCCGCTGAACTTGGCGTCCTCGTAGTAGAGGGTGGCGTTGTAGCCGTTGCGCGACAGGCCGGTCAGATCGCCGGTGGCGACCACGGCGCCGGTCGAGTTGACGTACTTCACGTCCGACTTGACGTAGGTGTAGTTCAGCAGGACGCCGGTGTTGGCCAGCGGGCCCGGCAGGAACTTGAACGGCTGCTGGTAATTGATTTCGAAGCCCTTGACCTTGCCGCCGTCGGTGTTGACCGGGGTCGAGAAGTTCCATTGCGCCGAGGGGCTGCAGCCGGTGGTCGTGCCGCAGGCGGCGATGGCCACGCTGTCGGGGATGCCGAACGGATTGCCGGTGAAGGTGGTCGAGGTCGTGACCGTCTGCACCAGGCTGCCGATGTCCTTCTGGAACAGGGCCAGCGACAGCAGGGCCTGGCTCTGGAAGTACCATTCGAAGGCGATGTCGTAGGTCTTGGCGCGGAACGGATCGAGGTTCGGGTTGCCGGCGGTGACGCTGCGGGCGGTGCCCGAGACGCTGACCGTCGAGCCCGGGGTCAGGCTGCCGAGGTCCGGACGCGACATCACCTTGGCCGCGCCGAAGCGGATCAGGAAATTCTCGGCCGGCTCGACCACCAGGTTCAGGGCCGGCAGGGTGTCGTCATACTCACGGCCGGCCGTGATGCCGACCGGCGAGCCGCCGACATAGGTGAAGCCGCGGGCGTACTGCTTGGTCTTCACGTAGCGGACGCCGAGATTGCCGCGCACGCCGACGCCGCCGATCTCGGTGCGCAGGTCGCCCTGCAGATAGGCGCCGCGATCCTCTTCGGAGACGCCGCGGTTGTTGCCCAGCGACGGCTCGGCGCCGAGCTTGAAGGCGCCGCCATAGGCCGACTGGTCGTAGAGGCTCAGCACGCTGGCGGCCTTGGCCAGGTCCGGGATGATGGTCTGGACGCCGTTGAAGGTGGCCAGGCGGCTGAAGCTGGCCAGCGACATCGCCGCGATCGCCGCCGGGATCACCGTTTCCTGGTTGGTCGTGGTGCCGATCGTGCGGCGCAGTTCGGTGGTGTCGAACTCGTACTGCTTGAAGTTCAGGCCGCCGCTGACGCTGAGCGCGTCGTTGAGCTTGTACTCCGCCCAGGCCTGGGCCGTGTCGTAGGTGTTGACCGCCGACTGCGGGCGCAGGCGGATCTGGGTCAGCTTCCACTTGGTCGGGTCGGTCAGGGCGGCGTTGCCGTAGCTGAACTTCGGATCGCGGCTGTCGGTGTAGTCGTAGCTGTAGCCGTCGACGTTGAAGTAGTCGAAGCGCAGCGTCGTCTGGACCGGGTTCTGGTGGTCCGACTTGGAGTGGCCGACGAAGCCGTGGATCGTGAAGTTGTCGCTGATCTGGTGGTCGCCGGTCAGCGAGAACTGGGTGAACTTGGTGTCGAGCTTGTCGAAGCGGTTCTCGACGGCCAGGTCGACGTCGTCGAACGTGCCCTTGACCATCACGCCGTTCTCGATGGTCCGCGCGGTCACGTTGGTGTCGGCGATGCCGCAGCTGCTGGCGAGGTTGGCGGCCGTACAGGCGCCGCCGGTGCTGAAGGACGGGGCCTCCAGATAGGTCTCCTGGCGGGTGCCCTTGAAGTCGGCATAGAGGGCGTCGAACGACAGGGTCGTGCCTTCGAACGGCTGGAACTGCAGGGCCAGGGTGGCGCCCAGGCGTTCCTGGTCGCTCTCGAAGCGGTCGAGACGCGGGAAGCGCGGGTGGAAGGCGGCGTTGTCGGCCAGGGCCTGGGCCGAGGGGTTGACCGTGGTCGGCAGGCCCGCGCCGTTGTTGACGGCGTCGAAGCCCGGCGAGAAGGCGTTGCCCGTGGCCCAGCGCACGGTGCTGTTGCCCTCTTCGAGGATCTTGCGCTTGGTGTAGGCCACCGAGAACAGCGCTCCGAACATCCCGTCCTTCCAGGTGTTCGAGATCATGAAGGCGCCGCGCGGCGTGGCCTTCTCGGCAAGGTCGTTGTAGCTGCCCTGCAGCGAGGCCGACATGGCGAAGCCGTTGTAGTCGAACGGGCGCGCGGTGCGCAGATCGACCGTGGCGCCCAGCGAGCCCTCTTCCACCGACGCCTCGCCCGTCTTGCGCACGGTGATCGAGTTGAAGAGATCCGAGGCGAAGAAGTTGAAGTCGAACGAGCGGCCGCGGTTGGTGCCGCCCGAGGCGTCGGCGCCGCCGGCGGTCGTCAGGGCTTCCATGCCGTTGATGCGCACGCGGGTGAAGGTGGGGCCAAGGCCGCGCACCGAGATCTGACGGCCTTCGCCGCCGTCGCGCGCCAGGGCCACGCCCGGGATGCGCTGGATGGATTCGGAGAGGTTGAGGTCGGGGAACTTGCCGATGTCTTCGGCCAGGATCGAGTCGGTGGCGGCGGCTTCCTCGCGCTTGACGTTGAGGGCCTTGGCCAGGCTGTTGCGGAAGCCGGTGACCACCACCGCCTCGACTTCGGAGTTCTCGGTCGTCGCACCGGCGTCCTGCGCCATGGCCGAGCCCGCGGCCGCCAGGGCCAACGCCACCGCGCCGGCCGACACGCCGATCTTCAGAGCGCGCAGGCGCGCGTCATGTCCGTAAGACATCCAGTCCTCCTCCCATACGTTTCGTTGCAACGCGGTCTCACAGACCCCGTCGTGGCTTCGAAACGACCGCGCGTCCTTCCCACGCGGCCGCTCTCGGCCGTCATTATGGAAACCGGTGTCATTTGCATTTGTAATGCCCTGACACCGGTAGCAACTAACGCGTAACAAACACCGGAGGGCGTATCAAGTTGTGGGACCGGTAACAGTTGCATTGACCGACGCGAACGTGGCGCCGGCGCTACGCTGGAGCGCGCCAGGGTTAGGTGTACGCGGCTAACCCGCCCGGGCGCGCTCTAATATTTGGAACCAGAGCCTGCTGATCAGGCTTCAGGATCGACGGAGGCGCGATTTCAGCGCTGGGCGACCTTGTGCAGGCCGTCGAGCATGCCCCGGCGGTGCTCGGCCGGCAGGCTGGCGCCGACATTGCGCAGCAGGCGCAGGGCCGACAAGTGGACGTCCACCGCGTCCCAGCGCCAGGCGCCGGCCTCGGCGCAGTTGTCGACCAGGGCGCACAGCGACACCGCCGCCTCGTCGACCCCGGCGTCGGCGGCGAAGCCGGCCACGTCGATGATCTTCAGGGTCAGGGTGTAGAGCGTCTCGAAGTCCTCGCCGGCGCGGCCGGCGGCCGTGGGGCCGAAGCGCGCCTCGATGGCCTCCAGGGCCTCGTCCAGGGCGGCGAGCGAGCTGTCGCGCAGCGTCTCGACATTGGCCTCGGCCGCGGCGACCGCGTCCTTGGCCAGGATCCCGCCGCGATCCTTGATCATGGCGGCGAGGCGGTTGGGGGGCCGGAACTTGCGGACGGTCATATCTGCACCTTCGCGACCTTCATCAGGCTGTTGATCTCTTCCTGCGACATGTTCGGCTCCTGAGCGTCGCCGACCTCCCCCGCCAGGTCGTCCTTGCGTCGGCCGTCCGTCCCCGGCGGCGGCCCCTCGTGCTTGAAACGGCGATCGGGCCCGACATAGGTGTCGCACTCGATGAAGGCTCGCTCTTCCCGCGCCACCCAGAAGATCCGCTCCAGCAGCACCTTGGGCGTGATCGGCTTGGCGACGGTGAAGTTGGATCCGGCGTCGCGGTTCTTGAACACCTGCGAGGTGCGGGTGTGGCCCGTGACCAGGATCACCGGAACATAGCGATTGGTTTCGGGCCCCTCGCGGCGGAGCCACTGGATGAATTCGTAGCCGTCGACCTCGGGCATCTGCACGTCGCTGATGATCAGGTCGAAGGTGTGGATCTTGATGAGGGCCTGGGCGTCCTTGACCGACTCCGCGCGGTGCAGGGAGCGCACGCCGAAGCCGGAGACCACGCCCGACAGGATGTCGAGAGACGCGCCATTGTCGTCGAGCACCAGCACGGTGGCCCGCTCGAGATTGATCCGAGTCGATGGATTTAGCGGCTCGGGCATCGACGCCTCAGAAGAAGTCGAGTTCGCCGGCCTCGGCGCCCCAGCCCGCATGGTCCTTGTCGGAACGCAGGCGGCCCACCAGGTCGGCCATGCCCAGACCTTCGAGCAGGGGCTCGATCGCGAGGTTCCATTCGCCGGACGCGTGCTGGCCGATGCGGGCCAGGACGTCCGACAGGCCGTGCAGCCGCTGGCTGAGTTCGTCGAGCGCCTGCAGGCGGGTGATGTTCTCGAGCGCCGCGCCGCCGCTGGCCAGTTCGCCCGCCACGTGCTCGCAGTCGCGGCAGATCATCGCCGCGGCCGCCAGCTCGGCCGCCAGCCGACGCGACAGCTCGCCCACCGGAAGCTGATGATCCGGGGAGACGATGATATCGGCGGCGGCGGTCGACGTGGCGGTCATGAGGTCTAGAACAGCTCCAGGTCGCCGGCGTTGGACGCGGGCTGAGGAATCGGTGCGGGACGACGCACTTCTTGCGGCGCATTGTCGACGGCCACAAGGCGTTGGCGCACCCGGCCGGTGACCGGCCAGAACTCGACCCGGCGGGCCGAGACGCCGCCGACGCTGGACGACACGATCGGAATGCCTTCGTCGCGCAGGAAACGCTCGGCGAAGGCCGCGTTGCTGGCGCCGACGTCCGACAGGCTGTCGAACAGCTTGCCGCCGCCGAAGATCTTGGCTTCCAGCCGCTCGCGGCGGGCGCCCTTCTTCAGCAGGCCGTTGATCAGCAGTTCCATGGCGTAGGCGCCGTAGCGCACGGCGTCGCCGCCGCTACCGCTGCTGCGGCCGTCGCCCGCGTCGGGGAGCAGGAAGTGGTTCATGCCGCCGACGCCGGCCTGCGGATCGCGGATGCAGGCGGCGATGCACGAGCCCAGCACTGTGGTCATCACCACGTTCGGGTCGGTCGAGACATGGCTTTCGCCCTGGGTCACGTGGACCTTGGTCGCGCGCAGCTCGTCGTCGTGGGAGTAATCGCGCCCGATCATGTCAGCTGTCCGAAAACTTGTTCGATCTTGTCGCGCAGACCCTGCACGGTGAACGGCTTGACGCAGTAGTTGTTGACGCCGAACTGCACGGCGCGCTGGACCAGCTCGCGGTCGGCCCGGCCGGTCAGCATGACGAAGGCCGTCTGCCGGATCGGCGGGTGCGAGCGCACGGCGCGCAGCAGGGCCAGGCCGTCCATCTTCGGCATGTTGAAGTCCGAGATGACCAGGTTGGCCGGCTTGGCCAGGAGGTTCTTGAGAGCCTCCTCGCCGTCGGGCGCCTCGCGGATGTCCTTGAAGCCGATCTGCTGCAGGGCGTTTCGGATCAGCGCCCGCATGGTCAGCTGGTCGTCGACGACGAGAACGGAAATGGTGCTTGCTTGGGGCATGGGTCTATCGCCTCGCGGAGGCCAGATCGAGAATGGATTGGCCGATGGAGGACAGGGAAACCTGCTTCTCCACGGCCCCGAGTTCAAAGGCGGCGCGAGGCATGCCGTAGACGACGCAGCTGGCCTCGTCCTGGCCCACCGTGCGGGCGCCGGCCTGGCGCATCTGCAGCAGGCCCTGGGCGCCGTCGCGGCCCATGCCGGTCAGGATCGCGCCCACGGCCTTGTCGCCGACGGCCTGGGCCACCGAGCGGAACAGCACGTCGACCGAGGGGCGGTGGCCGCTGACCGGGTCGCCGGCCGTCAGGCGGCAGCGCAGGCCGGCCGAGCGGACGACTTCCAGGTGCGTGGCGCCGCCCGGGGCGACATAGACCTTGCCGACTTCCAGCAGCGCGCCGTCGGTGGCTTCCTGCACCTTGGCCCCGCTGGCGCGGTCGAGGCGCGCGGCGAAGCTGGCGGTGAAGGTCGCCGGCATGTGCTGGGTGATGACCGTCGGCGGGCAGGTCTCGGGAAACTGGGTCAGGATCGACAGCAGGGCTTCCACCCCGCCGGTCGACGAGCCGATGGCCACCACGTCGCCGGTCGGCACATAGGCGCCGCGGCGGACCGGGGCCGGCGCGGCGTCGGCCTTGGTGCGGACCGAGGCGCGGGCCGCGGTCTTCACCTTCTCGGCGACTTCCGCCAGGGCCTCGGCGGTGCCGGTGGCCGTGGTCGGCTTGCCGACGCAGTCGACGGCGCCCAGCTCCAGCGCGCGCAGGGTCATCTCGGCCCCGGCCTGGGTCAGGCTGGAGACCATGACCACCGGCATCGGCCGCAGGCGCATGATCTTCTCGAGGAACTCGATGCCGTTCATGTTCGGCATCTCGATGTCGAGGGTCACGACGTCCGGGTTCAGGGCCTTGATCATGCCCCGGGCCTCGAACGGATCGCCGGCGGCGCCGACCACCTCGATCTCGGAGTCGCGGTTGAGGGCGGCCGTGATCAGGCCGCGCATGGTCGCCGAGTCATCGACGACGAGGACGCGAATCTTGGGCATGGTCAGACCCCCGTCTTGCGATAGGCGGTCAGGCCGCAGCTCTCGAAGCCGCGCACATTGGCGCCGACGCGTTCGGAGTGGCCCACATAGAGCTTGCCGCCCTGCGCCAGCAGAGGCTGGAAGCGGCTCCAGACCCGCTCCTGGGTCGGTTCATCGAAATAGATCACGACATTCCGGCAGAAGATGGCGTCGAACGGACCCTTCATCGGCCAGGACGGGCCGTTGAGATTCAGTTCGCGGAAAGCGACCAGGCGGCGGGCGGACTCGCAGACGCGATAGGCCCGGCGGTCATTCGAATCGCGCTCGAAGAACTGGCCCCGCTGAGCCGGCGAAATGCCTTCCAGCAGGTGTTCGTCGTAGACGGCCTGACGGCCGGTCGCGAGCACGTTGGTGTCGATGTCGGTGCCCAGGATGCGGATGTCGAGCTCGGCCGCGTTGGGCCAAACCGACAGCACCGTGAAGGCCATCGAATAGGGTTCCTGGCCCGACGAGCTGGCGGCGGACCACAGGCGCAGGCGGCGGCCGGCGCGCACCTGGTCGGCGATCGGCTCCAGGATGTTGGCGCGCAGGTCGTCGAAGTGGTGCGGCTCACGGAAGAAGCGGGTGACGTTGGTCGTCAGGGCCCGCAGCATTTCCTGGCTCTCGTCGTGACCCTGCTCGCTGGTCACGAAGGCGCAGTATTCCTTGAACGACCGCAGGCCCAGAGCGCGCAGGCGCTTGGCCAGGCGCGAATAGACCAGCGTGGCCTTGGTGTCCGGCAGGCTGATGCCGGCCATGCCGTAGAGGATCTCGGCGATGCGCTTGAAGTCCTGGGTCGTGAAGGCGAACTCGCCGTCGACCAGGGCCTCGCGCCGATCAGTGGAGGAGGGAGCGAAGGTCATCAGGCGGCCAGGGCCTCGCGCTCGGGCAGCAGACGATCGAGCGAGATCTCGCTGATCATCCGGCCGTCGATGGAAATGATGCCGCGGATGAAGTTGCGAACCATGTCGCAGGCCAGATCCGGGGTCGGTTGAACGAGATCGTCGGTGATCGACAGGATGTCCGACACCGCGTCGACCAGCATGCCGATCATGCGGTCGCCCGCCTTGACCACGATGAACACGCTGCGGACGGTCGGCTCGACCATCGGCATGCCCAGGCGGCAGGCCAGGTCCATGATCGGCAGCACCGCGCCGCGCAGGTTGATGACGCCGCGCATGTAGCCGGGCGACTGCGGAAGCGTCGTGGCCGGGCTCCAGCCGCGGATCTCGCGGACGGCCATGATGTCCACGCAATATTCCTGGTCGCCGACCCGGAAGGAGATCAGTTCCCGGCGCTCGCCCGTGGTGATGATTTCTTCGGTCATCGGCTTACTCCGCGGCGATCAGAGTGGGTTCGACGGGGCGGGGCGGCTCGCGGCGGCGCAGGCTGATCACCGCGTCGACGTCGAGGATGAGGGCCACGCGGCCGTCGCCCAGGATCGTCGCGGCGGCCACGCCGTCGACCTGCTGGTAGTTCTGCTCCAGCGACTTGATGACCACCTGGCGCTGGCCATGGATGGCGTCGGCCACCAGGGCGGCGCGCGAGCCGTCCTCGCCCTCGACCAGCAGCACGACCCCTTCGGTCGGCGGCGGCGAGCTGTCGCGGTAGCCCAGGGTCAGGCCGACGTCGATCAGCGGCACGAAGCTGTCGCGGACGGCCAGCACGGCGCCGACCGGGCCCAGCGGGCGAACTTCTTCCGGCTTGGGACGCAGGCTCTCGACGATGGCGGCCAGCGGCACCACCAGGGTCTCGCCGGCGACGTCGACCACCATGCCGTCGAGGACGGCCAGGGTCAGCGGCAGGCTGAGGCTGAAGGTCGAGCCATGACCCGGACGCGAGGTGATCGAGATGCGGCCGCCCAGGGCCTGCACCGAGCGCTTGACCACGTCCATGCCGACGCCACGGCCCGAGACGTCCGAGATCTTGTCGGCGGTCGAGAAGCCCGGGAGGAAGATCAGGTTGTCGATCTCCTCATCGGTCAGCTGCAGCTCCGGCGAGATCAGGCCCTTCTTGATCGCGAGCGAGTGGACGCGCTCGCGGTTGATGCCCTTGCCGTCGTCGGAGACCTCGATGACGATCCGGCCGCTGCGGTGCAGCGCGGCCAGGCGCACGACGCCTTCCGGGTTCTTGCCGGCCGCCTTGCGCTCCTCGGGGCTTTCCAGCCCGTGGTCGATGGCGTTGCGCAGCATGTGGGTGATCGGGTCGGACAGACGCTCGATGACCGTCTTGTCGACCTCGGTGTTCTCGCCGTCCATCACCAGGCGGGCCTGCTTGCCCGTCATGCTGGCGACTTCGCGGACCAGGCGCGGCATGCGCTGGAACACCGACTTCACCGGCTGGGCGCGGATGGCCATGACGCTGTCCTGGATCTCGCGCGTCAGCTGTTCCAGCTCGTCGAGGCCCATGGCCAGGTTGGAGGACGGGGCGATGCCGTATTCGCCGACGCGCTGCGCCAGCATGGCCTGGTTGATGACCAGCTCGCCGACCAGGTCGATCAGGCGGTCGATGCGCTCGGGATCGACGCGGATCACCGACTGGCCCGGACCGGGAACGTCGATCTGCTGGGTCTTGGCGGCGGCCGGAGCGGCCGGCGCCGCGGCG
>NZ_QHJY01000125.1 GCF_003185805.1 Caulobacter sp. D5
CGAAGTCGAACTGTTCGGGCTTGGGCTTGCCGCCGCCGAAGGTCCAGGTGAAGCCGAAGAACGCCGCCCGCACATTGGCGGTGCGCACGGTCACGTCCTTCAGGGTCGGGGTGTCGGTGACGACCTTGTCCTCGAAGCTGTCCAGCGCGTCCTGCACCGTCACGACCAGCGACAGCCGGTCGTTGACCTTCCGGCGGTAGCCCAGATTGACCATCTGGAACGGCTCGCGGTGGCCCTGCGGGGTCAGGCGCTTGCCCGAGCTGAAGGCGTTGATCTGGAAGAAGTCCTTGGGCGTGGCCTGCCAGTTGACGTTGGCGCGGCCCGACAGGGTGGTGGCCGAACGCGTGCCGGCGAAGCCCAGGTTGCTGGCGTCGATTTCGTTCCAGAAGGCGTTGGCGCTGACGTTGTAGCTGATCTTCGGCGTCAGCCGGCCGTTGGCCACCAGCTCCAGCCCGCCGTTGCGGCTCTGGCTGAGATTCTCGCGGGTGGTCAGCAGCACGCCGTCGCCCAGGTCGCGGACGACGTCGGTCACCACCCCGTCGCTGGTGCGGTAATAGGCCGTGGCCAGGTAGTAGGCCGGACCCTTGCGGTACTGCCAGCCCAGCTCGAACGAGTCGGTGACCTGCGGCTTCAGGAAAGGGTTGCCCGCGCGGTAGTTCTGCGGGTCCTGATAGACCGGATAGGGGTTCAGGTCCTGCACCTGCGGGCGCTGGACGCGGCGGCTGTAGCTGGCCTTGAAGCTGTTGTTCTCGTTGACCGTGTAGCCCAGGTGCAGGCTGGGATAGACCTTGAAATAGTCGTTCGAGACCTTCTGGCCGCTGGTCACCTGGTTGGCGTCGAACTGCACCTGCTCGGCGCGCAGCCCGCCCTGGGCGGTGAAGTCGCCGAAGGCGTGCTCGTAGGTGACGTAGCCGGCGTAGACGTCCTGGTCGTACAGGAAGCGGTTGGTGCGCGCGGCGCTGACCGTCAGGGCGTTCCAGGACGGGCCGGTCTCGCCGTGATTGTCGTAGTCGTTCTTGGTCCACTCGAAATCGACGCCGGTCTTCAGCGTGCCGCCGCCGACGCCGGGCTGGGCGTAGTCGGTCTTGAAGTTGGTGCGCTTCTGCTTGGCCCCGAAGCCGAACCGCTCATAGAGGTCGCTGGCGGCGGCGTAGTCGTTGACGGCGCTGGAGTCGCGCGAGAATTCGGTCTCCTCGTACTCCAGGTGGGCGGTCAGCAGGTGCTCGGCGCCCTTGAACTGGCGACGCCAGTCGGCGCTGACGCCGGCGTTGTCGCGCGTCATGGCCGCGTCGGTCGAGCGCGCATAGTCGGAGGCCGAACCCACATAGTCGTAGGTCTCCTCGCCCGTGGTGTCGAACTTCATGCGGCGATAGCGGACTTCGCCGCTCAGGCGGTCCTTGGGCGTGATGTCGTAGTCGACGCCGCCGCGCAGATTGACCATGTCGCCCTTGTTCTCGAAGGCGCCGTCCTGGCTGCTGGCGCCGGCGGCGGTCTGGCGCTGGATCGACTGCCAGGCCTCCTGCTTCTCGTGGCGCAGGCCGACATCGCCCGACAGGGTCAGCTTGTCCTTCACGTAGTTGCCGCTGACGCCGCCGTTGTAGCGGCCGTCGGTGCTGGCGTTCAGGCGCACCGTGCCCGTGCCGCCGGGCTTGCGGGTCTTCTTGGTGACCAGGTTGATGATCCCGGCCGTGCCATCGGGACGGAAGGCGGCCGAGGGGTTGGTCATCACCTCGACGCGGTCGATCTGGTCGGCCGGCATGGCCTGCAGGGCGTCGCCGCGGCCGTCGCCGTTGAACATGCCCGAGGGCTTGCCGTCGATCAGGATGGTGACGCTGCTGTCGCCGCGCAGGCTGACATTGCCCTGCACGTCGACCTCGACCGAGGGGATGTTGCGCAGGGCGTCGGCGATCGAGCCGGTGCGGGCGGAAAGGTCGTTGGCGACGCTGTAGCTGCGGCGGTCGATCGAGCTGCGCATGGCGGTGTTGTCGCCGGTGACCGTCACGCCTTCGACGGCGGCGGGGGCCGCGCCCTTCGGAGCGGCGGGCGCGGGGGCCGGAGCCGCCGTCTGGGCGGCCGTCTGGGCCAGGGCCAGGCACGGCGCCGCGATCATGGCGGTGGCGGAAAGCAGGATGGTCTTCAGGCGCAAGGCGCGCTCCCCCGAGGTCGTCGGTCGAGGCGCCGCGAGCGGACGTTCCGCGCTGGTCTCGACCTTCAGCCGTAAAGCGCGGCTTTGATCGCGGGGCAAATTTCTTTTCGGCAATGTTCTTGCGCGACGGAGACGATACTTGCGAGCATTTCGCAAATTCTTGCCCGAACGCGTTGCTGGCCGACGCCAGATGACAACGTTGCCATCGCCCCTTGCGAGGCGCGCCGGACCTGACACTATCCCCCGGCGACGAGGGCGGCGCCGGAAGCGGAATCCCGCAAAAACGGCCGCTTGCGCGCTGATACCGGTAACACTAAGGTCGCCGGCAACTATGGTCCCTACGGGGGCGCGTTAGGGATCAAACATGGCTCCTAGAGGGGGCCAGTTCGGGGAGGACTCCAGTGGCATCAGTTTCCAGCGCCGGACCAAGCGCCGGCATGAGCGCCGACGGCGCGAAGGTGAACATGGCCTTCGTCGCCGCCATCGTGGCCGTGGCCACCATCGGCGGCTTCATGTTCGGCTACGACAGCGGCGTCATCAACGGCACCCAGGAAGGCCTGAACAGCGCCTTCAAGCTCACCGAGTTCGGCACCGGCCTGAACGTGGCCGCCATCCTGATCGGCTGCGCCGTCGGCGCCTTCGCCGCCGGCCGCCTGGCCGACGTGTGGGGCCGCCGCACGGTGATGATCATCTCGGCCCTGCTGTTCGTGATCAGCGCCCTGGGCACGGGCGCGGCCCACACCTCGACCGTCTTCGTCATCTTCCGCCTGATCGGCGGCCTGGGCGTCGGCGCGGCCAGCGTGCTGTGCCCGGTCTACATCTCGGAAGTCACGCCCGCCAACATCCGCGGCCGCCTGTCGTCCGTGCAGCAGATCATGATCATCACCGGCCTGACCGGCGCGTTCGTGGCCAACTACGTGCTGGCCCACACCGCCGGCAGCTCGACCGCCGAGTTCTGGCTGGGCCTGCCCGCCTGGCGCTGGATGTTCTGGATGCAGGTCATCCCGGCCGGCGTGTTCTTCCTGGCCCTGCTGACCATTCCTGAAAGCCCGCGCTTCCTGGTCGCCAAGGGCAAGGACACCCAGGCCGAGGCCATCCTGTCGCGCCTGTTCGGGGCCGGCACGGGCGCGGCCAAGGTCGCCGAGATCCGCGCCTCGCTGAGCGCCGACCACAAGCCGAAGTTCTCCGACCTGCTGGACCCCACGACCCGCAAGATCCGTCCGATCCTGTGGGCCGGCCTGGTCCTGGCGATCTTCCAGCAGTTCGTCGGCATCAACATCGTCTTCTACTACGGCTCGGTGCTGTGGCAGTCGGTGGGCTTCACCGAGGACGACAGCCTGAAGATCAACATCCTGTCGGGCGCCCTGTCGATCGTGGCCTGTCTGGCCGCCATCGCCCTGATCGACCGCATCGGCCGCAAGCCGCTGCTGCTGATCGGTTCGGCCGGCATGGCCGTGACCCTGGGCGTGCTGACCTGGTGCTTCTCGACCGCCACCACGGTCAACGGCGCCCTGCACCTGGACGCCTCGGTCGGCCCGATCGCCCTGGTCGCCGCCAACCTCTACGTGATCTTCTTCAACCTCTCCTGGGGTCCGGTCATGTGGGTCATGCTCGGCGAGATGTTCCCCAACCAGATGCGCGGCTCGGCCCTGGCCGTCGCCGGCTTCGCCCAGTGGATCGCCAACTTCGCCATCTCGTTCAGCTTCCCGTCCATGGCCAAGCTCAGCCTGTCGGCGACCTACGGTTTCTACGCGGCCAGCGCCGTGGTCTCGTTCTTCCTCGTCCAGAAGCTCATCCACGAGACCCGTGGCAAGGAGCTGGAGGCGATGGAGGGGTGATCCTCGTGACCCCTCCCCCTGAAGGGGGAGGTGTCGCCGAAGGCGACGGAGGGGGATGTGGCCGCCAAGCCGGCAGGTCCCCGACGTCGGCAGGAACTACCCCCTCCGGCCCTTCGGGCCACCTCCCCCTTCGGGGAGAGGGTTTTGGAAACGCCCGGGAGCCTCGCTCCCGGGCGTTTTCTTTTGCCCTCGCCAGTGACAGCGTTATCGTCGGAAAATGGGTTATGACACCGGTAGACAAAGCGACGCCACGCCGCTTAAGTGACCGGTAACAGGCCAGCGCGACGCAGGATGCGCGGCCCAGTCTTCGGGAAGGAAACACATGGCCGACCTCAGCCGCCGCGGAGCCTTGGGCTCTCTCTTGACCGGGGCAGCCGCGGCAGCCGCCCTGCCCTCCGCCGCTTCGGCGCAAGGCGTCGGCAGCCTGCCCGCCAAGAGCGCGACCGGCCCGACCTGGACCAAGGGGATCGAAGGCCAGCGCAAGGCCGACCTCGGCGACGGGACCTTCCTCAATCCCATCCTGGCCGGCGACCATCCCGACCCGTCGATCCTCAAGGACGGCGACGACTACTACATGACCCACTCGTCGTTCGACGCCTATCCGGGCCTGCTGATCTGGCATTCCAAGGACCTGGTGAACTGGACGCCGGTGGCGCCGACGCTGAAGACCAACATCGGCTCGGTCTGGGCGCCGGAGCTGTGCAAGTACAAGGGCCGCTACTACCTCTACATCCCGGCCAAGTTTCCGAAGAACAACACCAGCTACGTGATCTGGGCCGACAGGATCGAAGGCCCCTGGTCCGAGCCGATCGACCTGAAGCTGCCCGGCTATATCGACCCCGGCCACGTGGTCGACGAGAACGGCGAGCGCTGGCTGTTCCTGTCCGGCGGCGACCGCATCAAGCTCGCGCCCGACGGCCTGTCGACGGTCGGCAAGCCCGAGCACGTCTATGATCCGTGGCGCTATCCGGACGAGTGGGACGTCGAAGGCTTCTCGCCCGAAGGCCCCAAGGTGATGAAGCGCGGCGACTGGTTCTACATGATCACCGCCGTGGGCGGCACGGCCGGCCCGCCGACCGGCCACATGGTCATCGCCGCCCGCGCCAGATCGCTGGCCGGGCCGTGGGAGAACCACCCCCGCAACCCGCTGGTCCGCACCGTCGACAACGCCGAGAAGTGGTGGTCGCGCGGCCACGCCACCCTGGTCGAGGGCCCCACGCCCGGCGACTGGTGGACGGTCTATCACGGCTACGAGAACGGCTACTGGACGCTGGGCCGCCAGACCCTGCTGGCCCCGGTGACCTGGACCAAGGACGGCTGGTTCGAGATCGGCGGCGGGGATCTGGCCAAACCCATCAAGAAACCCAAGGGCGGCAAGAGCGGCCCGCACGGCATGGCGCTGTCGGACGACTTCAGCGCCGACAAGTACGGCGTGCAGTGGAACTTCTTCGATCCCAAGCCGGGCGAGCAGGACCGCATCAGCCGCGGAAGCGGCGTGCTGACCCTGAAGGGCGCGGGCGAGGCGCCGTCGACCGGTTCGCCGCTGATCTTCGTCAATGGCGACCAGGCCTATGAGATCGAGTGCGAGATCGAGGTCGATCCGGAGACCCGGGCGGGCCTGATCCTGTTCTACGACCGCCAGCTCTATTGCGGCCTGGGGTTCGATGCGAAGAACTTCGTCACCCACCAGTACGGCATCGAGCGCGGGCGTCCCGCCAATCCGCATGGGAGCAAGATGCTCCTGCGCCTGCGCAACACCCGCCACATCGTCGCCTTCCACACCTCGGGCGACGGCGGGGCGACCTGGAAGCGGTTCGACCGCGGCATGGAGGTCAGCGGCTACCACCACAATGTGCGCGGCGGCTTCCTGATGCTGAAACCGGGGCTCTACGCGGCCGGCAAGGGCTCGGCGCGGTTCCGGAACTTCAAGTACCGCGCGCTGGACTGATCACCTCAAGGCCCTCCCCCTGAAGGGGGAGGTGGCCCGAAGGGCCGGAGGGGGAAGTCCCTTCTGACGTCGAGACGGTTGCTGGCTGAGCAATCACTTCCCCCTCAGTCGCTCCGCGACAGCTCCCCCTTCAGGGGGAGCATCCCGTTTGATTGGAGACGAGACCATGATGAAGTCCCTCCTCCTCGCCGCCGCCCTTCTGGTCGCTCCCCTCGCCGCCCCAATGGCCGCCCACGCCCAGGAACCCGAGCCGCCGGCGTTCCGCGCGGTGAAGGTCGTGCTGGTCGGCGACTCCACCACCGCCGTGATCGGCGGCTGGGGTCCCAGTTTCTGCGGCCAGCACCTGACCTCGTTAGCCGCCTGCATCAACCTGGCGCGCGGCGGCCGCTCCAGCGGCAACTACCGCACCGAGGGCTCGTGGCGCGTGGCGCTGAAGGAGATCGGCTCGGGCGGCTTCACCGACACCTATGTGCTGATCCAGTTCGGCCACAACGACCAGCCGGGCAAGCCGGGCCGCTCGACGGACCTCGCCACCGAGTTTCCGGCCAACCTCAAGCGCTATGTCGAGGAGGTGCGGGCGGCCGGCGGCAAGCCGGTGCTGGTCACGCCGCTGACCCGCCGCCAGTTCAAGGACGGCAAGCTGATCGACGACCTGGGTCCCTGGGCCGAGGCGACCCGCAAGGTCGCCGCCGAGACCGGGACGCCGCTGGTCGATCTGCACGCCAAGTCCTACGCCGCCGTCCAGGCCATGGGCGCGGCGCAGGCCACGCGCTTCGCCCAGATGCCGCCCCCGCCCGAGGTGCTGGCCGCCGCCCGCACCGGCACGACGATCAGCGCCCAGCCGGCGGCTCCCCCGGCGCCCGGCGCCACGCCCGCCGCCCAGGCCCAGAACAACGCCGCCGTCGAGCCCATGGGCCAGGCCAAGCTGTCGTTCGACTACACCCACCTGGGCCGCGACGGCGCGGACTACTTCTCGAAGATCGTCACCGACGAGCTGGCCGTCGCCGTACCGGCGCTGCGGCGCTACCTGGTTCCGTAAGGCGCCGCTTCCCCTCCCCTCGTCATCCCGGCCGAAGGCGCGCCAGCGCCGCAGAGCCGGGACCCAGAGGCCGCCGCACAGCGTCGGCTGGCGATAGGGTGGAGGGATCCCTGCCGCTGAGCCCAGCCCCCCTGGGTCCCGGCTCTACGCTGCGCTACGGCCGGGATGACGACTTGAGGGGACTGCTTAGAGTCCTTCCTAGCCCAGCAGGCAGGTCAGCACGGCCTTCATCGTCTGGGCGATGGCCGTGCGGTCCTGGTCGGGGTGGTTGACGCTGCGCATCACCAGGCCGTCGAACATGGCGCCGATCATCTCGGTGCGGGCGGCGAACTCCTCGTCGCTCCATTCGGGCTTGCGGCTGCGCTCCAGCATGCTGCGGGCCAGCAGGCGCTCCTGCTCGTCGGCGGCGCGGACGATGGCGGCGACCTTGGGATTGCGCGAGGCCTCGGCCATCACCTCCAGCACCAGCGGCGCACGGCGCGGATCGTAGCACTTGCCCACGGCGTCATCGATGTGCTCGAGCATGGCGTCGAGCAGCGTGCCGGGCCGGCTTTCCAGCTCGGCGAACTTCTCGCGCATCTCGGCCAGGTCCTGGGCGACGATGGCCGCGACCATGGCTTCCTTGTTCTCGAAGTAGCGGTAGATCTGGCCCACGCTGAGGCCGGCGGCCTTGGCGATCTCGGCCATGCTGGCGCCATGGAAGCCCGAGCGACGCACGATGTCGCAGGCCGCATCCAGAATCTGCTGCCGCCGCGCCTCGGGCGTCGGCTTGGCGCTTGAACTCACGTCGACCATCGAGGGTCTCGCTCTCCATTACATTTCCGTCAGGTCAACCGAGCCGGCCTGCCGGGGTGTTGACTTCGCCTTACCCCGGGCCTATGTCCAGCGCAATTGAGAATGAACGTTCATTCTCAAATTGTTCATCATAGGCGCGTCGTCAAGGGTCCCTCCCTCCTTGCGGCGCTCTGACGCTCCGGGGATATCCATGGCTATCAAACGTCCGCTCGCCGCTTCGGCGGTTCTTCTGGCGGCTGTCTCGCTCACCCTCGTCGCCTGCGGGCAAGGCAAGGGCGGAGCCGCGGGCGGCATGGGCGCGGGCGGTCCGACGCCCGTGGGCGTGGTGGTCGTGAAGACCGAGCCGGTGACCCTGACCAGCGAACTTCAGGGCCGCACCTCGGCCTATCTGGTCTCGGAAGTGCGTCCGCAGGTCGGCGGCATCGTGAAAGCCCGCCTGTTCCAGGAAGGCGGCTACGTCCGCGCCGGCCAGCCGCTCTACCAGATCGATCCGGCCACCTTCCAGGCGGCGGTCAACAGCGCCCAGGCGGGCCTGGCCCAGGCCCAGGCGACCTACACCGCCGCCAAGCTGAAGGCCTACCGCTACAAGGAACTGGTCGCCGTCAACGCCGTCTCCAAGCAGGACAACGACGACGCCCAGGCCAGCGCCCAGCAAGCTCAGGCAAACGTCGCCGCCCAGAAGGCCGCCGTCGACAGCGCCCGCATCAACCTCGGCTGGACCCGCGTGGTCGCCCCGATCTCGGGCCGCATCGGCAAGAGCTCGGTGACCCCCGGCGCCCTGGTCACCGCCAGCCAGACCACGGCTCTGGCCACCATCCAGAACCTCGACAAGATCTATGTCGACCTGACCCAGTCGTCGGCCGAACTGCTGGCCCTGCAGCGCGACCTGGCCGGCGGCCAGATCGGCCGCGCGGGCTCGGCCCAGGTGACCCTGAAGCTGGAAGACGGCTCGACCTACCCGGTCGCCGGCCGCCTGGAGTTCGCCGACGTCACCGTCGACCAGACCACCGGCTCGTTCGGCCTGCGCGCCACCTTCGACAACCCGAACGGCACCCTGCTGCCGGGCATGTACGTGCGCGCCACCCTGGGCAAGGGCGTGGCCTCCAACGGCGTGCTGATCCCGCAGGCCGGCGTCAGCCGCGACCCGAAGGGCAATGCGACCGTGACCGTCGTCAACGCCAAGGGCGCGGCCGAAACCCGTCCGATCACCGTCGGCCAGACGGTCGGCGACAGGTGGCTGGTCACCTCCGGCCTGAAGGTCGGCGACCAGGTCATCGTCGAAGGCCTGCAGAAGGTCCGTCCCGGCGCGCCCGTGAAGGCCGCCGTCATCACCGCTCAACGCTAAGGCCGGACCGTCATGTTGTCCCGTTTCTTCATCGACAGGCCCATCTTCGCGTGGGTCGTCGCGATCGTGATCATGCTGGCGGGGGCGCTCGCCATCCGCACGCTGCCGATCGCCCAGTATCCCGAGATCGCCCTGCCGCAGGTCTCGGTCTCCGCCACCTATCCCGGCGCCTCGGCCAAGACGGTCGAAGACAGCGTCACCCAGGTCATCGAACAGAAGATGAAGGGCCTGGACGGGCTGGACTACATGTCGTCGACCAGCGACAGCTCCGGCTCGGCCACCACGACCCTGACCTTCAAGGCCGGCACCGACATCGACATCGCCCAGGTGCAGGTCCAGAACAAGCTGTCGAGCGCCGAGGCCCTGCTTCCCCAAGAGGTGCAGCAGCAAGGCCTGACGGTCGCCAAGTCGGCCCGTAACTTCATGATGGTCGTCGGCCTCTATTCCGAGGACGCCAGCACCACCAACACCGACCTGGCCGACTACATCGCGTCCAACATCCAGGACCCGCTGAGCCGCGTCGACGGCGTGGGCGACGTGCAGCTGTTCGGCGCCCAGTACGCCATGCGCATCTGGCTCGACCCGAACAAGCTGGCCTCCTACAGCCTGACCCCGGCCGACGTTTCGACCGCCATCACGGCGCAGAACGCCCAGGTCTCGGCCGGCCAGCTGGGCGGCACGCCCAACGTCCAGGGCACCGCGCTGAACGCCACGATCACGGCCCAGTCGCGCCTGCAGACGCCGGAAGAGTTCGAGAACATCATCGTCAAGAACAGCACCGGCGGCGCCATCGTGCACCTGCGCGACGTCGCCCGCGTCGAGCTGGGCGCCGAAAGCTACGTCTCGAACGCCAAGTTCAACGGCAAGCCGGCCGCCGGTCTGGCCATCAAGCTGGCCCCCGGCGCCAACGCCCTCGACACCGCCAAGGCGGTGAAGGAGCGCATGGCCCAGCTCGAGAAGAGCTTCCCGAGCAGCTACCGCTACGTCGTGCCCTACGACTCCACGCCGTTCGTGGAGCTGTCGATCCACGAAGTGATCAAGACGCTGATCGAAGCGATCATCCTCGTCTTCATCGTCATGTTCCTGTTCCTGCAGAACTGGCGCGCGACCCTGATCCCGACCATCGCCGTTCCGGTCGTCCTCTTGGGCACCTTCGGCATCCTCGCGGCCTTCGGCTACTCCATCAACACCCTGACCATGTTCGGCCTGGTGCTGGCCATCGGCCTGCTCGTCGACGACGCCATCGTCGTGGTCGAGAACGTCGAACGGGTGATGAGCGAGGAAGGGCTTTCGCCCCTCGAGGCGACCCGCAAGTCGATGACCGAGATCACCGGCGCCCTGATCGGCATCGCGCTGGTGCTGTCGGCGGTGTTCGTGCCCATGGCCTTCTTCAGCGGCTCGCAGGGCGTCATCTACCGTCAGTTCTCGATCACGATCGTCTCGGCCATGGGCCTGTCGGTCATCGTCGCCCTGATCCTGACGCCGGCCCTCTGCGCCACCATGCTGAAGCCGTCGAGCCGCGGCCATGGCGAGCCGCTCCAGACCGACCACAAGGGTCCGCTGGGCGCGATCGTCAATTTCTTCAACCGCTTCTTCAACTGGTTCAACCGCAGCTTCAACGACGTCTCGGGCCGCTATCAGAACGGCGTCCGCGGCATCCTGGGCAAGAGCGTCCGCTGGATGGCCATCTACGGCGCGATCATCCTGGTCATGGGCCTGCTGTTCGTCCGCCTGCCCAGCGCCTTCCTGCCGGAAGAAGACCAGGGGATCATGATCACCCTCGTCCAGCTGCCGCCGGGCGCCACCGAGGAACGCACCCAGGGCGTGCTGGACCAGGTCCGCAGCCACTTCCTGGAAGGCGAGAAGGACGCCGTGCAGTCGGTGTTCACCGTGTCGGGCTTCAGCTTCAGCGGCGCGGGCCAGAACGCCGGTCTGGCCTTCGTCCGCCTGAAGGACTTCGACAAGCGCAAGGCCGCCAACCTCAAGGCCGCGGCCGTCGCCGGTCGCGCCATGGGGGCCTTCGGCCAGATCCGCGACGCGATGGTGTTCGCCGTCGTGCCGCCGGCGGTGCCGGAACTGGGCACCTCGTCGGGCTTCGACTTCCAGCTGCAGGACATCGGCGGCGTGGGCCATGACGCCCTCACCGCCGCCCGCAACCAGGTTCTGGGCATGGCCGCCCAGGATCCCAACCTGGTCGGCGTGCGTCCCAACGGCCAGGAAGACACCCCGCAGCTGAAGATCGACATCGACCAGGCCAAGGCCGGGGCGATGGGCCTGACCACCTCGGACATCAACGCAGCCCTCAGCGCCGCGTGGGGCGGGTCGTACATCAACGACTTCGTCGACCGCGGCCGGGTCAAGAAGGTCTACCTGCAGGCCGACGCCCAGTACCGGATGAAGCCGGAAGACCTCAACAACTGGTACGTCCGCAACAGCACCGGCCAGATGGTGCCCTTCTCGGCCTTCGCCACGACCCACTGGATCTACGGCTCGCCGCGTCTGGAGCGCTACAACGGCCTGTCGTCGATGAACATCCAGGGCTCGCCGGCCCCGGGCAAGAGCTCGGGCGACGCGATGAACGCCATGGAGAAGATCGCCGCCACCCTGCCGGCCGGCATCAGCTTCGAATGGACCGGCCTGTCGGCCCAGGAACGCGAGGCGGGCAACCAGGCTCCGGCCCTGTACGCCATCTCGATCCTGGTGGTGTTCCTGCTGCTGGCCGCCCTCTACGAAAGCTGGGCGATCCCGCTGTCGGTGATCATGGTCATCCCGCTCGGCATCGTCGGCGCCCTGCTGGCGACCACCCTGCGCGGCCTGTCCAACGACATCTACTTCCAGGTGGGCCTGCTGACGACCATGGGCCTGGCGGCCAAGAACGCCATCCTGATCGTCGAGTTCGCCAAGGAGATCTACGAGCGCACCGGAAACCTGGTGGAAGCCACTCTGGAAGCCGTCCGCATCCGTCTGCGTCCGATCATCATGACCTCGCTGGCCTTCGTCTTCGGCGTTCTGCCGCTGGCGATTTCCAACGGGGCTGGATCCGGGAGCCAGCACGCGATCGGCACGGGCGTCATCGGCGGCATGCTGTCGGCGACCATCCTGGCGATCTTCTTCGTCCCGCTGTTCTTCGTGATCGTCGAACGGATCTTCAAGCCCAAGCCCCGTCACCACGACGAGGCCCCCGCCGCTCCGGTGGAAAGCCACTGAGATGATGCTTCGTAACCTGACCCTCACCCTGCTGGCGGCGAGCGCGCTTTCCGCCTGCACCCTGGCTCCCCCGCACGAGCGTCCGGCCCTGCCGGTCGCCTCGACCTGGCCGACGGCTTCGGCCAACGGTTCGAGCGTGAGCGCCGGCGACCTGGCCTGGAAACAGGTCTTCGAAGATCCCCGCCTGGCGGGGACGATCGAACTGGCCCTGGCCAACAACCGCGACCTTCGGGTCGCGGTGCTCAACATCGACAAGGCCCGGGCGACCTACCGCGTCCAGCGCGCCGACCTGCTGCCGGGCGTCAACGCCTCGCTCAGCGAGACCCGCAGCCACACCCCGGCGGCGACCTCGCAGACCGGCGCGGCCCTCGACGTCGAGACCTATTCGGCCGGCGTCGGCGTCACCTCCTACGAGGTCGACCTGTTCGGCCGGGTCCGCAGCCTGTCGAACGTCGCCCTGCAGAGCTATCTGTCGACGGCCGAGACCGCCCGCGCGACCCAGATCAGCCTGATCGCCGAGACGGCCAACGCCTGGCTGACCCTGGCCGCCGACCAGGACCTGCTGGCGCTGGCCAAGGACACGCTGAAGAGCCGCGAGGACAGCCTCGCCCTCACCCAGCGCCAGTTCGACGCCGGCGCCGTCTCGCAGCTGGACCTGCGCACCTCGCAGACCCTGGCCGAGACCGCCCGTTCGGACGTGGCGACCTACACGGCCCAGGTCGAGCAGGACAAGAACGCCCTGCGCCTGCTGGCCGGGACCGACGTGCCGGCCGACCTGCTGCCGGCCGGCGGCCTGATCACCGCGCAGATCCTCCCCGACCTGCCGGCGGGCGTGCCGTCCGACGTGCTGACCCGCCGTCCGGACGTGCTGTCGGCCGAGCACAGCCTGATGGGGGCGGAAGCCAACATCGGCGCGGCCCGCGCGGCCTTCTTCCCGCAGATCAGCCTGACGGGTTCGTACGGCAGCGCCAGCACCGACCTGGGCGACCTGTTCAAGAGCGGCGGCAAGGCCTGGAGCTTCGCGCCCAGCATCACCCTGCCGATCTTCGCCGGCGGGGCCAACAAGGCCAATCTGGACGGCGCCAAGGCCAGCCAGAAGATCGCGGTGGCGATCTACGAGAAGACCGTGCAGACGGCCTTCCGCGAGGTGGCCGACGCCCTGGCGACCCAGGCGACCATCGGCGACCGCCTGGCCGCCCAGGAACGCCTGGCCGCCGCCGCCGCCGACACCGCGCGCCTGACCAAGCTGCGCTACGACCGCGGCGTCGACAGCTCCCTGACCCTGCTGGACGCCCAGCGCTCGCAGTATTCGGCCCAGCAGGGCCTGATCAACGCGCGCCTGGCCCGGGCCAGCAACCTGGTCACGCTCTACAAGGTCCTCGGCGGCGGCGCCCCGAAGGCTTGATCTATCGGGGAGGGTCTCGCGCCCTCCCCCACCAGACCCCCGCGCGACGGTGCGGGGTTGATCGCGGCGGCCACCCCCGGACACGTCGCGACCAGGAAGGGGCGCGTCACCCCCCCAATCCCAGGCGCGCCCCTTCCACCCCTTTTCCTACATTTCCGATCGAAGCCGCCCCCAGCCGCGCGTGCAGATCGCCGAGCCAGCGCGCGCAGGCCGTCCGGATCGCCGCGTCCACCTCCGCGCGCTTACCCGCTCCATCGGGACGGAAGACCCGGCCGGCCGCCTTGGCGTCGATCGCCGCGGCCGCGCCGATCGCCTCGGCCTCTTCAGTGGTCGGCGTCCAGCCGAAATGCGACAGGATCCGCTCGCTCAACGCCGCCGGCAGCATCTCGTAGCCGACCAACAGCCCCATCCCGTCGCGCGCCTTGGCCGCCAGCATCGCCTCGCCGATCGCCGCCAGCACCCGCGCGCGATAGTCGGCGTCGGGAACGGCCGGCTCGGCGAGGCCGAACACGGACGGCGCCACGACCTGCGGGACCATCTGCATGCCCACGTCGCGGGCGTGCGAGACCAGCACCTCCTGCGGCGCGCGGTGCAGGTGGATCCATGGCGTCTGCGGAAAGGCCTCGCGGAACAGGTCGAAGGCCATCGCGTGCCAGCAGTCGAGCTTGAGGAACAACCGCGCATCGCCCGCGCCGCGCGCACGGCCCAGGGCCGCGACCACGCCGCGCAGCAGCACGACCCGCCGCGCCCACGGCAGCCCGGAACGGACCACCGCGTCGATCGGCGCGGCCTCCGACAGCACGGTCGAGCCCTGCGCCGCGCCCAGCATCCGCCCCACCAGGGTCGAGCCGCAGCGCGACATGTGGAAGACGAGCCCGTCCGGCGTCGGTCCGGCCAGTCCCTCCAGCGCCGCCAGCGGCGTGCGCAGGCGCAGGAAGCGGTTCAGGGGCGAGGAGCGCACCGGCGGCAGGCTCTCGCCGAAGAACGACTCCGTCAGCCGCCGCGCGCCGAAGAAGGCCCAATCGACCGCGTCCTCGCCCGGCGTGACGGCGATCGGCAGCCAGCCGGCCGGCGGCGCGGCGGCGCGGTGCACGAACAGCTTCCGCTCCAGCCGCTCGCCCG
>NZ_QHJY01000126.1 GCF_003185805.1 Caulobacter sp. D5
GGGGGCGGCCCAGGCGGCCAGGATCGGCGACAGCGAGCCGGACTCGCCGAGCGCCGACAGCAGGCCGTCGGCGACCAGGTAGACGAGGCCGGCGGCCAGGCCCGAGGTCAGCAGGATCGCGCCCTGGCCGCTGCGAAAATTGGCCCAGGCGACAGGGGCGCTGAGCAGCAGCATGACCAGGGCCGCCAGCGGTCCGGAGAAGGCCGTCTGCAGGCGGGTGGCGTAGAAGCTCTGCGGCCGGTCCGAGCCGCCGTTCTCCAGCGCCCGGCGGGCCGAGGCGGCCGAAGGGGCGGGGGCGTCGGCGAACAGGGCCTGCACGTCGGCGGGGCGCAGGGCCGTGGGCCAGGTGGCCGAGGCGGCGACCATGGGTTCCACTCGGTCGCCGATGAAGCGGGTGGTGACGGGCTTTTCCAGCCGCCAGGCGCCCTTCTGGAAGCTGGCGACGGGGGCCACGACCCGCTCGGTCAGGGCGCCGGCCTTGTCGCGGCGATAGATGGTCAGGTCGCGAAGCTCCGCGCCGTCGGCCAGGGCCTCCTTGGCGGTGACCAGGTCCTCGCCGGCGCGGAAGGTGCGGGCGGTGGGGGGCTTGCGCTCGGCGACCGGCGTGGTGGCGGCCCACCAGGCGCTGAGCGTCGGGTCGGTGCGCGGCGAGATCACCTGGGCGCACAGGGCGTCGAGCGACAGGACGGCGATCGCCACCGGCACGGCCATCAGCACGATGCGATAGCCCGAGATGCCGCTGGCGCGCATGGCGACCACGGCGTTCTCGCGGGCCAGCTGCGAGAAGGCGAACAGGCCGCCGGCCAGCACGCCCAGCGGCGCGACCTGCTCGAACAGGCGCGGGGCGCGCAGGGCGGCGTAGTAGAACACCCCGGCGACGCCCAGGCCGCGGTCGAGGATGTCGGTGGTGACTTCCAGCAGGTCGAGGATCTGCAGGATGGCCATCAGGATGAGGATCGCGCCGAGCACCCGGGTGGCGACGGTGCGCAGGACGTAGAGCGGCAGCTTCATGCGGCGCGCTCCTTGGGCTGGAGAAGTCTGATCATGCGGCGGAACCAAGCGCTCATGGCCAGGACCAGGCGCGAGATCGGCGTGTCGCCAGGCCGGGTGCGGCTGCCCACGAACAGCCAGACGGCCAGGCCCGTGAACACCAGGAACGGCGCGCCGACGGCGGGAATGGGGGCCAGGCGGCCGGACTCGGCCAGGCTCTGGCCCAGCAGCAGGCTGTGCTGGAAGGCCAGCAGCAGCACCCCGGCCAGCAGCAGGCCCGGCGCGCGGTTGCCGCGCTTGGCGGCCAGGCCCAGCGGGAAGGCCAGCAGCGGCAGGAACGGCAGGAAGGCCGCGCGGGCCAGGCGGCCGTAGAACTCGGCCCACAGGGTGGCCTTGGGCACGACCGGGTTGGGCGAATTGGCCTGGCGGGTCAGTTCGACCAGGGTCAGTTCCCGCTCGTCGCCGCCACGCGCGCGAAGGAGCCCGGCGGCGGCCTTCAGCGGGGCCTGGGTGGTCAGGTCGTCGAAGGCCAGGCTGCGGTAATTGCCCCGCGCGTCGCTGCCGATGCGGCGGCCCGACCTCAGGCGCATGGTCACGGTCTTGCCGTCGGCGGCGACCTGCAGGGTGGCGCTGGCGGCGGTGATCAGCTCCTCGTGGCCGGCCGCGTCGGGACGGCGGATGAAGACGCGGGTCAGGGTCTGGCCGGCGAGGTCGGCGCTGTCGGCGGTCATCAGCGAGCCGTCGTCGTCGATGAAGGCCCCGCCCGAGAGGCGGCCGTTCCAGCCGGCGTTGACGGCGGCGTGCATGACGGCGCGATAGGCGTAGCGGCTGTAGGGCTGGACGTAGCCGAACACGGCGATGCTGAAGACGCTGAGCGCCAGGCCGATGCAGACGAAGGGCGCGGCCACACGTTCGAGGGATTGTCCGCCGGCCAGCAGGGCGTCGATCTCCGAGCCGTCCGACAGCTTGCTGATGACGATGAACAGCGCCACGAAGAAGGCCACCGGCAGGGCCAGACCCAGATAGTGCGGCACCAGGTTGAGGGCCAGCTGGGTGACGTAGTCGAAGCGGGCGCTGCTCTGTGACAAGAGGTCGAGCAGGCGCAGCACGCGCTCGAGCAGCAGGGCGACGACGGTCAGGCCCAGGCACCCGACCAGGGGCCAGAACAGCAGGCGCAGCAGATAGCGGTCGATCAGGCCAAGGACCGTCAACCGCCGCGGATCGGGCTTCTTCCTCTTCCTGCTCACGCGGCGACCCACGCCTCGGCAAGATCCTGGGCCAGGCGGGCGACGGCGTCGTCGTCCAGCGCGACGGCCGTCCCCAGGGCCGGGGCCGCCGGCCAGCCGGCGTCGGGGAAGCTTAGCCCCTCGTGCTCGCGCGCGCCCTCGTAGCGGGGCAGAACGTGGAAATGGACGTCGCGGTCGACCATCATCAGCATCAGGTAGTTGATCTTCTCGTACGCAACCTTGGCCTTCAAAACGCGTTCGATCCCGGCGATCGCCGTCTGCATGTCGGCGAAGGCTTCGGGGCTCAACTCCGAAAAGGCGTGGGCGGGTTCCTTGCATACGAGGACGAGAGACCCGAAAGTCGGCTGCTTGGGACGGACCAAGACCAGCCAGCGATCGGTCTCCGCGACTTTCGAGCGGGGATAGCCGAACGCGAGGGCTGTGGGATTGGGCATACGGCAACCGATACTGCGGGCGAGTCCGGACGCGGATCGCGACGCGGCGACAATAGGGACACGGCGTTTTACATGGAAGCACGAACCGTTCTTCCAGGCTTGGCGGCGCTAGGGACGCTGCTGGGCGTGCTGGGAATGGCGGCGCCGGCGGCGGCGAAGCAGGATTGCGTCGGACGCGACACGGGCGTTCGGCTGACGGTCGAGGTCGGAAAGCTGAAGTCCGACTCGGGGCTGGTGACGGTGACGATCTATCCGTCCGATCCCAGCCGGTTCCTGGCCCCGCGCGGCAAGCTCCTGCGCCTGCGGGTGCCGGCCAGCGCCCCGACCACCGAGGCCTGCTTCAACCTGCCCAAGGCCGACATCTATGCGGTGGCGGTCTATCACGACAGCAACGGCAACAAGGACTTCGACCGCAACGCCGTGGGCGTGCCGACCGAGGGCTACGGCTTCTCCAACGACGCCCCGTCGCGGTTCGGCGTGCCGTCGTTCGATTCGGCGCGCATCAACGTGAAGTCGGGCGACAACACGATCCGGGTGCGGATGCGGTACGGGAAGTAGGGACGGTTCAGATCCTCCCCCTGAAGGGGGAGGTGGCCCGAAGGGCCGGAGGGGGAAGTCCCTGCGGACGTCGCGGCGTTGCTGGCCCTGAAGTCACATCCCCCTCCGTCGCTCCGCGACACCTCCCCCTTCGGGGGGAGGGTCTAGGTGAGCGAATACCGGCCCAGCTCCCGAATCCCGCCGGTTTCCGGATCGAGCCCGCGCGCGATCACCCGCAGCGAGAAGCCGCCGTCGCGCTCCTCGATCTCCAGCGCGTGCCAGCGGGCCGGCGAGTGGCCGCCGCTCCAGGCCGAGGCGGAGGGTACGCCCAGCACCGGGATCGCCTTGCCGTCGGGACCGGGCACGGTCGCCGTCAGCGACTCGTGGGCGTGGCCGTGCAGGACGAGGTCGGCGCCGCGGCGGGCCAGCACGGCGCGCAGGTCGGCCTGGTCCTCCAGGGCCTTGCGCGACGACACCGCCCCGGCGTTGGGCGGATGGTGCAGCAGCACCACCTTGAAGCGGTCGCCATAGGCCGGGTCGGCCAGCAGGGCGTCGAGCTTTTCGAGTTGGTCCGAGCCCAGGCGACCTGTGGCCAGGTGCGGGGCGGTCGGCACGGCCGAGCACAGGTTGAACAGGGCCACGGGTCCGCGCAGCCGCACCTGCGGGAAGGCGGCCTCCTCGTCGTCGCCCAGCCAGGCGGTCCAGGGGGCGAAGCGGGCCTGACCGCTCTCGCCGACCAGGGCGTCGTGATTGCCGGGACTGACGGTGACGGTCTCGGCCGGGCCCAGGGTTCGCAGCCAGCGCGTCGCGGCGTCGACCTCGGTCTGCGAGGCGAAGTTGGTCAAATCGCCGGTGATCGCCACATGGTCGGGGGCGTGGGCCTGCAGGTCGGCGACCAGGGCGGCCAGCACCTCGGGCCGGTGGACCTTGCGCTTGCGGCGCCAGGCGATCCGGCTCAGCAGGCGCTTGGACGCGACGTCGCGCAGGCGAAAAGCGCCCGGCGGCGGCGGCAGGTGAGGGTCGGAAAGATGGGCGAGGCGGAATATCGACAAGAGCGGCCGGTGCGATTGTGGCGGATTGCGACGAAGCTGCTTATCAATCGCCTCGGCTTTCAAGGGGTTTAAGTTCCGGTGACGGGTGAAATCAATCCGGCAGGTTCGCGCGCCGTGACGGTGGGCGAGAGCCAGGGACGCATCTGGGGCATGACCTCGGGCGAGCGGCTGTCGCGCATCTATCGACGGATCGGCCTTTCCGAGGGCGCTGGAGCCGGTGACCCCGGGGCGGATCTTGTCGCTGTCCACGCCGGCTGGGTGTTCGACGAGTCGCTGATCAAGGCCCTGGCCGGACGGCCCTGGGCGGTGCTGGTCGACGAGGCCGGCGCGGCTGTGGCGGTCAACGCTCCGGCCGAGGTGGCGCAAGCCGCCGTCGCGGCCCTGGCGGCCGGCGGCGATCCGTCGAGCGTCGATCCGCGCTTCGTGCGCCTGACCGCGCTGGACGTGGGCTCGGCCTACAACAGCGCCCTGCGCAAGCGCGAGCCGCCGGTGCTGGAGCGCCTGGACAAGGACACCGTCCGCGCGGTCGAAAAGCGCCTGTTCCAGGGCTCGTACAAGGGCGTCACCGACCTGGTCACCAAGTACGTCTGGCCGACCCCTGCGCGGATCGTCACCCGCTGGTGCGCCCTGGCCAAGATGACGCCCAACCAGGTGACCTTCATCGGCTTCCTGCTGACCATCGCCGCCTTCGTGCTGTTCTGGCGCGGACAGTTCGGCTGGGGCCTGGTCTGCGCCTGGATCATGACCTTCCTCGACACGGTCGACGGCAAGCTGGCCCGGGTGACCCTGACCTCGTCCAAGTGGGGCAACGTCTTCGACCACGGCATCGACCTGGTGCACCCGCCGTTCTGGTGGTGGGCCTGGTATGTCGGGGTGTTCGCCGTCGGCCTGTCGATGCCCTATGCGCCGTGGCTGCTGGCCATCGTCGTCGGCGGCTATGTAGCCCAGCGGGTGGAGGAGGGGATCTTCCTGTCGCTCTTCAAGCTGGAGATGCACGCCTGGCGGCCGTTCGACAGCTTCTTCCGGCTGATCACCGCCCGTCGCAACCCCAACCTCATCCTGCTGACCGCCACCGCCCTGGTCGGCCGTCCGGATATCGGTTTCGTGCTGGTGGCCGCCTGGACGGCGATCTGCTTCGTCGTCCACGCCGTCCAGATCCTGCAGGGCTTCGCCGCCCCGAAGGGCTCGATCCAAAGCTGGCTGTCGCGGTGATGCGCGTCGGCGTCGTCCGCAATCCGCGCAGCCACGCCAACCAGGGGCGGGTGCATGCGCCGACGCCCGAGGGCGTGCGCGTGGTCGAGCCGGCGACGCGCGAGGCGCTGTCCGAAGAGTTGGCCCGTTTCGCCGAGGAGCGGATCGACCTGCTGGTCATCGACGGCGGCGACGGCACGGTGCGCGACGTGCTGGGCCTGACGCCGGCGACCTTCGGCGACGACATGCCGATGCTGGCGGTAGTGCCCTCGGGCAAGACCAACGTGCTGGCCATCGACCTGGGCGCGCCGCGCGACTGGCGGCTGGAAGAGGCCCTGGCCGCCGCCGCCCAGCCCGAACCGCGGGTCAAGATCCGCGCCCCGCTGGAGGTGCGCTTCGCCGACGGCCGCCCGCCGCTGCGGGGCTTCTTCTTCGGCCTGGGCGCCCTGGTGCGGGCCACGGCCCTGTCCAAGCGCGTCAACCGCATGGGCGTGTTCCAGAGCCTGTCGGTGGCGGTGACCCTGGCTGGGGCCGCGATCGGCGCCCTGTTCGGCGGGGCGCGCGACCAGTGGCGGCAAGGCGTGGCGGTCAAGGTGGCCATCGACGGCGAAGCACAGCCGGCCGGGGAGCGCTTCGTGCTGCTGGCCACGGCGCTGAAGCGCCTGCCGTTCGGCCTCAAGCCGTTCGGGCCGCCGCGCGAGGGGCTGAAGGTGCTGGACGTGGACGCGCCGCCCCGGCGCCTGCTGCGCATGCTGCCGACCGTGCTGTCGGGCAAGCCCAAGCCGACCCTCGAGGCGCGGGGCTATCGCCGCCGCGACCCGGCGGCGCTGTACGCCTCGGGACAGTTCGACTTCGTGCTCGACGGCGAGGTGTTCGAGGGCGGCAAGATCGCCGTGGCCCTAGGCGCGCCGCTGCGGTTCGTGGTCGGATGAGCGCCGTCCGGCCGCTGGTCGAGGCCGAGCTGGACCAGCCGATCCCCGCGCCGATCCGCGCCTTCGCCGAGCATCTGACGAGCCTGTTCCCCAGCGCCCAGGCGGTGCTGTTCTACGGCTCGATCCTGCGCACCGGCGACCTGTCGGGCGTGCTGGACTTCTACGTCCTGACGGAGCGGCCGCCGCGAGGCCTTCGGGGCGTCGCCACCCGCATCCTGTGGCCCGACGTCAGCTATCACGAACTGGAGCACGATCTAGGCCACGGCGGCGTCACCCTGCGGGCCAAGGTCGCCTCCATGACCCTGTCGCGGTTCGCGCAAGCCGTGAAGGGGCGGGGGATCGACACCACCCTGTGGACCCGCTTCGTGCAGCCCTCGGGCCTGGTCTGGGCGGTGGACGCCGCCGCCCGCGAGACCGTGGTCGAGGCCGTGCGCCGCGCCGCCCGCACGGCCGCCCGCTTCGCCACGGCCCTGGGGCCGGAGGAGGGGGCGCCGGAAGCCTATTGGACGGCGCTGTTCCAGGAGACCTACGCCGCCGAGTTCCGGGTCGAGAAGTCCGGCCGCGAAGCCTCGATCCTGGCCTTCGATCCCGGCCACTACCAGCGCCTGCTGCCGGCCTGTTGGGCCGACGACGGTCGCGTGGACGGCGAGGGGCGTCCGGTCCCGGAGATGTCGGCCATCGAGCGCAAGCGGCTGAAGGCCGCCTGGCGGCTCCGTCGCAATCTCGGCAAGCCGCTGAACGTCGCCCGCCTGGTCAAGGCGGCCTTCACCTTCCAGGGCGCGGCCCGCTACGCCGCCTGGAAGATCGAGCGCCACACCGGCTTCAAGGTCGAGCTGACCCCCTGGCGCGAGCGTCACCCGGTGCTGGCCGCGCCGGGCGTCCTGCTGCGCCTGTGGAAGTGGCGGCGGGCGCGGGGCGGCTAGCCTCCGCGCGGGCGTGGCGCTACCCTGGCGCCATGCTGCACGACCTTCCCGTCGGCCGGGCCCTGCGCAGGTTCCGGCGCCTCAACGCCGTCAAGCAGGGCCATCTGGCCGAGCTGCTGGCGGTGTCTCAGGCGACCGTGTCGCGCTGGGAGAGCGGGGCTCAGGAGCCGGACGAGGCCCATCGCGAGCGCATCGTGGCGCTGATCGCCGCCCAGGCCGACCATCGCGGCGACGCGGCCCTCAAGCGCCTGGTCGAGACCTCGACCCTGCCGGTGCACCTGGTCTGCGACGCCACCCACCAGCTGCTGGCGGTCTCGCGGCCCCGGGCGTCGACCTGGGCGGTGGACGCGTCCGAGATGATGGGAACCTCGCTGTGGCGCTTCGCCAGTCCCGGCGTCGTCGCGGCCCAGGGCGGCCTGGCCGACGGCGGCTGGTTCGAGCGGCCCTACCAGCAGCTGCGCTTCGAGACCGGCTCGAACGGCTGCGACGACATCCCGATCCGCCCCGGCCTGCTGCAATGGGAGACCGTGCCGCTGTCGGACGGCCGCACGGGCCGGCTGGCGACGACGGTCGGGTAGAGCCGACCACAGATGACCGACGACGCCGTCACCATCCCCGTCCGCACGCCGGAGTCGAAGGCGTTCGCCGCCGATGTCGAGCGGGCCATGGCGCTGACGGCCAGGCTCAATCGGCTGGGTTATGCCGACGGCGACGAGGTGCGGGCGCTGTTCGAGGACCTGGCCGGCCACAAGGTCGGAGAGCGCTTTCGCCTCGCCCCGCCGTTCTACACCGACTGCGGGCGCAACATCCGGGTCGGCGAGCGGGTGTTCATCAACCAGAACTGCACCTTCTACGCCCTGGCCGGCATCACGATCGGCGACGACGTGCTGATCGGACCGAACGTCAGCCTGATCACCTCAGGCCATCCGGTCGCGCCCTCGCAGCGGCGCGCGGCCCTGGTCGGCAAGCCGATCACCGTCGGGAACGGCGTCTGGATCGCCGCGGGCGCGACCGTCATCGGCGGGGTGACGATCGGCGACAACTCGGTCGTGGCGGCCGGATCGGTCGTCACTCGCGACGTGCCCGCCAATACCCTGATCGGCGGCAATCCGGCCCGGGTCATCCGCTCGATCGAGGGCGAATAGAGGCCTCTCCCACTCCCGCGCATAAGTTTTACGTGTCCTCGCGCGACGGGGCGCCCTAGAGGGGCGGCCATGATCCGTACATGGCTGAACATCATCGCGCTCTGGCTCATCGGGGTGCTGGCCGCCGCGCAACTGCCCAAGATCGCCGTGCTGGCGCCGGTGCTGCGCGAGACCTTCCACCTGTCGTTGGCGGGGGCGGGCCTTCTGGTGTCGCTGCTGGAGATCGGCGGGGCGGTGTTCGGCGTCGCGGCCGGACTGGCGCTGGGCCGGTTCGGCGGCCGACGGTTCCTGGTCGCCGGTCTCGCCATCCTGCTGGTCTGCAGCGTCGTCGAGGCCTTCGCGCCGAACGCCGGCGTGCTGTTCGCGGCCCGGGCGGTCGAGGGCGTCGGCTACGTGCTGGTGGTGATCGCCGCCCCGACCATGATCGTCGCCATCGCGCCCGAGCGTATCCGCGGCCCGGCGCTGGTGCTGTGGAGCACCTTCGTGCCAGTCGGCGTCGCCGTCGGCAGCGGCGTCACGGGCCTGGCCGTCGCGGCGACGAGTCCGAAGGGCGCGCTGCTGCTGTGGGCGGTGCTGTGCGGCCTGGGCCTTTTCGCCGCCGCTCGGCAGGCGCGGGGCGGGCGCAGCGAGGCCCGCATGACCTGGCCGGCCCCGGCCGCCGTGATGCTGACCTTCGGTTTTGGCCTCTTCACCGTCTTCGTCTGCGCCCTGACCATGCTGCTGCCCAGCTTCCTGACCGAGCGGGTCGGCGCGAGCCTGTCGGGCGCCAGCCTGGCCACGGCTCTGGTCTCGTTGACCGCCCTGCCGGCCTCGGCCATCGCCATGCGCATCCTGCACGCGGCGGGCGTGGATCCGCGCCGGGCGGTGGTGGCCACGGTGATTCCGGCGCTGCTGGCGGCGGCGGCCGTGGCGGTGTTCGTCTTCCAGCCGGCGGTGGTCGGTCGCGGAGCGGTCGCCGTGTCGGTCGTCGCGGGCCTGGCCTTGCTGCTCGGCGGGGTCGCATCGCCGATGGTGTTCGCCCGCCTGCCGAGTCTTGCGGGCGCCAGCGCTCCGGACGATCCGAGGATCGCCTCCGCCAACGGCCTGTTGACCCAGTTCGGGGCCGGCGGCGCCCTGATCGGCCCGCCGCTGGGCGGCCTCGTGGTCGGCCGCTGGGGCTGGCAGGGGCTGGGCGTCTGCGTCGCGGTGCTGGCCGTGGCCATGCTCGCCGCGCTGCTGGCGGCCGAGCGGATGGGGCGTGCCAGCGCCGAGGCCGAAGGGGAGCTGGCGCCTCAGCGGACCTGACGCGGGTTGTGGGTGCAGATCCTCCCCCTTTGGGGGAGGTGGCCCAGAGGGCCGGAGGGGGCGGCGCCGGCGGTGAATACCCCCTCAGTCGCTTTGCGACAGCTCCCCCGGAGGGGGAGCATCTGAGCAAAGAAAAAGCCCCGGCCTTGCGACCGGGGCTTTTGTCTCTCAGCGGTTTGCCGAGCCTTAAGCCGTGGCGCGCTTCTGGCCGTCGATGACGCCCAGCGCCGCGCCGACCTCGGCGAACACCTTGAGGACCTGGTCGATCTGCTCGTGGGTGTGGGCGGCGCTGATGCTGGCGCGCAGCAGCGGGCGGCTGTCGGGCGTGGCCGGCGGCAGGGCGAGGTTCAGGTAGACGCCAGACTGCAGCAGGCCGTTCCACATGGCGATGGCGCGCTCGACGTCGGGCATGGTGGCCGCGACGATCGGGCTGGCCGCCGGACCGGTGACGAAGCCCAGGGCGTTGAGGCCGTCATAGAGTCGGCAGGCGTTGCTGTTGAGCTGTTCGCGCAGCTGCGGCTTGGCGATCATCTGCTCCAGGGCGACCAGGGTCGAGGCGACCACGGCCGGGGGCAGCGAGGCGGTGAACATGTACGGGCGGCAGATCACCCGCATGACCTCGAAGTCGTCGAGGCTGGAGACGCAGAAGCCGCCGATGGCGCCCAGGCTCTTGGAGAAGGTGCCGACGATGAAGTCGACGTCGTCTTCCACGCCCGCGGCCTCGGCCAGGCCCCGGCCGGTGGCGCCGAGCACGCCCATCGAGTGGGCCTCGTCGACCAGCAGGTAGCCGCCCATCTCGCGCTTGATGGCGGCGATTTCCTTGAGCGGCGCGGTGTCGCCGATCATCGAATAGATGCCTTCGACGACGATCAGGCGCTCGCCCGGGACGTCCTTCAGGCGACGCAGGCGCTTGGCCAGGTCTTCCGGATCGTTGTGGCGGAAGCGGATGACTTCGGCGTGGCCCAGGCGCGAGCCGTCATAGATCGAGGCGTGGCTGTCGGCGTCGAGGATCAGGTGGTCGCCGCGGCCCACGAGCGTGGACAGCACCCCGAGGTTGGCCTGGTAGCCGGTGGTGAACACCATGGCGTGCTTGCGGCCGTAGAACTTGGCCAGCGCTGTCTCCAAAGCCACGTGGGCCTCGAAGCTGCCGTTGGCGATCCGGGAACCGGTGGTGCCGGTGCCGCGTTCCTGCACAGCTTTGACCGAGGCGGCGATCGCCTTCTCGTCGAAGGTCAGGCCCAGATAGTTGTTGGTGCCCAGCAGGATCGTCGGACGGCCGTCGACCACGCCTTCAGTGGGCGAGACCACGGCGTCGAAGCGGACGGTGAACGGGTCGGCGCCCGCCTGCTGGATGGCCTTGTACGCGTCGCGATAGGCCAGATGCTTGTCGAACAGACCCATCGGTCAAGCCTTGGTTCGGAGATCGTTGATCAGTTTGGAGAGGTCGCCGGTGGTTTCCACCGAGGCGAGGCGATCGAGGGGGATGGAGATGTCGAAGGCGTCTTCGAGCTCCATCACGATATTCATCAGGGCCAGCGAATCCACGGCGAGGTCGCGGCCGATGTGGGTGTCGTGGGTCACCTCGACGGTCCGGCCGAGCACCTTGCTCGCGGCCAGGCCGATCTCACGCAAACTCAGATCCGTCACTGTATCCATGCCAAACGCCAGTCGCCCCCGACACAAGCACTGTCACCTCACCGTAACAGTGTCTCTGTCAGATATCTGCCACAATTGAACTAGTCGCTGTATTTTTTCGGCAACCAGCCGTGAAGGCGATACCAGGTCACCGTATCGCCGAAGCCGGCGGCAACATCGTGTCGACTCGACGAGGGCGCAAGGGACGGATCGGTCAAAAAGGCCCAATCGGGGTGCGACAGTTCGCGCGCCTTGCCTGAACCGAATACCGTGGGTTGCTTCGATGTCCGGCTTACCACATCAGCGATAGCCCCGGCGGTATGGATGACCGCGTCGGGGATGCGGAAGAGGCGCGGGCGGGGCGCGCCGACCGCGATCGCGGCGGCGGGCATGATCTCGCTCCAGCCATAGCCGTCGGGACGGTCGTCGCAGATCGAGGCCAGGCCCGTGCGGCCGCCTTCCAGCAGGTCGATGATCTGGCCGGCGGCGTCGTGCACGTGGATCATGGCCACGCGCGAGGCGGGCGACAGCACCGGCAGCAGGCGGCTTTTCCCCGCGGCGGCGAACAGGCCCAGGGTCTCGCGGTCGCCGGGGCCGTAGATGGCCGGCGGGCGAATGATCAGGGCCGAGGGCAGGGCGGCCAGCGCCGCCTCCTCGCCGGCGCGCTTGCTGGCGGCGTAGTCGGAGAGCTGCGGTTCGCGGGCGGCCAGGCTGGAGATCAGCACCAGGCGGGCGCCGGCCTCACGGGCCGCTTCGGCGACCGCGACCGCGCCGGCCACATTGACCTTGTCGAAGCCCGCGCGAGAGGCGGCCTTGATCAGGCCGGCGGCGTGGATCACCGCGCCGGCGCCGTCGCAGAGGCGCTGCAGGGTCTGGGCGTTGCCAAGATCGCCCAGCACCACCTGCGGCTCGATCCCGCGCCAGAACGGCGAGACCGGGTCGCGGCGCGACAGGATGCGCGGGAGGTAGCCCCGCTCGGCGAGGGCCCGGATCAGGTGCTGGCCGAGAAAGCCGGTCGCGCCGGTGACGGCGACGACACGATTTCCGGCCGTGGCCACCTCAGGCGCGCTCGTAGGCGCCGGCCAGGTAGGCGGCCTTGGCCTTGGAGCGGCTGAGCTTGCCCGACGAGGTCTGGGGCAGGGCGTGGGCGCCGACCAGCTTGACTTGGGTCTCGACCCCGTGGCGGGCGCGCAACACGCCGGCCACGCTCTCGACCAGGGCCGCGCGGCTGTCGGCGTCGCCGCCGCGGGCCTGGACCAGGATGGTGACGATCTCTTCCTCCTCGGCGTCGCCGGGGACGGAGAAGGCGGCCACGTCGCCGCTGCGCAGGCCGGGGATCTCGCGCTCGGCGGTCCACTCCAGGTCCTGCGGCCAGATGTTGCGGCCGTTGAGGATGATCAGGTCCTTGGCGCGGCCGGTGATGACGATCTCGCCCTCGACCAGGAAGCCGATGTCGCCGGTGTCGAGCCAGCCGTCGTGCGCCAGCACGCGGGCGGTCTCTTCCGGCTGTTCGAAATAGCCGCCCATCAGGCTGGGGCCGCGCGCGAAGATGCGGCCCACCTGGCGCTCGGCCAGCACCGCGCCGTCGGCGTCGCGCACTTCCAGTTCGTGGTCGGGCAGGGCGGGACCGCAGCGGGCGAAGGCGCGAGCGCGCGGGGCGTCGCTTCCGACCGTGACGGCCAGGTCGTCGCGCTCCAGGCGCTCAATGTCGAGGATCTCGAGCTTCAGGCCCTGGCCCAGCGGGGCCATCGAAAGCGCCAGGGTGGCTTCCGCCATGCCGTAGCTGGCGACATAGGCCTTTTCCGAGAAGCCGACGGCGGCGAAGCGCTCGGCGAAGGCCTCGACCGGGGCGGTGCGGATCATGTCGCCGCCCAGGCCGGCGCTGCGCCAGCGCGACAGGTCCAGGTGGTCGATCGAGGCGGCCTCGGCGCGGCGGGCGCACAGCTCGTAGCCGAAGGTCGGGCTGTAGGCGATGGTGCCGCCGTTGCGGCTGATCAGGTCGAGCCACAGCAGGGGGCGGCGCACGAAGGCGCCGGTGGGCAGGAGGTCGACGCTCATCTGGCTGGTCAGGGGGCTGAGCAGGAAGCCGATCAGGCCCATGTCGTGATAGAGCGGCAGCCACGAGACGGCGCGGTCGTGCGGTTTCACCTGGAGGCCGTCGCGGGTGATGGCCACGGCGTTGGCCATCAGGGCCTTGTGGGTCACCAGCACGCCGGTCGGGAAGCGGGTGCTGCCCGACGAGAACTGCAGGTAGCAGGGATGCTCGGGCGTGATCTGCGGCAAGGCCGCGCCGGCGTCTTCCGGCAGCTGCGCCAGCGAACCGGAAAAGGCCAGATCGCCGGCCGCGCCGATGTCCTTCAGCCACTCGGCCATGCCGGCCGGGCCGATAAGGATCTTCGCGTGAGCCGAGGCGCACATGCGGGCGATCTGCTCGATATAGGCCTCGCGGCCGCCCAGCGGCGCGGGCAGGGGCAGGGGCGCGGGCACGAGGCCGGCGTACTGGCAGGCGAAGAAGGCGCGCACGAAGTCGCCGTCGGTCTCGGCGATCAGGGCGACGCTGTCACCGACCTTGGCCCCCAGCGCCAGCAGGCGTCTGGCGAGCACGAGGGACACCTCGCGCAGCCGGGCGTAGGACAGGGCCTCGACCAGTTCGCCGCGCAGCGAATGCAGGTTGATCCCGGTCTCGCCGGTCGCGGCGAAATCCAGGGCGGCGGTCAGGGTCGGAAAGTCGGCGAACCGAACGGTCCGGCCGGAAGCGGTGGGCGTAGTCATTGCGGATCGCCTTTGCGCTCGTTCCGGGGGTCCACGCAAGCCTGTTCGCGCGCGGGGGCGCTCGCGGCGAGGATTTCGGCCTCGCGCTCGGCGGCGGCTTCCTGTCGGAGCTTCGATCTGAGGGTGATGAACATGCCCAGCGCCATGCCGGCCATGGCCAGGACCAGGGCCGCGCCGGCCCCCGTCAGGCCGAAGGTCTTCAGCAGCGGGGCGAGCGCCAGGAGGTAGGCGACGCTGACGACGATCCGCACGCGCAGGGCCGCGCCGGCCGCGCGCATCGACACCAGCATGGGTTCGATCGGCAGGGCCATGACGCCGATGGCGGCGGCGGCCACCTGCCAGGTCATGATGCCGGCGGCGGGGGCGAACTCGGCGCCCATGACGATGGTCAGCAGCCATTGGCCGGCGACCAGGCAGACCAGCAGCAGCAGTCCCGCGACCCCGCCGCCGATCAGGCCGATCTGGCGGGCCAGGCGCAGCATGGCGGCGTCGTTCTTTTGCGCGCGCAGCTTGGCGAACTCGGGATGCAGGGCCGGCAGCATCAGGCGGGCGGGCTTGGCCATGCCGTCGGCCACCTGCCGTCCCACGCGCCACAGCGCCGCCGGACCGGGTCCGACCAGGGCGCCGACCGCCAGGGTCAGGACGTGGGTGAAGCCGACGTCGATGGTGCTGCTGAAATTGGTCGCCCAGGCGAAGCGCCAGACGCCCGGCAGGCCTTGGCCCAGCGGTCCCCGGAGCGAAAAGCCTTGCAGCAGGCCGCGCCCGTGCAGGCTCCAGACCGCGACGGCGGCGACGTAGGTGAACGAGGCGAGCGTGCCCGCCGCCCAGGCCAGCAGGAAACCCTCGACGGGCGCATGCAGGGCGGCGGCGATCGCGCAGCCGATCAGCCGCACGGTCGAGGAGATCGCCTGCTCGCCCGCCAGCACCTTGAAGCGGTCGAACAGGCGCAGCAGGCCCACCGCCGTCGCCGAGGTCATGGCGGCGATCGACAGGCAGTAGAGCGCCGCCGCCGGAGCCAGGGTCTCCGACCAGCCCAGCCAGCGGCTGAACAGCAGGGCGCCGCCGACTCCCAGGGTCACGCCGACGAGCGCGCCGACAAGGTCGAGCACCAGGGCGAAACGCAGCACCTGCTGGAAGGTGGTCCTGTCGCCGTCGAGCAGAGGTTTCGCGCCATACTGCACGACGGTCTGCCAGGACTGGAACTTGGCCATGTCGCCCAGGGTCTGGGCGAAGGCGTTGATCAGGGTCAGGGCGCCGAACAGGGCCAGGCCCAGGCTGCGTCCGGCCAGCGCCATGTAGGCCAGGCCGACCACGGCGTTGACGCCACGGCCGCCCAGCAGGGCGCCGGCGTTGGCCAGCACGCGGGCCAGGGGATTGGCCTTGGACGCGCTCATCGGTCGAGAGCGGCCAGGCGGTCGACGATGGCGCGGGCGGCGCGCAGCGACGAGGCCTCGTCGGTCAGGTCGAAGGTTTCGGCCACGCCCGTCGTCTGGGCGTCCAGATAGTCGCCATGGCCGGCGAAGGCGGCGGCTGTCGCGTCGCAGATGTTGTCGGCGGTCTCAAGGACGGGGCCGTAGCGCCAGTGGTGGAAGCTCTCGTCGCCCTTCCAGTCGGCATGGGCGGGGTTGAGGAACAGGCACGGCTTGGGCGTGCGCAGGAACTCGTAGACCTGGCTGGACGCGTCGCCGAGATAGAGGTCGGCGCTGCGCGTATAGGTCATGTCGAAGGCCGCCGGGCCGCCGAGATCGATGTGAATGCGCGGATGGCCCGCAAAGCGCGCGACGGCGCGGTGGTTGGCCTCCGAGGCGGTCTCGAACAGGCGGACGTGGGGGGCGAAGACCAGGTTGAAGCGCTCGTCGGCGGCGAACTGCTCCAGGATCGACAGGCCGAAGGCCGGCCACGAGCCCAGGGTCTCATGGAAGTGCGGGTTGTAGACCACGGTCGGCAGCGGCTTTTCGAAGGCCGGGACGGCGCTGGGCGGCAGGGCGTCCACCAGGTCGAACTTCGGATAGCCGACCATGGCGCAGGCTTCGGGCTTCACCCAGCCCTCGTCGACCATCCGGTCGCGCTGCTTGGGGCCGGCGGCCATGACCAGGTCGAAGGCCCGCAGGCGCGGCTCGAACGGCCCGCCGCGATCGCCGGCGCCGTGCTGGGTGTAGACCAGCGCCGTGCGGCGAACGCCCAGCTTGCGCAGCAGGGCCGTGGTGCGCTCGGGCGTGACCACGGCGTCGTAGGTGGACAGGCGCGCGGCGTTCAGCGCCAGCATCAGGGCCTTGGGCGGGGGCGCGTTCTTGGACAGCTTTCGCAGCCAGGCCGGCGGCAGCAGGCGCAGGGTGACCGGCGCGCCGCCCAGGCCGTCGAGCATGCCCTGGATGTAGTCGAGGTGCCCGGCCGAGGTGGCGGCGATCTCGACCTGGATCCCCGGCCAGCCGCGCGCCAGGGCCACGGCGGTCGACAGGCTGTGCCAGACCTGGTGCGGCTGGGCGATGTAGAGGAAGCAGATGCGGGTCGCGCGGGCGCGGTCCAGGAGTCCGAGGCCGGTCATGACGTGCGGGGCCTACTGGGTCTGGACGCGGGTGCGGACGCGGCCCTTGAAGACCACGCGATCACCCTTGTCGCTGACGCTGTAGCTGTCGGCGCGGACATTGCCCTGCGGACCCTGGCCGGCGATTTGGGCGCCGCCGACGGCTTCGCCGGTCTTGGTGTCGATGCGGGCCTCCTGCGAGGCGAACTGGTAGCCCTGGCCGTTGTCGATCTTCACGTCCTTGGTCAGCACCAGCAGGTTCTGGGCTTCCTGGTAGACGCCGTCCTTCGAGGTCACCCGGGTGGCGTCGGGCTGGCCGTAGCCACGCACCAGGGTCGGATCGACCAGCTTGACCTTGTTGGGATCGACCGCGTCGCGCTCGGCGCGGCGGGCGGTGATCAGGAAGGCGCGGCCGTCGCGCATGGCGCCGGTGAAGCGCGGATTGTCCATGGCCAGCGGCGCGGCGGTCGCGGCCTTGGTGGCGTTGCGGGCGTCGATCATCCGATACGCCGTCTGGCCGACCACGGCGGCGCTGACCCCGACGGCGAACACCAGCAGGCCCGCCCGCGTCCAGCGCGCGGAAGGCCGACGCCGGTTGCGGCGGGGCTTCTTGGCGGCGGTCGAGAGGGCGGCGGTGGTCATGCGGCGGACGATCCAGAACGGACGCCATGGATAGTCTTCAACGCGCCGCAGGCCAAAGCGGTTTTTCTGGACCAAGGTTCGCGTCGAAGGTTCACTTCAGGCGGAAGACGGTCACCTCGTCCTGCCGCATCGACGCCAGGGTCTCGTTCAAGGGCGCGCCCGCCGGCGCCTCGCGGCGCAGGGCGTCGAAGGTTTCGGCTTCGATCGCGCCCGAATAGAGCCTGACCACCAGCCCGGCATGGGGCAGCTTCAGTTCCTCGCCCAGGTCGCGCAGCACGGCCGCCCACAGGTCGATGCTGTCGGGGGCGCGATCGTCCGGCCGGGCTTCGGCCTTGCGTCGGCCCTCCATGGCCCGCGCGATCTTCGCGGCCGACCAGCCCTTGCGCTTCAGGCGCCCGGCTTCCTTGGCGAAGCCTTCTTCGGCGGCGTCGGGGTCGTCGGGACCGGAGGCCAGGACCGTTCCGCAATCACAATGGTCGCGCGTGGTCAGGAACTGGCGGTCGGCGTCGCCCAGCACCTTGCGGATCGACGCATTGTCGACCGGCGAGGCCCCGCGGCCATGCCGTTTCATGACCGCGCTCAAGGCGGCGACGTCGTCGGTGGGTGCGACCAGGGTGATGAAGTGGCACATGCACGCCTGCCTACACCGACCCTGCAAACTCCACCATGGATCGATCGCGGCTTTCGCCTGTGGTCGGGGCTAGCGCCGGGAGAGATGACGCTTGGCCGCCCAGACGATCGCCGCCGACGACAGCAGCATGCCGGTCAGCAGCGCGCCTACAGCCAGGATGCCCGCCGGGGTGACGCGCACCTCGGCTCGATAGCGCAGCGGGCCGGCCTCGAACTCGGCGACGGCGGTCTGCTCTTGGCGATCGAGGATCGGGGCGTCGTACATGGGGCTCAACCTCCGGCGTCGGCGGAGCTTAGCCTCGCTCGCGGGTCAGCGCGAGCGGCCGCGCGCCGTCACCGGCCAGATCGCCACCAGGGTCCCGCCCTCGACCACGTGATAGGCGTCGTAGAGGTTCACGGTCGGGTCGCAGTGCGGCACGGCCAGGGTGACGCGCGCGCCCAGCGGCGGGGGCGAGCCCGACATCGGCACGAGGGCCCCGTGCTCGTCGCCCATGAAGAAGTAGCGCGAGCCTTCCGGCGCGCCGGCCACCACCTGGGGCGGATCGGCGTCGGTGGACATCGACTTGAAGCCCGCATCGACGGTGACCATGCCCGGGCTGTTGGCGCTGACCACCCGGGCGTCGATGACCAGCGAGCGCTGGTAGGGGCTGGCCTGAGCGCCTTCGCCCGCCAGGTCGCAGGCCAGGTACTGGTCGTCCATGAAGACGTAGGAGCCGACCTGCAGCTCGGTGAAGATCGAAAGTTCGGCGTCGATGCGGTGCGAGCCGGTGCCCGAGCCGGAAACGATCGGCGGCGCGCCGCCGGCGGCGGTCAGGGCGGCGATCACTTCGCGGATATAGGCCCCGCGATCCTCCAGCGCGGCCTTGCGCAGGTCGAAGGCCTCGATGTGCTGTTGCACGCCGCAATAGCATTGCAGGCCGGCATAGGTGAGAGCGGGTTGCGCCGTGATGGCCTCGAACAGGGCGACGGCGGCTTCGGCAGAGGCCACGCCCGTGCGGTGGATGCCGGGGTCGAGGTCGATGACCACCTCCAGCGGCTTGCCGGCCGCGGCGGCGGCCGCGCCCAGGGCGGCGACGTTGTCGGGATGGTCGGCGACGACCTTGAGGCCGGTGGTCGCAAGATTGAGGGCCGCCAGGCGGGCGATGGCTGGGGCTGAGACCACGGGCGAGGTGATCAGCAGGCCCTCGGTCACGCCCTGGGCCGCCAGGGCCTCGGCCTCGCCGATCTTAGCGCAGCACAGGCCCACGGCGCCGGCGTCGATTTGAAGCCGGGCGATGTCGGCGCTCTTGTGGGTCTTGGCGTGCGGGCGAAGCTTCAGGCCCTTGCTCGCGGCGAAGGCGGCCATGGTCGCGATGTTGGCCGAAAGGGCTGCGCGGTCGAGCACCAGGACGGGCGTGTTCAGCTGCTCGCGCGAGCCTTGTTGGCCGACCAGATCGGCGTGCAGGGCGATATCCGTCATCGGTGGTCCCTTAAATACCGAACAGCTGGGTCATGTGGGCGTTGGCGAACTTGGCGGTCGGGTCCCAGGCCTGGCGCACGCGCAGGAAGTCGGCCGCGCGGGGATAGAGCCGGTGGACGTCGGCGGGGGTCAAGCTGTGGCGCTTGGCCCAGTGCGGCCGGCCGCCGCCGCTGGCCAGCACCGGCTCGACCTCGGCGAAGGCCGGCTTCCAGTCCATCTTCGCGTACTGGTGGAACGAGATCGAGGCGCCGGGGCCGATGTTGAAGGGGCTCAGCCAGATGTCGTCGCCGGCCACCAGGCGGAACTCGAACGGGAAGGTGATCGGCAGCCGCCGCTTGCGGATGTGGGCGATGGCCGCCTTCAGGGTCGGCAGGCCGGTCTCGCGCGGCATCTCGTATTCCATCTCCTCGAAGCGGACGTTCCGCTCGGAGGGGAAGATCTCGTAGGCCGGGGCCGCGCGGCGGCTGGGCGCGCCGGCCAGCTTCATCAGCAGGCGCTGCATCGGTCCGGTCAGGACGGGCGCGGAGGCGCAGAGGTCGCAGACGGCCTTGAAGATCGCCTCGTCGCCTTCGCCGCCCTTGCCGGGCTTTTCGTCGGCGGCCTCGGCCGGGACCGGGTGCAGGGTCTTGAAGATCACCTGGTCGCTGTAGGGAAAGACCCAGAACTCCATGTGCCGGGTGGCGGCGGCCAGCTCGTCGAAGCGCTCGATCACCTCGGCCAGGGGCAGGCGGCTGATCCGCTCCTCCAGATGATAGGCCGGGACGACGTTGATGCGGATGGCGACGGCGACGCCCAGCAGGCCGAGCGACAGGCGCTGGGCCTGGTAGAGCTCGGGCTCGAGATCGGGGCCGCATTCCATGAGACGGCCGTCGGCGGTCAGCAGGCGAAAGCCGCAGGCCTGGGTGGCCAGGCTGCCCAGTTCCGCCCCCGTGCCGTGGGTGCCGGTCGAGACGGCGCCGGCCAGGGACTGCGGATTGATGTCGCCCTGATTGATCAGCGACAGGCCCTCGGCCCACAGGGCGGCGGTCAGGCGCTTGAGGCTCCAGCCGGCCGGGGCCCAGACGGTCTTGCGGTCGGGCGCGATCTCGACCGCGCCTTCCAGGTCGGAGAGGTTCAGCAGCAGGTCGTCGGTCTGGCACAACGGCATGAACGAGTGGCCGGCCCCGGTGACGCGGACCTTGCCGGCCTGGATCACCAGGGTGGAAAGCTCCTCGATCGTCCTTGGTCGGGCGATCCTGCTGGGCGTCGCCGTGACGCTGCCCGACCAGTTCTTCCAGCCCTCCATCGGCGCTCCCCCGCTGCGATGGACTGACGATAGTAAAAACTATCGTTATTGCAAGTCGGTGTTATGCGTCGTGGAAGGCCCCCTCCGGCCCTCCGGGCCACCTCCCCCAGGGGGGGAGGATCTATCGCTGCAGATGCTCCCCCTCTGGGGGAGCTGTCGCGGAGCGACTGAGGGGGAGCGCCGCAGGCGCTTAAAGCGCCAAATCGAACGTCTCGAAATACCGGTCGAACAGCCGGCCGATCTCCTGCGACAGCGCGCCGGCGTCCTGCTCGGGCTCCTCGACGGCCATCTCGGTGGCGGCGTAGGTCAGCTCGACCATCATTCGGGTGGCCACGCCGATGCGGGCGGCCGGCACGGTGGGGAAGCGGGCGGCCAGGACCTCGGCGAACTGGCCGGCGACCATGTCGCGAGAGGCGAAACGGAGTTGCTGCAGCATCGGCACCGCGCGCAGGGCCCGGCCGATGGCCGCGCCGCCGGGGAAGGCGCGGGTCATGTCGATGACGCCGGTCAGCAGGTCGGCCACTTTCCCCACGCGCTCAGCCGGAGTGTCGCCCTCCAGGCCGCCGGCGGCCATCCACTCGAACACGGCCTCGTCCTGCAGGCGCATCAGCCGGTCGCCCAGCTCCTTGAGGATCGCGTACTTGTTGGGGAAGTAGCGATAGAGCGCCGGCGGGGTCAGGCCCGCGCGCTTGCAGATGGCGTTGGTGGTCAGCTGCTCGAAGCCGGACTCGACCAGCAGTTCGCCGGCCGTGGCCAGGACGACCTCGTAGGTGTCCTGCGCGCGGGCCTGGGTCGGCCGCAGCTTGGCGTCGAGGGGGATGTCGGCGGCGGCCGTCTCGGCCGTCGGCTTGGGCATCGAGGTCTCCTGAAGTCCCGACCAGACCTAGAGCGCTTCTCGTCGAATGCCAATGTTCGCTCATTGCCAAAGCTTAACGGGACTTCGCCCGCGCCGTGCGCCAGAGTCGCGCCATCGCTGGGGGCGGCGATTTCGTGGGGTTAGTTGCATGATCGATCGTCGCGGTCTGTTCGCCGCCGCCGGGGCGCTGTGCGCCGCTCCCGGCTTTTCCCTTGCGTCGCCGGCTCAGCTCGGGCCGGCCAACCCGATCGTCGACGCCTTCGTCGCCGAGCAGAAGTTCCAGGGCGTGGTGATGATCGGCCGGCGGGGCAAGCCGTCCTACGTTCGCGCCTTCGGCTCGGCCGACATCGAGGCGAACAAGCCGGCCACGCGCGACACCGTCTATTGCATCGCCTCGATCTCGAAGTGGCTGACCACCATCGCCGTGCTGCGGCTGGTCGAGCAGGGCAAGCTCAGCCTGGATGCTCCGATCGCGACCTGGCTGCCCGACCAGCGGCCCGACACCGGCAAGACGGTGACCCTGGCCCACCTGCTGTCCAACACCAGCGGCATTCCCAACACCTTCATGACCATGCTGAAGGCCGATCCCGAGATCCTCAAGCGCGAGGTGACCCCCGCCGAGGCCGTGAAGCTGTTCGGCCAGGGCGATCCGCTGTTCCCGCCGGGGACGAAGTTCGACTACCACCCGGTCAACTGGTTCATCGTCACGGCCATCGTCGAGGCTGTGACCGGCAAGCCGTTCCAGGCGGTGGTGCGGGAACTGACGACCGACCCGCTGAAGATGCGCCACACCCAGGCGGCCATGATCGACGAGGATCCCGGCGTGGCGCGGTCCTACTACGCCGGCCCGCCGCTGGCGCCCCGGACCAATCCGCGGCTGTCGGTGATGGCGGCCAGCGGCGGCTATTTCAGCACGGTCGACGACCTGCTGGTGGCCGCCCACGTGGTCTTCGACACGCCATTTCTCAGTGAAGTGTCGCGCAAGGCCCTGACCACGATCCGCGTGCCCGAGCAGGACTACACCCTGGGCGGCCGGACGCGGACCCTGACCATCGACGGCCAGGTGAAGCTGGCGGCCTGGGAGACCGGACGCACGGCCGGCTTCCGCTCGGTGCTGGGCCACCGGCTCGACACCGGCGACACGGTGGTGATCCTCAACAACACCGACCTGTCGCAGAAGGCGCTGGACCTCTTCGCCGACAAGTTGTTCGGAGCCGCGCCTCGGCCTGGGTAGGACGATTTTCGCGCCTCCTGCACGCTGCTGACAAAAGTGGGCGCGGGGCGGGGTTCTCGGGTCGAAGAGCAGTGCTATGAAAAGCCCGCCTTAGGGGAGAATCCTGCTCATGTTCCGCAGCCTGCTGACCGCCGTCGCCGCTTCCGCCCTGCTGGCGGGCGCCGCTCACGCTCAAGACGTCAAGACCGCCGAGGCGCTGCGCGACAAGGCCCTGGCGGACCACCTGGCCTGGGACATCACCGAGGACCTGACCACCACCATCGGCCCGCGCCTCGTCGGCTCGCCGGGCATGGAGCGCGCCAAGGACTGGAGCGTCGCCAAGTTCAAGGCGCTCGGCTTCACCAACATCAAGGTCGATGCGTTCGCCAAGCCGTCCTGGACCCGCGGCGAGGAGAGCGCCGAGCTGGTCGCGCCCTATCCGCTGAAGCTGTCGATCGTGGGCCTTGGCCGCACCATCCCGACGCCCGCCGAGGGAATCGAGGCCGAGGTGGCGCTGTTTTCCACCTATGCCGAGATGATCACCGCGCCGGAAAGCGCCATCAAGGGCAAGATCGTCGTCATCACCCAGCCGATGGTCCGCGCCCAGGACGGCGCCGGCTACGGGATCGCCGGCATCTCGCGCCGCTCGGGTCCGGTCGAGGCCGCCAAGCGCGGCGCGGTCGCCCTGCTGATCCGCTCGATCTCGACCTCCAGCTCGACCGTGCCGCACACCGGCGTGACGACCAACGGCCCCGACGTGATCACCATCCCGGCCGCCGCCCTGGGCGTGCCCGAGGCCGAGCAGCTGGAGCGCCTGGCCAAGAAGGGTCCGCTGCGCATCAAGCTGAAGCTGGCCTCCAGCCTCGACGCCGGCGACGTGGCCTGGAACATTTCGGCCGACATCAAGGGCTCGGAAAAGCCCGACGAGGTGATCGTCATCGGCGGCCACCTGGACAGCTGGGACGTCGGCACCGGCGCCTTCGACGACGCGGCGGGCATCGCCATCACCACGGCCGCCGCCAAGCTGATCGGCGACCTGCCCAAGCATCCCAAGCGCACCATCCGCGTGGTGATGTGGGGCTCGGAGGAGAGCGGCGGCTCGTCGGAGGCCTTCCTGGCGGCCAACAAGGCCAATCTCGAGAAGCTGGTCCTGGCCGGCGAGAGCGACACCGGCGCCGACCGCATCTACAGCCTGCAGCTGCCCAAGGGCGCCGAGGGCCATCCGGCCATGAAGGCGGCCTTCCAGGTGCTGAGCCCGCTGAAGGTCTATTTCGACAAGGCCCCGGCCGCCCACGGTGGCGCCGACATCAGCGGCATCGAGGGCGCCGGCGTGCCGGTGATCGCCCTGAACCAGGACGCCAGCCGCTACTTCGACTACCACCACACCGCCGACGACACCCTGGACAAGGTGGACCCGATCCAGCTGGCCCAGAACGTCGCCGCCTGGACGAGCTTCGTCTACCTGGTGGCCGACAGCGACATCGACTTCCGCGCGCTCAGCGCGGCTGCGCCGGCGACGGCGGGGCACTGATCCCTCCCGCTTCCCCCTCCATCGTCATCCTGGATAGCCGCTGCGCGGCTTCCGGGATGACGACCGGGGAGGGGGCGGAAACTAAACACTCCCCGCGCGTGCGGCGCGTCGCCGCGACCGACGGGTGAGTCAAAAGGTCGCGAAGCGCGCGGCCGTTCATACTTTATGTGCTCATCCACAGATTTGCGGCGCCGCGGCATAGCTTGCGCCAGGCCTTGCCCGCGCAGGGAAAACCGCCGCAAACCCTGGCGCCGCAAGGGCGCGGCAGGGTTAACGACCGTGCCGAAATGGCGCACGTCTTGGTTGCCGGACCGTAATACGGCGGCCCCTTCGTTATGACGACATTAACGACCTTCGGGCCTTTCTACGCCTCCATAGGCGCTTCGTCCGAACCTGCCCCCGTCGTCGAACGACGGTCGGGTCCGGCGCGGCGCCGAAGGGTTCCTTTTCTCTAGTGTCTGATGGTGGAGGACGCTTATGCCCGCGGCAGTGCGGGGGGGACCGCGCAAGCCAGCGCGCCCCCGGGCCGAAGCGCCCGCAAGTCCGAACAAGGCTCGCCCGGCTCAGCAACAGCAGCCGGCGGGGAAGCTGCACGCCGCGCGCGGCGGGGTGGGCGTCTCGCCGAGCCTGGCCCTGAGCGTCGCTGGCGGCGCGCTCGCGCTCGCCCTGGTTGTCACCCTGGCCACCGGCCACCGCGCCCAGCGCCTGGGCGAGGCGATGGTCGGCGGCGTCGACAGCGAGTTCGCCAACCTCGGCTTCAAGCTGAAGGCCGTCCACGTCACCGGCGCCTCGGCCACCGCCCAGGCCGACATTCTCAAGGCCACGGGCCTTTACCAGGACCAGCCGACGCTGGGCATGGACCTCGTCGACCTCAAGGCCCGCGTCGAGGGCGTGGGCTGGGTGAAGTCGGCCAAGGTGGTCCGCCTGCTGCCCGACACCGTGATGATCGCCGTCGAGGAGCGCCCGGCCCTGGCCGTGTGGCAGCACTCCGGCCGCCTGAAGGTGATCGACGCCGAGGGCCGCATCATCCGCGAGGCCGACGCCGCGCGCTTCCCGCACCTGCCGCTGGTGGTGGGGCAGGGCGCCGACCAGGCCGCGGGAAACATCCTGCCGGCGGTCAACGCCCGGCCGCGCCTGCGCGATCGTCTGGAAGCGCTGGTGCGCGTCGACGACCGCCGCTGGGACCTGCGGCTGAAAGATGGATCCCTGATCCAGTTGCCGGCCATTGACGAAGAATCCGCGTTGATTCAATTGGATCAACTGGACCAGCGGCAACGCATCCTCGATCTCGGCTTCGCGCGCATCGACCTGCGCGATCCCGAGATGGTGGCGATCCGGCCCCGTGACTCCGTGCTGCCCGGGCAGCCGGTGGCCAACGGGGCTTAAGAACAAAAGTGATGGACTGAGGTGACCCTGACCATGTCGCGACTTGAGGACCGGAGACAGGCCCGTGACGGCCTGAAGGCGACGCTCGTGCGTCAGCCCGCGGTCGCGGCCGTGGACCTGGGCGCGTCGAAGGTCACGTGCTTCATCATGAAGGGCGACGGCATTCATCGCGACAACCGCACCCTGACGACCGCCGGGGTCGGCTATGTGCAGTCGCGCGGCGTGCGCGGCGGGGCGATCGTCAATCTGGACGAAGCCGCTCAAGCGATCGCGCAAGCCGTGGAGCGCGCCGAGACCGTGGCCGGCGTCAACGTCCAGGGCGTCAGCGTCTGCACCGCCGGCGGCCAGCTGGCCAGCCATCGCGTCCACACCCAGGTTTCGCTGGGCGCTCGTCCGATCGCGGACGGAGACCTGTCGCGCGCCATTTCCTCGGCCCTGGCCCAGGTTCGCCTGCCGGGCCGCAAGCCCGTGCACCTGCTGCCGATCGCCTGGTCGGTGGACGGCCAGAAGGGCATCCGTGACCCGCGCGCCATGTTCGGTCGCGCGCTGGGGCTGGAACTGCTGGTCGTCTCGGTCAACGAGAACATCTTCCACACCCTGGCCCACTGCGTCGAACGCGCCCACCTGTCGTTCGAGGGCGTGGTCGCCGCGCCCTTCGCCTCGGCCCTGGCGGCCCTGGAAGAGGACGAGATGGACCTGGGCGCCGTCTGCATCGACATGGGCGGCGGCTCGACCTCGGTGGCGGTGTTCAACAACGGCGCCCTGTGCCACGTCGACAGCCTGGCCGTCGGCGGCGGGCACGTCACGCAGGACATCGCCCGCGGCCTGCAGACCTCGGTCGCCGGCGCCGAGCGCATCAAGACCCTGCACGGCAGCGCCATCGCCTCGGCCAACGAGGACCGCGAGATGATCGAGGCCCCGCCGCGGGGCGACGATCCGGGCGCAGGTCCTGTCATCGCGCCTCGTTCCCTGCTGAAGGGCATCATCCAGCCGCGCGTCGAAGAGACCCTGGAACTGCTGCGCGAGCGCCTGAAGGCTTCGGGCGCGCCCGTGGAGCCGGGGGCGGGCATCGTCCTGACCGGCGGCGCCAGCCAACTGGCCGGCGTTCGCGAAGTCGCCGTGCGGGTGTTCGACCGTCCGGTCCGCCTGGGCCGTCCGCGCCGGGTGCCGCATCTGGCCGACGCCGCTTCGGGTCCGGCCTTCTGCGCCGCCGCCGGCGTGCTGCACCGCGCCGCCTTCGGGCCGCGCGAGGTGGTCTCGCCCAAGGCCCTGACCGGCGGCCAGGTGCGCAAGCGCCCGATGGATCCCAACGCCTCGCCGGTGGCCAAGGCCGCCGCCTGGCTGCGCGACAACCTCTAGGCTTTTCTTCCCGATCCGGGATTTCGAAGCGCCTCGCCCGAAAGGGCGGGGCGTTTTCGCGCGTGCTATCGGCTCGCGCGAACAAATCACCCGACGGGTGAATTAACCCTGTCGCTTAACTTTCTAAGTGCCTGAAAGGCCGAACAGTGTAGTTTCGCGCCCCCGAATCCAACGGGTTTGGCCGGAAAAAACGGCTAGCGGCGTTCCGTCGCACAGGGGTTTCGGCCCAGCTTGGAAACCAAGGAGTTCCAAGCAATTCCTTTGGATAACTCGCTTTTTTCCCTGTAAGCGGGATCGACCTGCAGCCGACTCAGATTATGGCTTTAACCGCCAGTTAACGATGGTGGTTGTTCTGTTAACCCGATCGTCGAGGCGTTACCGACTTGCGGTCGGTTCATTTGACGAATTCGGCGTAAGGACGCGAGGGTCCCCATGGCTATTTCACTTTCGGCGCCGCGCACCACTGAGCTGAAGCCGCGCATCGTGGTCTTCGGCGTCGGCGGCGCGGGCGGCAACGCCGTAAACAACATGATCGAGGCGGGCCTCGAGGGTGTTGAGTTCGTCGTCGCCAACACGGACGCTCAGCAGCTCCAGTTCGCCAAGACCGACCGTCGCATCCAGCTCGGCGTGCAGGTCACGCAGGGCCTGGGCGCCGGCGCTCACCCCGAAGTGGGCATGAGCGCCGCCGAGGAAAGCTTCCCCGAGATCGGCGAGCACCTGGAAGGCGCTCACATGGTGTTCATCACCGCCGGCATGGGCGGCGGCACCGGCACCGGCGCTGCCCCGATCATCGCCAAGTGCGCCCGCGAACGCGGCATCCTGACCGTCGGCGTGGTGACCAAGCCCTTCCACTTCGAAGGCCGCCACCGGATGCGCCTGGCCGACGCCGGCATCCAGGAGCTGCAACGCTACGTCGACACCCTGATCGTCATTCCGAACCAGAACCTGTTCCGCGTCGCCAACGAACGCACGACCTTCGCCGAAGCCTTCGGCATGGCCGACCAGGTGCTGCACTCGGGCGTCCGCTCGATCACCGACCTGATGGTCCTGCCGGGCCTGATCAACCTCGACTTCGCCGACGTCCGCACGGTCATGACCGAGATGGGCAAGGCGATGATGGGCACCGGCGAGGGCACCGGCGAAGACCGCGCCCTGATGGCCGCCCAGAACGCCATCGCCAACCCGCTGCTCGACGAAGTCTCGCTGAAGGGCGCCAAGGCCGTGCTGGTCAACGTGACCGGCGGCATGGACATGACCCTGCTCGAAGTGGACGAGGCCGCCAACGCGATCTCCGACCAGGTCGACGCGGAAGCCAACATCATCTTCGGTGCGGCCTTCGATCCGTCGCTGGACGGCGTGATCCGCGTGTCGGTGGTCGCCACCGGCATGGACGGCGCTTCGATCCAGCAGATCGAACCCAAGCCCGTCGCCCGCAACGTCCAGGCCCCGCCGCTGCTGGCCGAGACCTCGCGTCCCGCGCCGCAACCGGCTCCGCAACCCGCCCCGCAGCCGGTCGCCCAGGCTCCGGCCCAGCCGGAAATCCGCCCGGGTTCGCGCTACGAGGCTCGTCCGATCGAGCGCCCGACCTCGGCCTATCCGGAGCCCGCCTACGAGCCGGCCCCGCAACCGGTCCAGGCCCAGGCCGACCTCTACGCCCAGCCGGAAGCCGCCTATGAGCCGGAACCGGTCTATGAGCCGGCCCCCGCGCCGCGCGTCACCCGCATCGTCGACCCGATGGTCGCCGAGGCCGATGACGAGCCGCTGTACAGCGATCACTACGAGGATCGCCGTCAGCAGAAGAGCGGCGGCTGGATGAGCCTGTTCGGCGGCGGTCGCCAGCAACGCTACGAGCCGGCCCCGCAGCCCCAGGCGCGCCAGACCAGCTCGGTTCGCCCGCAACTGCAGCCGATCGAGCCCCAGGCCGACGACGGCGAGGATCTGGAGATCCCGTCGTTCCTGCGCCGCCTGGCCAACTGAACTCCGAGTTAGTACCAGTAAGCGTAACAGTAAGCGTACCGCGTAAGTCGAAGCGCCCGGGTCCTCTGGCCCGGGCGTTTTGCTTTGCGTCGCGGGGCTCAGGCGGCGGGGCGTATCTGGATGCCGATGATCACCGGCCAGCCCGAACAGCCATCGATGACCAGCTTCACGTCGTCGCCGCGGGAATAGGCGGTCAGCAGCATCGAGCTGAAGAGCTGATGCGAGGCCGCGTCCGGCGGCACGACATAGAGCCCGGTATTGGGGCAGCTGTTGGGATTGCTGAAGGTCGCGGAGGTCTGGACGGCGAGCAGGGGAACGGTCCAGCCGCCGGTGAGCATGGTGACCTTGGCCCACGGCAGTTCGGTGGCGGCCGAGGCGGGGGTGGCGGCCAGGCCGCACAGGATGAGCGCCAGCGGGAAAAGGCGTCGCCAAAGGGTTTTCATTGTCTGCTCCATGTCCGGGGATCGCCGAAACGGCGTCTGCGAAGCTCTGCCATGGAGGGCGACCGCTTCGCACTCGCTTTTTGCGCGTATGCTGGCGGCGTGTCGGTTGTCGTCGCAGAGTGGCTGGCGCCTTATGCTGGATTTGGGCATGGATCGGTCACGATGAAGCTCACCCGCACCGACAAGAAGATCCTCGACGTCCTGCAACGCGACAGCGGGGTCACGAACGTGGAACTCGCCGAGCGCGTCGGCCTGTCGCCCAGCCCCTGCCTGCGGCGGGTCAAGCAGCTGGAAGCCGCCGGCCTGATCAGCGGCTATGTGGCGGTGCTGGATCGCCGCAAGGCCAGGCTCGCCCTGCTGGCCTATGTCGAGGTCGCGGTCGACCGCCACAACGAGACCGCCGCCGAGGCCTTCAAGGAAGCCATACTGCGCGAGCCGCTGGTGGTCGGCTGCCACGCCATGACCGGCAGTTACGACTACCTGCTGCGGGTAGTGGCCCCGAACCTCGACGCCTATGCCGAGTTCACCATGAAGCGCCTGCTGAAGATGCCGGCCGTGAAGGACATCCAGTCGAGCTTCGTCCTGGAGACGATCAAGGACTCCACGGCGTTGCCGCTGGATTATCTGGAATGAAAACACCTCTCCCATAGGGAGAGG
>NZ_QHJY01000587.1 GCF_003185805.1 Caulobacter sp. D5
GTTGATGGTCGATTTCAGCTCCAGGATCTCGCCGCGCACGTCGACGGTGATCTTCTTGGACAGGTCGCCCTTGGCGACGGCGGTGGTCACGTCGGCGATGTTGCGGACCTGGCCGGTGAGGTTGGCGGCCATGAAGTTGACGTTGTCGGTCAGGTCCTTCCAGGTGCCGGCGACGCCCTTCACCTGGGCCTGGCCGCCGAGCTTGCCTTCCGTGCCGACCTCGCGGGCCACGCGGGTCACTTCCGAGCTGAACGAGTTCAGCTGATCGACCATGACGTTGATGGTGTTCTTCAACTCCAGGATTTCGCCGCGCACGTCGACGGTGATCTTCTTGGAGAGGTCGCCCATGGCCACGGCGGTGGTGACCTCGGCGATGTTGCGGACCTGGCCGGTGAGGTTGCCGGCCATCAGGTTGACGTTGTCGGTCAGCTCCTTCCAGGTGCCGGCCACGCCCTTGACCTGGGCCTGACCGCCGAGCTTGCCCTCGGTGCCGACCTCGCGGGCCACGCGGGTCACTTCCGAGGCGAAGCCGTTCAGCTGGTCCACCATGACGTTGATGGTGTTCTTCAGCTCAAGGATCTCGCCCTTCACGTCGACGGTGATCTTCTTGGAGAGGTCGCCATTGGCCACGGCGGTGGTCACGTCGGCGATGTTGCGGACCTGGCCGGTCAGGTTGCCGGCCATCAGGTTGACGTTGTCGGTCAGCTCCTTCCAGGTGCCGCCGACACCGGTGACGTTGGCCTGCCCACCCAGCTTGCCTTCCGTACCCACTTCGCGGGCCACGCGGGTCACTTCCGAGGCGAAGGCGTTCAACTGATCGACCATGACGTTGATGGTCGACTTCAGCTCCAGGATCTCGCCCTTCACGTCGACGGTGATCTTCTTGGAGAGGTCTCCGTTGGCCACGGCGGTGGTCACGTCGGCGATGTTGCGGACCTGGCCGGTCAGGTTGCCGGCCATCAGGTTGACGTTGTCGGTCAGCTCCTTCCAAGTGCCGCCGACCCCCTCGACCTGGGCCTGGCCGCCCAGCTTGCCCTCGGTGCCGACCTCGCGGGCCACGCGGGTGACTTCCGAAGCGAAGGCGTTCAGCTGGTCCACCATGGTGTTGATGGTGTTCTTCAGCTCCAGGACCTCGCCCTTCACGTCGACGGTGATCTTGCGCGACAGGTCGCCGTTGGCGACGGCGGTGGTGACCTCGGCGATGTTGCGGACCTGGCCGGTGAGGTTGGCGGCCATCAGGTTGACGTTGTCGGTC
>NZ_QHJY01000127.1 GCF_003185805.1 Caulobacter sp. D5
ATGCGGCTGCGCTCGCTGCTCCCCCCGGGGGCGGCGCCGGGAGCGGCCTCGCCCTCGAGTTCGGCCTTCAGCTGGCGCGGGCGCGAGAAGGTGCGCTTGAGCCGCGCGCCGAGCGGCGGGGTCAGGTCGAGGCTGTCGACAAAGGCGGCGAACAAACCGACGTCGCCCAGCAGCAGGGTCAGGTCGTCGCGACCGCCGGCCGCGGCGCCGGCCCAGGCCAGGGCCGCGATCTCGGCGTCGGCGGCCACGGGATCGGCGGCCTCGAAGGCCTCGACGCCGATCTGGAGGAACTCCTCGGCCCGGTCGCTGCCGCGCGGGGCGACGCGGAAGGCCTTGCCTTCATAGAGGTAGCGGCCAGCCTCTAGGCCCGAAGCCAGATGCTGGCGGGCGACGGCGACGGTGAAGTCCGGACGCAGGCAGGCCTCGTCGCCGCCGTCGCCGGAGACGACGAACAGCCGCGAGCGCATGGCCTCGCCGGCCAGATCCAGAAGCAGGCCCAGGGGCTGCAGCACCGGGGCGTCGGTGGGAACGGCCCCGGCCGACAGGAACGGAGCGCGGATGGCGTCGAGCGCCTCCGCCGGGATGGAACGCTCTAGCCTCAACGGATCAGCCCCCGATGATCTTCTTGACGGCGGCGACGAGGTCGCCGCGCGGAATGGTCTGCTGGCCCGGCCGCTCGGCTTTCCAGGCGGCGTTGTCGGCGACGCCCGAGGCCAGCTCGCGACCCAGGTCCAGATCCTTGATCGTCACCGTGCCGGCGGCGATCTCGTCGCCGCCCAGCATGATGGCGGCCGGCGACAGGCGACGGTCGGCGTACTTCATCTGCGGACGCATGCCCGAGGTCCCGAGATAGACCTCGGCCGGAATGCCCGCCGCACGCAGCTGGCCGGCGACCGCGAAATACTCGCCCATGTGCGCCTGGTCGAAATTGATGATCACGACGGGACCGCGCGCCGCGCTGGCCGGCTCGCGACCGGCCGCCCGCAGGGCCGCCGCCAGACGCGAGACGCCGAACGAGAAGCCCGTGGCCGGCACCGGCTGACCGGTGAAGCGGGCCACCAGGTCGTCGTAGCGGCCGCCGCCGCCGATCGAGCCGAACGAGATCTTGTTACCCTTCTCGTCGGTGGTGGAGAGCAGCAACTCGGCCTCGAACACCGCGCCGGTGTAGTATTCCAGGCCGCGCACGATCGACGGGTCGATGATCGCCTGGTCGTCGGCGACGCCCAGGCTGGTCAGGGCCGCGTCGATCTTGGCCAGTTCTTCCAGGCCCTCGTCGCCCTCGGCCGAGCCGGCCACGACCTTGGCGATGTTGTTCAGCGTCGCGCTACGCCCGCCCACACCCGCCTGGACGAAGTCCAGCACCGAGTCGATGGCCTTGCCGGCCAGGCCCGCACCCTTGGTGAAGTCGCCGCTGTCGTCGAGGCGGCCTTCGCCCAGCAGCAGGCGCACGCCCTCGACGCCCAGGCGGTCCAGCTTGTCGACCGCGCGCAGCACGGCCAGCTTCTGGCCTTCGCTGGTCGCGCCGGCCCCGGTCAGCAGGCCGTTGAGGAGCTTGCGGTTGTTGATCTTCAGCACCGCCGCGCCGCGCGGCAGGCCGGCGGCCTCCAGGCCCTCGACGGCCATGGCGATGATCTCGGCGTCGGCCTCGGGGCGGGCCGAGCCGACGGTGTCGGCGTCGCACTGGATGAACTGGCGGAAGCGGCCGGGGCCGGGCTTTTCGTTGCGCCACACCGGACCGAAGGCATAGCGGCGGAACGGCTTGGGCAGGGTTTCCCAGTTCTGGGCGGCGAACCGGGCCAGCGGGGCGGTCAGGTCGTAGCGCAGGGCCATCCACTGGTCGTCGTCGTCCTGCAAGGCGAAGACGCCTTCGTTCGGGCGGTCGCTGTCGGGCAGGAACTTGCCAAGCGCGTCGGCATATTCGAAGGCCCCGGTGTCGAGCGCCTCGAAGCCGTAGCGCTCATAGACGGCCGAGACGGCCTCGAGGATCGACTTCTCGGCGCGCAGGTCACGGGCGCGCTTGTCGGCGAAGCCGCGCGGGGCGCGAGCCTCGGGGCGGAAGTCTTGGTTCTTGGCGTCGTCAGCGGCGTCGGTCATCGTCGGTCCTTAGAGATCTTCTAGGCTTCGACGGATGGCGCTTAGCTCAAGCCCCATCCGCTAGGCGGGGCTCTGGCTGGGTTCGCTGGTTTAGAGCGTGCGGACCCGGCCGATCCCGCGAGGCGAGGTCGGATGGTGGTGGCAGCCATGGTGGTGCGGCGTGCGGGTCATCGCGGCGGCGTATAGCGCAGGCTCGCGGCGGTGACCAGCGCGCATCGACTCGGCCGCTCCATCTCATAATGCGGGACGCCGTCCACAATTGTGAGATCGACTTGACACACGGATGGCGGTCAAGCCACATCTGCGCCCAACGATAAATTGGCCTGACCAATAAGTAGTGACTGGGAGAGGTTCATGCGGCGCCCCCAAACCCGTTCGATGCCCCGTTCGCTGGCCCAGCTGGGCCTGGCTGGCCTGCTGAGCCTGACGGCCACGCAAGCCCTCGCCCAGCGCCTGGACGCGCCATTCAACGACGGCTGGCGGATGACGACCGGCGACGTCCAGGGCGCCGCGGCGGTCGAATTCGACGACGCCGCCTGGAAGCCGGTCACCCTGCCCCGCGCCTTCAACGAGGACGAGGCCTTCGCCCGCGACATCCATGACCACTCGACCGGGATCACCTGGTACCGCAAGCGCTTCGTGCTGCCGACCGACAAGGGTCCGGCGGTCGGCGGCCAGGCGATCCTCGACTTCGAGGGCGTGCGCCAGGCCGGCGACGTCTATGTCAACGGCGTGCTGGCGGGCGGTCATGAGAACGGCGTCACGGCCTTCGGCGTGGATGCGACCAGGCTGCTGAAGCCCGCCCCCTTCGTGAACGTGATCGCGGTGCGGGTCGACAACGACTGGAAGTACAAGGAGCGCGCCACCGGCAGCGGCTTTCAGTGGAACAACAACAACTTCAATGTGAACTACGGCGGGATCCATCGTGCGGTGCGGCTGCACCTGACCGGCGACCTGCACCAGACCCTGCCGCTCTATTCCAGCCTGGGCACCACCGGCGTCTATGTCTGGGCCGACGGTTTCGACATCAAGGGCCGCACCGCGACCGTCCATGCCGAGAGCCAGGTGAGGAACGACGGCGCCAAGCCTCGCACCTTTAGCTACCGGGTCACCCTGAAGGACGTCGACGGCAAGCCGGCCGGCCAGTTCACCGCCCCGGCCGTGACCATCGCCCCGGGCGAGACCAAGACCGTCTCGGCCAGCAAGCGGCTTTCCGATCTGCACTTCTGGAGCTGGGGCTACGGCTATCTCTATGCGGTGACCACCGAGCTGGTGGAGGACGGCAAGGTGGTCGACAGCGCCCTGACCCGCACCGGTTTCCGCAAGACCGAATTCCGGAACGGGACCGTCTTCCTCAACGACCGCGCCATCCAGGTGCACGGTTACGCCCAGCGCACCAGCAACGAGTGGCCGGCGCTCGGAACCGACATCCCGCCGTGGATCAGCGACCTCTCCAACGGCCTGATGGTCGAGAGCGGCGGCAACCTGGTGCGCTGGATGCACATCGCCCCCGCCCGCCAGGACGTGGAGTCGTCGGACCGTGTCGGCCTCATGCAGGCCATGCCGGCCGGCGACGCCGAGAGCGATGTTTCCGGCCGCCGCTGGGACCAGCGGGTCGAGGCCATGCGCGACGCCATCATCGCCTTCCGCAACAACCCGTCGATCGTCTTCTACGAGGGCGGCAACGAGAACATCAGCGAAGACCACATGGCGCAGCTGAAGGCCGTGCGCGACCAGTTCGACCCGCACGGCGGCCGGGCCATCGGCTCACGCGAGATGCTCGACAGCAAGGTCGCCGAGTACGGCGGCGAGATGCTCTACATCAACAAGAGCGCCAAGAAGCCGGTGTGGGCGATGGAATATTCCCGCGACGAGTCGGCGCGGAAGTTCCAGGACGCCTTCACCGCGCCGTTCCACGCCGACAGCCCCGACTACAACCGCAACCAGGACAGCATGGTCGCCGAGACCGTGCGCCGCTGGTTCGACTACTGGCGCGAGCGCCCCGGCGGCGGCGATCGGGTCAGTTCGGGCGGGGTGAACATCATCTTTTCCGACAGCAACACCCACTTCCGCGGCGACAACAACTACCGCCGCAGCGGCGAGGTCGACGCCATGCGCCTCCCCAAGGAGGGCTTCTTCGCCCACCAGGTGATGTGGGACGGCTGGGTCGATGTCGAGCAGCCGCGCGCCCGCATCGTCGGCCACTGGAACTATGCGGCCGGCGTCGTGAAGGACGTCACGGTGGTGTCCAGCGCCGACAGCGTCGAGCTCGTTCTGAACGGCCAGTCGCTGGGCCAGGGCGTGAAGTCGGACGGCTTCCTCTTCACCTTCAAGGGCGTTCCTTACGCGCCCGGGACGCTGGTCGCCATCGCCCGCGACGCCAAGGGCAAGGACGTGGCGCGCGACGAGCGGGTCACGACGGGTCCGGCCGTCGCCCTGCGCCTGACGCCGCGCAACGGCCCGGGCGGCTGGAAGGCCGACGCCGCCGACGTGGCCCTCGTGGATGTCGAGGCGGTGGACGCCCAGGGCCGCCGCGTGCCGACGGCGCTCGACACCGTCAGCTTCGACGTAGCCGGTCCGGCCGAATGGCGCGGCGGCATCGCCCAGGGCGACTCCAAAAGCGCGGCCAAGCCGACCGACGTCCCGGTCTCGACCTCAGGCGAGCCGGTGACCAAGGGTCCCGCCGGGGTGGACGCCGTCACCCAGTACGCCGGCGCCAACCGCAAGGACGACAACTACATCCTCGCCAAGACCCTGCCGGTCGAGGGCGGCGTCAACCGCGTGGCCCTGCGCTCGACCCTGGCGGCCGGCAAGGTGACGGTGACCGCCACCGCCGAGGGCCTGAAGCCGGCGACGATCACGCTGGACGCCGTCGCGCCGGCGTCGGACGCGGCGCTGCTCCCCGTCAGCCTGGCGCGGGGCCCCACGCCCGCCACGCCGGCGTTCAAGGTTCGCCGCGACACGATCAAGCCGGTGAAGATCCTGGCCGGCGCCAACGCCGACACCGCCGGCGCGACCACCGACGACGACGAGACCACCCACTGGGCCAGCGACGGCCAGCTGGCCAACGCCTGGATCGAGTACGACCTCGGCAAGCCCCAGGTCGCCGACGAGGTGGTGCTGAAGCTGATCGGCTGGCGCCTGCGCTCCTATCCGCTGCGCATCACCATGGACGGCCAGGTGGTCTACGAGGGCGAGGCGCCCAAGAGCCTGGGCTACGTGACCCTGCCGCTGAAGCCTGTGAAGGGCTCGCGCCTGCGCATCGCCCTGACCGGCGCCACGGCCGACCGCGACGGCTTCGGCAAGATCGTCGAGATCACCGGCGCCAAGGCCGGCTTCGACACCGGCGCCGAAAAGGTCAGGGCCGGCGGGGCACTGGGGATCATCGAGGCGGAGATCTACAAGACGCGGTAGGGCCCGCCCCTCCGACGCCTAGGGCAGGACGTGAAGGCCATGGCGCATCGCGGCTGCGGCCACCTCGTTCCGGATGGCGGCCGTTTCGGGCAGCAGCAGGTCGGTGCGGTTCCAGCAGCCGATCACCCGCACGGGCGCGGCCACGAAGACAAGGTCCATGCCACGCCCTTCACGCAGGCTGTGGCGTACAATGCGCTTCAGCAGGCCGCTCGACGCCGGTACGAAGCGGCGTCCGCCCTGGCGCCAGCGCGCCTCCAGATAGGCGCCTTCACGGCCGAGTTCGGCATAAAACGCCTCGAACCGCCGCTCGCCCTCCAGATAGCCCGCCATCAGGCCCTTCTTCACCGCGTCGTGGTGGCGGACGACGGGTTCGGCGATGTACTCCTCCTCCGACAGCCAGTGGTCGAAAACCGAGACGGAGAACGGCAGGTCACCCCATTCGCGATAGGGGTCCTCCTTCGCCGGCTCGCCCGGCAGGGAGTCGTCCGGGTGGATACGCCGGGACAGCAGCGATTTCAGGTCGGGGGTCATCGGCGTCGCGCGGATCCGGTCGGACGGGGCGGGCATAAGATCGCCAGGACCAGCAAAACACAACCACCACCGCGTTACTTAACCCACCCCACGATCAACATAGTTATTCGTCACCCAAGATAATATCCGCGTTGTCGACAGGATTTTTAAGCATTTAGTCTTGTGAAAAACCGAAAACAAAGCCCCGATCACGGATCGACTCCAAATCTAAACATCCTGTAATGGTGTCAGATATGTAATCCACCTTTCCGCCATTTAATTTGAGATCGGCGTTCCCGGACGGCTAGACCTTCCCCCGGGATTGAGGGGAAGTGAGATGTCCAAGTCCGTGTTGTTCGCCGGGGCCGCCCTGGCGCTGTTTGTCGCCGCCGGCGCCGCCCAGGCGGCCGATGCGCCGCAGGCCGCCCAGGCTCCGGTTCCGACCGGCCCGACCAGCCAGGCGCCGATGGACGACGCCGCCCAGAAGGGCGTGCTGGTGTTCACGCCGGACTTCTTCGCCACCCTGCGCCCCAACACCGCGCTCGACATGGTCGACCGCCTGCCCGGCTTCGTGGTCAACGACGGGGCCGGCACCCGCGGCTTCGAGGGTTCGGTCGGCAACATCCTGATCAACAACAACCGCCCGGCCTCGAAGAACGACACCGGCTCGAACGTGCTGTCGCGCACCCCGGCCAACCAGGTCGAGCGCATCGAGCTGATCCGCGGCGGCGCGCCCGGCATCGACATGCAGGGCTACGGCGTCGTCGCCAATGTGATCCTGAAGAAGGGCGTCAGCCGCCAGTCGGTGCTGACCCACAACAGCGCCATCTTCTTCGGCGGCCGGGACCTCTATGGCGGCTCCTACCAGTTCACCGCCCGCGACGGCGAGAAGAGCTGGGGCGTAACCCTGTCGGACGGCATCAGCTCCAGCGACTCCAACGGCGCCGGCCGCCTGACCCGCAAGAGCGCCTCGGGCGCCCTGCTGCGCGACGAGAGCTATCTCAACGACGGCTACGGCGGCAGCACCGGCATCCGCGGCAACTTCTCGGGCCCGGTCGCCGGCGGCAAGCTGGAGGCCACGGCCAAGTACGGCATCAGCAACTGGGACGAATGGCAGGAGACCGCCTCGTCCACCGCCTTCCGCCGCAGCGCCTACGAGGAAGACAACAAGTCGGGCGAGCTGGGCCTGACCTACACCCGCCCCCTGGCCCCGCGCTGGGCGCTGGAGACCCGGGCGATCCACGAATTCAGCAGCTATGACGAGGTGGCGACCTATGGCCAGACCGTCAGCGGCGCAACCGGCGACCAGGAGCGCTTCACGGCCGAGGGCAAAACCCAGGAATCGATCCTGCGCGCCCTGGTCCGCCACGAGCGCTCGGCCGGCCTGACGATCGAGGCCGGCGGCGAGGTCGCCTACAACATGCTCGACGTCGACCAGGCCTATTCGGTGGGCGGAACGCCGGTCGTCCTGCCGTCAGCCTCGGTCAAGGTCGAGGAGCTGCGCGGCGAGCTGTTCACCAAGGCCACCTGGCGCGTCAGCCCCAAGCTGACCCTGGAGGGCGGCCTGCGGCTGGAGACCTCGACCATCAGCCAGTCGGGCGACGCCGACCAGGAAGAGAGCTTCTTCTACGCCAAGCCCCGCTTCCAGGCGACCTGGACGCCCAAGGCCGACCACCAGATCCGCTTCCGCTTCGAGCGCGAGCTGGGCCAGCTGGACTTCGGCGACTTCGCCGCCTCGGCCGAGTTCGGCGACGGCAACGTCTATGCCGGCAACGTCAACCTCGTGCCCGAGCAGCGCTGGATCTCGGAACTGACCTACGAGCGCCGGTTCTGGGGCCAGGGCGTCGTGGCCCTGACCCTGCGCCACGACGAGATCGTCGGCGTCATCGACCGCCTGCCCCTGCCCGGCGGCCTGTCGGCGACCGGCAACATCGGCGACGGCACGCTGGACAAGCTGGCGCTCAACATCGTGGTCCCGACCGACAAGCTGGGGATCAAGGGCGGCCGCTTCACCTTCAAGAACGACTGGAACCAGACCAAGGTCACCGACCCGACCACCGGCAAGGAACGGCCGATCTCGCAGGTGCGCCCGACCCAGGCCAATATCGGCTTCGAGCAGGACATCGTCGCCTGGAAGACCCAGTGGGGGATCAACTGGCTGCCGCTGCTGGGCCAGGGCACCTACGGCCCCGACCAGACCAGCAAGTGGCGCGGCTCGAACTATTACGAGGCCTTCGCCGAGTACAAGCCGACCCCGACCCTGGCCATCCGCGCCCAGCTGAACATCTGGGACGACTTCGTCGTCACCCGCACGGTCTACGCCAACCGCAGCCCGCGCACGGTCGACTATGTCGAGGTCCGCGACATCGATCCGCGCACCTTCGTGCAGCTTCGGGTGCGCAAGACCTTCTAAGAGCAGCCGCGCCGTTGACGGCGGCGCGGGGCCGGGCCAAAGGCCGATCCTCCCGACGGAGGTCGTCCATGCGTCGCCCGGTTCTCGCCCTGCTGATCGCCTGCGCGGGGCTTGGCGCCTCGCAAGGCCATGCGGCGGCCCCGGCGGCCGACAGAGTGACCATCGACCTGACGGCCGGGCGACCGGCCAACCGCATCGATCCCGCCGCCGCCCTCGGTGCGGGGCTGGACGGCATGGGCCGCGGCGAGGTCGCTCCGCTCTACACCGCCCACAACGTCGCGCGCATGCGCCAGGGCGGGCTGAAGCCGATCACCTATCGCCTGCGCACCGAACTGGGGATCGAGGCCTGGCACTGGAACCCGCGCGGAAGCTGGAGCGACGGCGCTCATAGCCAGGGCTACTGGACGTCCAGCGACCAGCCCGGAGCGCCGATCCGGCTGAGCCACGGCTACGCCCTGCCCCGGCGCGGCGACAGCGTCGACAACGCCAACAACAGCGGCTTCTCCCGACTCGACGACGGCGATCCGGAGAGCTTCTGGAAGTCGAACCCCTATCTGGACCCGCGCTACACCGGCGCGCCGGCCCTGGCCGAATGGGCCAAGTTCGATCTCGGCGCCGCCGGACCGGTCTCAGCCGCGCGCATCCGCTGGGGAACGCCCTGGGCCATCGCCTATCGGGTGCAGCACTGGATAGGGGTCGATGAGTACGATCCCGTCGGCCGCTGGGTCGATTTCCCGGGCGGCGTGGTGACCGACGGGCATGGCGGCGAGGCGCTGCTGCGGTTCGAGAAACCGATCGAGGCCCGCTTTATCCGTATACTGATGACCAAGTCGTCAGGGACCGCGCCGGCGGGCTCGACCGACGTCCGCGACGGCCTGGGCTACGCCATCCGCGAGGTCGGGTTCGGGACGATCGACGCGGCCGGCCGCTTCGTCGACCGAGTACGCCACGCCCGCTCCGGGCGCGGACAGACCTACGCCCAGGTGTCGTCGACCGATCCCTGGCACCGGGCCATCGACCAGGATCGCGACCTGGAGCAGCCGGGGATCGACCTCGTCTACGCCAGCGGCCTGACGAACGGCCGGCCGATGATGGTTCCGGTCGGGGTGCTCTACGACACGCCCGAGAACGGCGCGGCGCTGATCCGCTACCTGCGCAACAAGGGTCACCCCGTGACCCAGGTCGAGCTGGGCGAAGAGCCCGACGGCCAGTATGTCGACGCCGAGAGCTACGGGGCGCTGTACCTGGCCTTCGCCAAGGCCCTTGGCGCGATCGATCCGGCCCTGGTGTTCGGCGGCCCCAGCCTGCAGAGCGGGATCGCCGACACCTGGCTGGACGAGGACCCCGACCACTCCTGGACCCGGCGGCTGATGCGCTACCTGCGCCAGCGCGGCGAGATCGGGCGGCTGGGCTTCTTCTCCTATGAACGCTACCCGTTCGACGACCTGTGCGGCGACATCGAGGACAAGCTGCGCGAGCAGACCACGCTGAACGCGGCCCTGTTCCGGCGCTTCGCCGACGACGAGATCCCCCGCGACATCCCCTGGGTGATCAGCGAGTACGGCTTCTCGGCCTATTCGGGCCGGGCGATGGCGCAGATGCCCAGCGCCCTGCTGAACGCCGACATCGTCGGCCAATTCCTGGCCCTGGGCGGGGACGCCGCCTACCTGTTCGGCTACGGCCCCAACGTGCCGGTCAACCAGCATCTGGCCTGCGCCGGCTACGGCAACATGATGCTGTGGCAGGCCGATCCGAAGGGCCAGGCCCGCTGGCCGATGCCGGCCTATTGGGCCGCGCGGATGATGACCCGCGACTGGGCCGCGCCCGGCGGCGGAGCGCACGAGGTGTGGCCGGCGACCGGATCGGCGCTCGACGCCAAGGGCCGGCCGCTGGTCACCGCCTACGCCCTGCGCCGGCCGGACGGCCGCTGGGCGGTGATGCTGCTCAATCGCGACAAGACCCATGCCCGGCGCATCGCGCTGGACCTGCTGACCGACC
>NZ_QHJY01000128.1 GCF_003185805.1 Caulobacter sp. D5
CGCGCTCTACGATAAAAAGCCTGGGCCCCCGCTTTCGCGGGGGTTTTACGGTTTGGGGGTTGGGGCTGAGTCCCGACGCTTCCTAAATCCGCCTCCCTCGCCCTCGTGGCGAGGGCCCATGCCGGCAGCTGCTCAGACCTCGGCCGCCCTGCAAAAGTCTGAGCAGGCTGAACCCTGGATCCTGGGCACAAGGCCCAGGAAGGCGAAGAGGGGCGTGAGGATTAGGGGACCTTCCCCGTCAGCGCCTCGACCACCTTCGGATCAACCCACTTGCCCCAGGTCGGATCCAGCAGGCCGTAGGGCTCCACCGCTCCGGCCGTACGGTTGTAGCCGCCCGACTGCGTGCCGTTCAGCGGCCACCAGGCGAAGTCGATGCCGGTATCGCGCGCATACTTCGCCAGGGCCTGGACGAAGAGGATGCGGTCGTTCTTGCAGGGCTGGCCGTCGGGGCCGTTCTGGGTGCAGCCGCCCCACTCGCTCATATAGACCGGCGCGGTCCAGGGCTGGCCCGGGTCGCGCACGAAGCCCCAGCGCTCATGCGAGCGCAGGGCGAACAGGGCCGGATCGGCCAGTTCCTCGGGCTTGCGGTTCCAGGCGTAGTCGTGGGCCGCGTAGACCAGCTTGCCCGGAACCGACAGCGTCACCGGCTGCTCGCGCACGCCGGTCAGGTGGTTCTGGTAGTCTATGCCGCCGACCACGATCAGCAGCTTGGGATTGACCGCCAGCACGGCTTCCGCGCCCCGCATGGAGGCCGCCCACCAGTCGGTGCGCGGATCGCCGCCGCCCCAGACCGGCTTGAGGCCCAGGGACGGGTCGGGCCGGATCTCGTTGCGCAGTTCGGCGGCGACCACGAAGGGGCGGTTCGCATAGCGGGCCGTCATCGTCTTCCAGTCGGCCAGCCAGGCGCTTTCGGGATAGGCGGGCGTCCACCACAGGCCATCGCCATGGGCCTCGTCGCAGCACCAGTCGCCGCGGCTGCGATGGTTGTCGAGCACCACCATCAGGCCCTCGCGGCCGAAAGCGTCGACCACCGCATCGAACACCTGCAGCGCCGTCTTGCCCTTCAGCTTCGGATTGGCGGCCAGGAAGCGGTCCTCGACCACCGGGTCGCGCTCGACCAGCTCATTCGACCACGGCAGGCGCACCGAGTTGAAGCCGCCAGCCTTGATGGTCTTCACGATCGCGTCGAGCGGCTGCCTGTCCAGCCCGCCGACCACGAACTCGGCCGACTCCGCGCCGAACCAGTTGACGCTGACCAGTCGCACCTTCGTCCCCTTGGCGTCGACGATGTCGGGTCCTCGCGTGGAGAGCGGGTATTTGGGCGCGGCGAGCGCCGGGACAGCCAGCAATGCGCAGGCCAGGGCGGCCGCGAGGCCTCTAAGGAATGCCGACAAGAAAACGCTCCGCCACCAGCAAGGGACGGAGCGCATTCATCCTACAAATACCCTCGGGCGCAAGCGGCCCCTACTTCACCGTCTTGTCGACCGTCTCGCGGGTGACGGCGTGATAGAGCGGCCGGGACTCCGCATAGATGCGCTTGGCGATCGGCTGGCCCCAGTCGCCCTGGCCCCACAGCGAGACGAACAGCGGGGCGACGAACTTGCGGCGGCCCTGACCGGTCAGGAACTGCTCCAGCGACGGCACGGCCGGCTCGTAGCGGTTGGCGATGGCCAGTTGCAGCCAGGCGAAGCGGATCTCGCTGTTGCCCTGGGCCGAAAGACCGAAGGCGGCGTCGACAGCGGCCAGCTGGGCCGGCGTCAGCTTGCGCGGCAGTTGCCCGACGAACCGTACCCGCTCCGACGTGCCCCAGCCCTTCCAGGCCTCGACCGGCGCAACGCCGCCACCGGCGAAAGCCTTGGCGGCGGCGTCCACGGGCTCGAAGGCCTTGGACTGCACGTGGACGGCGTTCTCGGGCAGGCCCGGCTGGTAGATCCAGCGCTGGACGTCGATCTTCTTTTCCAGCGCCGCATCGCCCTTGAACAGGTTGGCGCGCAGGTCGGCGATGAAGCCCTCGGCGGTCTGCGGCTGGAAGGCGTGGCGGTCGAAATAGCCGCGCAGATAGGCGTCCCAGCGCTCGCGGCCGACCTCCTTCTCGATGGTGCGCAGGAAGGCCGCGCCCTTCTCGTAGGGGATGTCGGTCATGCCGTCGTCGGGATCGCGGCCGGTCAGGTCGATGTGCAGGCGGGTGTCGGGACCGGTCATGCCGCCGGCCTCCTCGATCGCCTCGTGCAGGTCGGTCCAGCCCAGGTCGGCCAGCATGGCGGCCGTGTCCTTGCCGTAGAGGGCCTCCATGATCCGGTTCTCGAAATAGACCGTGAAACCCTCGTTGAGCCAGAAGTCGGCCCAGGTGGCGTTGGTCACCAGGTTACCCGACCAGGAGTGGGCCAGTTCGTGCGCCACCAGGCTGACCAGCGAGCGGTCGCCGGCGATCACCGTCGGGGTGGCGAAGGTCAGGCGCGGGTTCTCCATGCCGCCGAACGGGAACGACGGCGGCAGCACCAGCAGGTCGTAGCGGCCCCAGCGATAGGGCCCGTAGAGCTTCTCGGCGGCCTCGACCATCTTCTCGACGTCGGCGAACTCCCAGGCCGCGGCCTTCAGGGCCGAGGGCTCGGTATAGATCCCGGTGCGCGGCCCCAGCGGCTGGAAGGCGAGATCGCCGATGGCGATGGCGATCAGGTAGGGCGCGACCGGCTTGTCCATCCTGAAGCGATAGGCGCGACCGCCGCCGGCGACGGGCTCGCCGTTGGGGGTCAGCATCTCGGCGCTCATCACCGCCTTCAGACCCTCGGGCGCGACGATGCGGGCGGTCCAGGTCTGGCGGATGCCCGGGCTGTCCTGGGTGGGGATCCAGGTGCGGTTGAGGATCGCCTCGCCCTGGCTGAACAGATACGGCTTGACCTTGCCGGCCGTCTGCGAGGGCGACAGCCATTGCAGGGCCGCGCCGTCGGGGGCGCTTTCATAGGCGACGACGATGCGCTTGGCGCCGGCCAGGGTCACGGTCAGGGGCGCGCCCAGATGCGGGTCGAAGGCGCCGAGGGTCCACTTCAGCGCCTTGCCTTGGGCGTTGGTGATCGACTTGATCTTCAGGCCTTTGGTGTCGAGCACGACTTCCTTGGCGCCGGGCGCGAGCTTGAGGTCGAGGGCGGCCTTGCCGACCATCTTCTTGCCCGCGAAGTCGGCCGTCAGGTCGAGATCGACGTGGGTGACGCGGGCGACCTGCGGCTTGGCGTAGGAGTGGATGTCCTTGGCGTCCGAGCGGGTGGACAGCGGCGCGATCATGGGCGCTTTCGCAGGAGCCGCCGAAGCCAGGGCCGGGACGGCGACGCCGCCGAGGAGCGCGGCCGCCAGCAGGGCGCGCGAGGTGTTCGAGATCAGGGACATGAGACGATGAATCCGTGGAAGCGGAACTTTGCGCCTCTTATTCCAGATACCGGGGCCTACAGATAGTCGAGCAGGCTCATACCCGTCTTGAGCGTTCCGTCCGCGCCGAACATCGAGGAAAGTTTGTCCGACAGGGTCTGCAGCGAGACCATCTTGTCGTAGAGGGCCGGGGTCCAGCCGACGGCCTCGCGCTCCTCGTCGCTCATCGAGACGTATTGCGAGACGAGGTTGCGGCCGAACACCGAGGCGTCGCCCGACTGCTGGGCCGACTTCCAGTTCGAAGAGACGCCCTCGCGGTTGCGCGCGCGCACCTCGTCGGCGGCTTCCTTGATCTCGTGCTCGGAGAACTGGCCGCCCTTGTTCAGGGCGATCGCTGACAGCGAGCGATCGTCGAAGCGGGTGAAGTCGATGGTTCCGGACTCGCCGTCGGTCGCCATGCCCTCCCCGGTCGCCAGCGAATACTGGCGGTCGAGCGCGGTGCGGACGTCTGAGGCCACGGCGTCGATGTCGCGCGAACGCGGATTGGCGACGACCCCGCCGTTTTCCTTGAGATAGGCGGCCACCGGATCGTCGGCGATGCCGGTCGGGGCGGTACCGGGCTTGGCGGTCGCCTGGCGCAGGCCCTCGACCAGGGCGGTCTTGGCGTTCTGCCAGGCCAGCGTCCCCTTCTCCTCGGTCCCGGCGGCCTCGTGGCGGGCCAGGGCGGCCTTGTAGAGGCCGGCATAGTCGCCGGTGACCCGGGCGTCGGCGGCGGGGCCTGCCAGAGCCTTGTCGAGACCGGCCTTCAGCTGGAGGCTGGCGACCACCTGCTCCTCGATCGGGAAGCTTCCGCCCTGGTTCGAAGCGACGGCGTAGAGACTGCGACGGTCCAGGCCAGAGACGTCGATCGTCGCCTTGCCGTCCTTCAGGGCGCTGGTCGCCTTGGCGGCCGAAAGCAGGGCGTCGAGGCTCTTGCGGGCGTCGGAGACCACGGTAGCGAGGCTACGGCCGTCGTTGCTCGCCGCAGCCAAGGCCGCCTGGGCTTCCGCCGACAGGGTGACGCTGACGCTGGACGCGCCGGTCTTGGCGGCTTCCGCCGCTTTTGCCTGCGCGGCGGTAGTGGTTCCCGTCTGGCTGCTCGTCGCGCCCGCATAGGCGTAGGCGGCGGCGTAGCCCTGAGAGCCGATCCTGGTCATCACGCACTCGAAGTCGATTCAACTGCGGGTTAACGTATCAGGTCGGATGTGATTTGAAATGTTTGGAAATCAGAAGCTTGGTTGGTTAACGGACCATCCGGACTCGTGGGCGTCGACGGCATCCCATTTCCCTCTCTCTTAGAGAGAGGGAGGGGCCCATGCGGAGCATGGGAGGGTGAGTGGTTACACCCTCAACCGGCGTGCCGGCACTTCGTCTGCAACATCGCTAAGATCGTCCAGGGGCTTCGCCTACACACTCACCCTCCCACGCCTACGGCGCGGGCCCCTCCCTCTCTCCATGAGAGAGGGGGCGGCGTGAGCAACCCCTCCAGGACCGATGCAGACGGGACTAGAGGGAGAACCTACCCCTCGTGACCCGGCGTCCGGGGCGTGGCCCAGGGTTCGGAGACGTCAGCCAGGGCCGCTTCCACGCAGTCGACGCTGACCCGCAGGTCGCCGCCGCCGGCGAAGGTCAGCAGGATCACGCCGCCCGGGGCTTCCGCGCCCGGCTCGAAGGCGACCGACAGCAGTTCGACCACCGCCTGCTTGGCGTCGCGGCGCAGGTTGCGGGCCTGGACGCCGGTGACGTCGCCCAGCTGCAGGGCCGAGCGCACGCGCTCGCCGCCCTTCTTCTTAGCCCCGGCTTCCCAGCGGAAGCGGTTGCAGGCCAGCGTCAGGGTGCGGGCGGCCGCGTCCCAGCGGATGTCGCCGATCTTGGCGACGGCGTCCTGCAACGCCGCCGAGATCACCGGCAGGTCTTCCGGCTCGTGGGCCAGCAGGCGGAGGGGCGCGGCGCTCATGCTCAGAGCTCCGGCTCGCCGTCGCCCTTGATGCGGCGCACCTGGGCCCCGCAGGCGCCCAGCTTCTCTTCCAGGCGCTCGAAGCCCCGGTCGAGGTGGTAGATGCGCGACACCACGGTCTCGCCGCGGGCCACCAGGCCGGCGATCACCAGGCTGACGGAGGCGCGCAGGTCGGTGGCCATCACCTCGGCGCCTTCCAGCTGGGCGACGCCGCGCACGCGGGCCTCGCCGCCGTGCACCGAGATGTCGGCGCCCAGGCGCATCAGCTCGGGGGCGTGCATGAAGCGGTTCTCGAAGATGGTCTCGCGGATGCGGCTCTCGCCGTTCGCCGTGGTCATCAGGGCCATGAACTGCGCCTGGAGGTCGGTGGCGAAGCCGGGGAACGGCGCGGTCTCGAGATCGACGGCGTTGAGGCGCGAGCCGTTGCGCTTGACGATGACGCCGTCCTCGGTGCGGACGACCGTGGCGCCGGCCTCCTCGAGCTTGACCGACAGGCTCTCGATCAGTTCGGGGCGGGCCTTGGTCAGGCGCACTTCGCCGCCGGCCATGGCGGCGGCGACGGCGTAGGTGCCCATCTCGATACGGTCGGGGATCACCGAGTGGGTCGCGCCGTTCAGGCGGGCGACGCCGGTGATGGTGATGGTGGGGGTGCCCGCGCCCTCGACCTTGGCGCCCATGGCGTTCAGGCATTCCTGCAGGTCGGCCAGTTCCGGCTCGCAGGCGGCGTTGCGGATCACCGTCACGCCGTCGGCCAGCACGGCGGCCAGCATGGCGTGCTCGGTGGCGCCCACCGAGATGATCGGGAAGACAATCTCGGCGCCCTTCAGGCCGCGCGGGGCCTGGGCGTAGACGTAGCCTTCGTGCAGGTCGATCTTGGCGCCCAGGGCCTCCAGCGCCTGAAGGTGCAGATCCACCGGGCGCGCGCCGATGGTGCAGCCGCCAGGCAGGCTGACCTTGGCCTGGCCCGAGCGGGCGACCAGCGGGCCCAGCACGTTGAACGAGGCGCGCATCTGGCGCACCAGGTCATAGGGCGCAAAACCGCTGGTGATCTCCGGCGCGTGCAGGATCGTCTGCTGGCCGTCGGGACCGTCGTCGCTTTCGGTGACGCTGACGCCGAGGCGCGTCAGCAGCTTGCCGAGGAATCGCGTGTCGGCCAGGCGCGGCATGTTGGTCAGCCGCAGCGGCTGATCCGTGAGCAGGCTGGCGGCCATCAGCTTGATGGCAGAGTTCTTGGCGCCGCTGACGGGGATGGTCCCGTTCAGCTGCGCGCCGCCGGTGATGGCGATGCGATCCAATGAAATTCCCTCGAACGCGCGGAAAAGCCGTCTTCCACGCGGGTCACATGTGAGGTCGCGGTTCTAACGCTTGCAAGGGGGCATGCAAGAGGCCGCGCCGATTCCTATTCCGAAGCCGATTCCGGCTTGGCCGACGCGCTGGCGGGCGCCTTGCGACGGCGGAGGTTGGTTCTCAGGGCCTGGGCCAGACGCGCCTCGCGTTCGGCTTTTTCCTTGTCCTGACTGGGGTTTGGCTTCGATGACTGACTCATGTGTCCACAGGTGAATTGCCCGCGACGTTCAGTCAACGCGATTTGGGCTTTGCAATCCCCGAAATCGTTGGCTATACGCCCCTCCTCGTCGCCGCCGTAGCTCAGTGGTAGAGCGCATCCTTGGTAAGGCTGAGGTCGGCAGTTCAATCCTGCCCGGCGGCACCACGGGGACCCAGACGGAAGTCTGGGTCCCCACCACACCCCTGAAATCGCAAAGCTTTCCCAACGTCAGGCGGCGCGATCGTTCGCGCGCGCGAAGTCGCGTCCGGACGGACAAAGCCGTCCGCCGAAGCTGGAAGCGCGCCATTTCTCCGGCCGGAATCGCCCGCCGGATCAGGAGCGGCCCGCCGGGCCGCCCCCTCTCCTCACGTCAGAACACGATCTTGCGGAAGCCGATGCGGAACACACGGCCCAGCGGATCGAGATAGTCGGGCTGGTAGGTCAGCGGCAGGGTTCCGTCGCTGCTGGTCACCTTGGTGCGGGCGTCGAACAGGTTGGTGACCTCGGCCGTCACCCGCGTTCCCCGCAGCCACGGATGCTTCTGCACCCACTCGCGGCGCTGCGAGAGGTCGGCGAACAGGCGCAGGTTCACGGTCGCCAGGTCGCCGAATTTGTAGTCCGGCGTCAGGCCGTTGCCCTTCGTGACCGTGCCGGACTCCCACTTGGCGTTGACGAAGCCGCCGACGCCGCGGCGCGAGGCCCCGACCTGCAGCTTGACCTCGTGCTCGGATTCGCCGCCGGAGCCGGAGATGGAATCCCCGTTCAGCAGGTCGAGCACCGACGAGCCGTCGCGGATCGTCACCTCGTCCTTCAGCCGCCAGGTGTGGGTCAGCGAGATGTTGATCAGGCCCTGGCCGGGCCGCATCATCACAGCCGGACGCCGCCCGCCGCCGGGAGGGCCGCCAGGACCCCCGCCCGGGGGACCACCGCCGGGACCGCCCATGCCAGGCGGAGGACCGCCGCCCTCGCCCGGAGGCGGACCGCCTCCTTCTCCCGGCGGCGGGCCGCCGTCGGGAGGACCGCCGTCCGGCGGGCCAAAGCCCTGGCGCGGCGGGAACTGCATGGGCTTGCCGAAGGCGCGCGAGAAGGTGAAGCCCCAGGCGGCCTCTTCCTTCACTTCGCGCGCCACGTTGATCGGCCGGGCGTCGATGCTGAGCAGGGTTCCGTCGGCGGATCGGGTGAAGCGCTCGGGCAGCGCCTCCTCCAGGCCGGCGGTGACGCTGGAGAAGCTGCTGATCCCGTCCAGCACCTCGGTGCGGGTCCAGTTCAGGTTCATCTGCAGGGCGTGCCTGGAGGTCGGGGTCCAGTTGACGCCGAAATGCAGGATGCGGCTTTCGGGCGCCTCCAGGTCGGCGTTGCCGCCGCTGGTCTGGGTGACCGACACCGTCTGGCCGGTGGCGTAGTCGAACACCGCCACGTTGGGCGTTGTCTGCGTCGGATCGTTCAGCTGCGACAGGGTCGGGGCCGTGGTCTTGGTGGTGTAGTCGCCGGTGAAGACCAGCTTCTCGACCGGCGTCCAGTTGAGGCCCGCGCCGAGTGTGCGCAGGGTCCCGAAATCCGACACCTGCGCGGCGGCGAGGTTGAGATTGGCCGAGACCGCGCCGAGCCGTTTTCCCACGCCCTCCCCCGCCGCGAGCAGCGGCAGGTCTAAGCTGGCCTGGACCGAGCCCTGGTCGCGCGACACCTCGCGGCTGGTGGAGACGCCTTCGACCAGGCTTTCGCTGTCGAGGCTGGAGTGATCGCCGCCGACCTTCAGCGACAGGCGCACGGCGCCCGCCGGCAGCCGCAGCAGCGACCCGTTGGTCACCACCTCTCCCGTCACGCTCTGGGCCACCGAAGCGGCGCGGGTCGGATCCAGCACCGAAAGGTAGGAGCCGAGGTCGCCGGAAAGATCGACCGTCCCGGCGTCGATCGCCGCATCCAGCGCCGTCGTGTCCAGACCTCGGCCGGTGACCGAATTGGTCTCCACCCGCTGATAGGCCAGGCTGCCGGTCGTGGCCCAGGAGCCGACGAAGCCGTCGACCAGCGCGCCGAGATCGGCGGTCGTGGTCTTGGTGCGCTTCTGGAGCGTGTCGGGCCGATCGACATAGACGTCGTCGGCGACCTCCGGCAGGCCCAGGCGGCTGCCCTGGTCCACCGCCTTGAGGCCGCCGCTGAGGGTCAGGCCGATCTTGTCGGTCAGGTCGCGCTTGACCACGCCCGACAGCTGGGCCTGGCGCAGGCGCGGCGCGAGCGTGCGGTTGGTGGTGACGCCGCCGCTTTCCGAGCGGTCGATGTCGCGCTCGTCCTCGTAGAGGGCCGACTGGTTCTTGAGATCCAGGCTCAGCGAGGTGCGGGCGCCGCCCTGGATGCGCAGGGCGTTGGTGCGCGAGCTGCCGACCGTGCGCCCGCCGCCCTGGGGCCGCTCGGCGTCGACCTGCTCGGACAGCGACCGGAAGCGCTCGCGCAGGATGATGTTCACCACCCGCTGGTCGGCGCTGTAGCCGTAGGCCAGGGCGGTCTGCTCGGGCAGGATCTGGAACTGCTCGATGGCCTCGGTCGGCAGGCCGCGCAGTTCCTGGAAGCCCGAGATGCGGCGGCCGTTGATCAGGAACACCGGCGAGCCGCCGCGGGCGCTGGTGGTCTGGGCTTCCAGCAGTTCGATCAGTTCGTCGACCGTGGCCGCGCCGAAGGCCTGGATCTGCATCGGGTCGTAGGCGACCAGCGGCGTCTGGCCGCCTCGCGCCTCGCCGCGCTTGGTCGCCTCGACCACCACGCCGGAGACGTCGGTCGGCGTCGCGGCTGGAGCCGCGTCCGGGGCCGTCGACAGGGCGGCTGCGGCCAGAATGACAAACGGTGCGACGGCCATGGTCCCTCTTCGTCCAGGATGAGCGAAGCAGGGCTCCTAAGGCGTAAGTTGTGCAGCACCATCACCGGACGGAAACAATCACGGCGATGCTTCGGATCGTCGTTCGGGCCACGTCAGGCGCGCGGCGATGATCTCGCGACCCGCGCGGAAGTCCGGACTCGGATGAACGGCCGAGCTTGACCGTTTTCGCAGACCGCGCGGGAAGCTTCAGCATAAGTAGAAACACGAAGTACTTAACGCCGATTAACTTGAAACAACTTCATACGTAGACTTTACGACATAGATAACTGGCTACCTCATGCGCTGTCCTGCCGCATTACGCGAGTCGGGCGGGCCTTATACACATGCATTAAGCATATCGTTTAACCAAAGCTGTACGGGGGAGCGTCGATGACGTTCGATCTCGCCCGCCAGGCCATGTGCTTGGCGGCCATCGCGACCTGCTGCCTGCTCGCCGCCCCGGCCGCCGCCCAGGTCCTGGAAATCGGCGACGAAGGCCAGGTCACCCGTTTCGACGGTCCGGCCGTCTTCACCGGCGAAGCGGTCGAGGCGATCGCGCCGCCGCCCGTCGCCGTCGTCGAGACCGTGGCCAGCGAGGCCGTCCGGCGCGAACTGCACGCCGCCGCCGCCGACTACGCCCTGGATCCCAAGCTGGTCGAGGCCGTGGCCTGGCGCGAGAGCCGCTTCCGCCCCGCCGCCCGCTCGCGCAAGGGCGCCATGGGCGTGATGCAGCTGATGCCGGCCACCGCCCGCGACCTGGGCGTCGATCCCTCGGACATGGCCCAGAACATCAAGGGCGGGGCAATGTACCTGCGCCAGATGCTCAACCGCTTCGGCGGCGACGTGAAGCTGGCCCTGGCCGCCTACAACGCCGGCCCCGGCGCCGTCCTCAAGCACGGCGGCGTGCCGCCCTACGCCGAGACCCAAGCCTATGTCGCCTCGATCCTCGGCCGCATGGCCGTGGCGGCGCCCGCCCTCGCCCTCCCCGCCCTCGGAGCCCCCAACTGATGCGTAAACTTGTAAGCGTTCGCGCCGCCGCCCTGGCGACCGCCCTCCTCGCCGCCGCCAGCCAGGCCCACGCCCAGGCCGCGCAATCCCAAGTCACTTTGGCCGACCCGCAAGGCTCGTCGGCCGTGCTGTCGGGGGTGCTGTGGCTGCAAGGCACGCTGATGGGCAACGTCGCCACCGCCGTGGCGGTGATGGCCGTGGCCGCGGTCGGCTTCATGATGCTGACCGGGCGGATGAACTGGCGCTACGGCGCGACCGTCATCCTGGGCTGCTTCATCCTGTTCGGCGCCACCACCATCGTCAGCGGCATCCGCACCGCGGCGGGCGCGTAGAGCCCGATGGCCGCTCCCCTCGATCGCGACGTGGTGTTCGGGGCCCTGACCCGGCCCCAGATGTTCGCCGGCGTGACCTACAGCTACTTCGTCGTCAACGGCGTGGTCACGACCGAGCTGTTCCTGATCACCAAGTCGTTCTGGGCCCTGCTCGCGGCGCTGGTGGTCCACGCGATCGGCTACGCGGCCTGCCTGCGCGAACCGCGCATCTTCGACCTGTGGCTGGCCAAGGTCAGCCGCTGCCCCCGCGTTCCCAATTTCCGGGCCTGGCGATGCAACAGCTACCAACCGTGAATCCGAAAAAGGAAGCGTCGGCCGGCAAGCGCCTGCCCTACGCCCGCCACCTGGACGCGCGGACGATCGAGACCCGCGACGGGCTGCTGCTGCAGGTGATCCACCTGGCCGGCCTGCCGTTCGAGACGGCCGACAGCGAGACGCTGAACTACCGCAAGGCGGTGCGCGACGTGATGCTGCGCGGCCTGGCCAGCTCGCGCTTCGCCGTCTACCACCACATCATCCGCCGCGAGGCCAGGGTCGGCACGGAGGGCGCGTTCTCCGACGCCTTCAGCAGGCAGGTGGACGCCGACTGGAGCGACCGCCTCGCCGGCCGCAAGCTCTACGTCAACGACCTCTTCCTGACGATCGTGCGCCGGCCGCTGCAAGGCCAGGGCGGGCTGATCGACAGGGCCCTGCGCCTGGCCAAGGGCCCAGCCCAAACCGCCGGCCAGAAGACCCAGGACCGCCGCGAACTCGACGCCGCCCGCGACAGCCTGGTCTCGGCCCTGGCGCCCTATGGCGCGCGAGTGCTCGGCCAGTACGAGGGCACGAACGGGACCTGCTCGGAGCCGCTGGAATTCCTGTCCTGCCTCTATAACGGCGAGATGCGCCCGGTGCTGGCGCCGGAAGGCGACGCGGGCGAGTACCTGCCCTACCGCCGGGTCAGCTTCGGCCACGAGACACTGGAGCTGTCGCGGGCCGGCGCCCTGGCGCGCGGCTTCGCCTCGATCGTCTCGGTCAAGGACTACCCGGCCCAGACCACGCCGGGGATGCTGGACGACCTGCTGCGCCTGCCCTGCGAGATGGTGGTCACCCAGAGCTTCGGCTTCGTCGATCGCCAGCCGACGCTGGACAAGATGAACCTGGCCCTGCGCCGCATGCGCGCGGCCGACGACGACGGCGTCAGCCTGAAAGCCGACCTGATCCGCGCCAAGGACGACGTGGTCAGCGGCCGGGCCGCCTTCGGCGAGCATCACCTGTCGGTGCTGGTGCGCGGCGAGAGCCTGGAAGGGCTCGACCAATCCACCGCCGAGGTGCTGTCGGCCTTCACCGAGATGGGCGCCATCGCCGTGCGCGAGGACGTCAATTTGGAGCCGGCCTTCTGGGCCCAGTTCCCGGGCAACTTCAAGGACATCGCCCGCCGGGCGATGATCTCGACCGCCAACTTCGCCGGCTTCGCCAGCGGCCACAACTTCCCGGTCGGCAAGGCCCTGGGCAACCACTGGGGTCCGGCGGTGACGCTGCTTGAGACCACCTCGGCCGGGCCGTACCACTTCAACTTCCACAAGGGCGACCTTGGGAACTTCACGATCATCGGCCCGTCGGGCTCGGGCAAGACCGTGGTGCTGAACTTCCTGCTGGCCCAGGCCCAGAAGTACCAGCCGCGCACCGTCTTCTTCGACAAGGACCGCGGGGCCGAGATCTTCCTGCGCGCCATCGGCGGCCGCTACGAGGTGCTGCGTCCGGGTCAGGCCACGGGCTTCAACCCCCTGGCGCTGGAAGACACGCCGGCCAACCGCCGCTTCGTCGCCGACTGGATCGCGCGCCTGGTGTCGCAACCGGGCGAGAGCCTGACGCCGGACGACCTGGCCCGCATCAAGGACGCGGTCGACGCCAATTACGACCAGGCGCCGAAGCTGCGTCGCCTGCGGTTCTTCGCCGAACTGTTCAAGGGCTCGCGCCGCCCGGACGCCGCCGATCTGGCCGCGCGCCTGGCGCCCTGGCACGGGACCGGCGAGCACGCCTGGCTGTTCGACAACGCCCAGGACGGCCTGGACCTGTCGGCCGCGACGCTGGGCTTCGACATGACCCAGCTGCTGGACGACCCGGCTCTGCGCACTCCGGCCATGATGTACCTGTTCCACCGCGTGGAGCAGCGCCTCGACGGCCACCCGACCCTGATCGTCGTCGACGAGGGCTGGAAGGCGCTGGACGACGACGTGTTCGTGGCCCGGATCAAGGACTGGGAAAAGACCCTGCGCAAGCGCAACGGCCTGGTCGGCTTCGCCACCCAGTCGGCCCAGGACGCCCTCGAAAGCCGCATCGCCAGCGCCATCGTCGAGCAGGCCGCCACCCAGATCTTCATGGCCAATCCCAAGGCCCAGGCGAAGGACTACTGCGAGGGCTTCGGCCTGACCGAGCACGAGTTCGAGCTGGTCCGCAGCCTGCCCGACACCGCCCGCTGCTTCCTGATCAAGCACGGCACCGACAGCGTCGTGGCCCGCCTGAACCTCTCCGGCTCGCCCGAACTGCTGACGGTGCTGTCGGGACGCGAGAGCACGGTGCGCCGGCTCGACGCCCTGCGCGAACATCTGGGCGACGCGCCCGAGGCCTGGATGGCCAAGCTGGTGAGGGACGCCGCATGACCCCCCCCCTTCAAGCCTTGGGCGCCTGTCCCGCCGCCGACGCGGCCCTCGTGCAAGGCCTGATCGGTTCGGTCGACTGCCAGGTGCACGGCCTGGCCCAGGCCGGCTACGCCGCCCTGGCCGCGCCCGGCTCGCCGGTCTCGACCCTGCTGACGGTGCTGATGACCGTCTATGTCGCCTTCATGGGCTACCGGCTGGTGCTCGGCCGCGGGTCCTTGCGGATCGGCGACGCCACCATCGCCGTGGTCAAGATGGCCCTGGTCGTGGCCCTGGCCACCAACTGGGCGCTGCTGGAGACCCTGGCCTACGACGCCCTGTTCAAGGCCCCGGCCGAGCTGGGCGCCCTGCTGCTGGGCCAGCTGAGCGGCGAGGCCGGCAAGGCCGATCCCTATCTGCGCCTGCAGTCGGCCTACGACGTCCTGCAGCAGGCCGCCCAGCACTTCGCCAGCCGGGCCGGCGCGCGCGACACCGCCCTGCAGGGCGGGCCGGGCTTCGCCGCCTTCGCGGCCAATGTCGGCGGCCTGGTCATGCTGCTCACCAGCCTGGGCGCGGTCCTGGCCTGCAAGGTGGTGCTGTCGATCCTGCTGGGCCTGGCCCCGCTGGTCGCCGGCCTGCTGCTGTTCGACGCCACCCGCGGCCTCGTCGAGGGCTGGATCAAGGCGATGATCGCCCTGGCCCTGCTGCCGATGGTCGCCACCCTGGGCCTGGCGCTGGAACTGGCGATGATGACCCCGTCGCTGAAGGCGCTGGCGGCCATGAAGACCGCCCAGCAGTTCGCCGAGCTCGACATCGGCCCGGCGGTCACGGTCCTTGTGCTGAGCCTGGTGTTCGCCCTGGTGGTGACGGCCGCCGCCATCGCCGTCTCGGTCATGGCCGCCGGCCTGCGCCTGCCACGCGAACGCTCCCGCGACCAGGCGGCCTCTCCCTCGATCGGCGCCGGCCAGACCGCCGCGCCGCTGGAGCCGCCCTCGCGCGCCGCCAACGTG
>NZ_QHJY01000129.1 GCF_003185805.1 Caulobacter sp. D5
GAGAGAGGGGTCTATGGAGCGAACTTCGCCAGCGCCGCCGGCTCGCCCTTGCCCACGGTCACCTCGCCCGCCAGCCAGTCGATGAAGGCCCGCACCCGGGCCGGCAGCTGGCCGCCGTGGCCGACATAGACGGCGTGGATCAGTTCGATGTCGCCGGGATTGAAGGCCTCCAGCAGCGGGACCAGCCGTCCGGCGGCGATGTCGGGGCCGACGTGCAGCACCGACAGCCGCGCGATGCCCTGGCCGGCCAGGGCCAGCACGCGGGCGCTCTCGCCGTCGCCGACCTCGGCCCGGCCGTGGACCGGGCGGAAGACGCCCTCGCCGTCGATCAGGAACGGCCAGGAGTCGCAATGGCGGGCGAAGTTGAAGGTGATCAGCTCGTGGCGGGGCAGGTCGTCGGGATGGGCGGGCGTCCCGGCGGCCGCCAGATAGGCCGGCGAGGCGACCAGCACCATCCGGCTCTGGGCGATCTTGCGGGCCATCAGCTGCGAGGCCCGCATCGGACCCACGCGGATCGCCACGTCGGCCCGCTCGTCCATCAGGTCGATGACCTGGTCGGTGACGGTGATGTCGAGCTGGATGTCGGGGTGGGCGGCCAGGAACCTCGGGGCCAGGGGCAGCAGGTAGTGCTGACCGAACGGCACGCTGGTATTGACCCGCACCCGGCCGCGCGGGGCGGCGCTGGCGGCCACGGCGCGCTCGGCCTCGTCGAGGTCGGCCAGCACCCGCAACGAGTGCTCGTGAAAGGTCTGGCCCTCGGCGGTGAGGATCAGCTTGCGGGTCGAGCGGTTGACCAGCCGCGCGCCGAGCCGCGCTTCTAGCCGGGCCACCAGCTTGCTGACCGCCGACGGCGTCATCCGGAGCGAGCGCGCTGCGGCCGAGAAGCCGCCCTGCTCCACCACCCGGACGAAGACCTCCATCTCGGCGGTGCGATTGATTTCCTGTCGCGCCATCGCGCCTTCAATTCACAAGTGATGATCCTTCCGGCAATCTAATTCATCGAAGGCGCCAGCGCTATCTGACGGTCCGCACATTCATCGGAGCCGGCCGTCATGCCCCTCGCCCTCTATGCCCTGACCGTCGGCGCCTTCGGCATCGGCGTCACCGAGTTCGTCATCATGGGCCTGCTGTTGCAGGTCTCGGCCGATCTCGGCGTCTCGATCCCCACGGCCGGCTGGCTGACCACCGGCTACGCCCTGGGCGTCTTCGTCGGCGCGCCGATCCTGACCCTGGCCACGCGCCGCCTGCCGCCCAAGACGACGCTGCTAGCGTTGATGGCCATCTTCACCCTGGGCAATCTGGCCGCCGCCCTGGCGCCGAACTTCGCCCTGCTGATGGGCGCGCGGATCGTCACCGCCCTGGCGCACGGCACCTTCTTCGGCGTCGGCTCGCTGGTCGCCGTCAGCCTCGTGGCGCCCGAGCGCAAGGCCTCGGCCATCGCCATCATGTTCACCGGCCTGACCCTGGCCACCCTGCTGGGCGTGCCGTTCGGCGCCTGGCTGGGTCTGGCCTTCGGCTGGCGCTCGACCTTCTGGGCCGTGGCCGCCATCGGCGCCCTGGCCCTGGTGATCCTGGCCCTGCTGGTCCCCAAGGGCGACAAGGCCGCCGAGCCCGCGCCCCTGAAGGAGGAGTTCGCCGTGCTGGCCCGTCCGCAGGTGCAACTGGGCCTGGTGATGACCGTGCTGGGCTTTGGCGGGGTGTTCGCGGTGTTCACCTACATCCAGCCGATCCTGACGCAGCTGGCCGGCTTCTCGGAGGCCGCGGTGTCGCCGATCCTGCTGGTGTTCGGCGCGGGCCTGGTGGCGGGCAACCTGCTGGGCGGCCGCTGGGCCGACAAGAACCTCAACGCGGCCCTGGCCGGCAGCATCGCCGTCCTGACCGTGGTCATGCTGGCCTCGGGCTGGGCGTTCCACGACAAGGCAGGCGCCGTACTGGCCGCCTTCCTGCTGGGCGCGGCCGCCTTCGCCACCGTCGCGCCGCTGCAGATGCGGGTGCTCAGCCAGGCCGGCGGCGCGGGCCAGGGCCTGGCCTCCAGCCTCAACATCGCCGCCTTCAACCTCGGCAACGCCATCGGCGCGGCCCTAGGCGGCGCGGTGATCGCCCACGGCGCGGGCCTGGCCGCCATCGCCCCGATCGCGGCCCTGGTGCCGATGGCCGCCCTGGCCCTGGCCGCACTGAGCCTTGGCCTGGAGCGCCGCGAGAAACTGGCCGCGGCCTGAGCCGATATCTCCTCCCCCGTGCAACGGGGGAGGGGGACCGCGAAGCGGTGGAGGGGGCGAGTTCAAGCTCGGCGCTCCGTCACTCGCCCCCTCCGTCACGGCGCTGATAGCGCCGCGCCACCTCCCCCGCTTCGCGAGGGAGGAGCAGACCGAAAGTCGGATCGAGCAAGAACCCCTTCTCCGGGAGCGTTATCGCCGACCGGCCGGGATCCCTTCCCCCGTCTTCCTCAGGAGACTTCCCATGGAATACCGCACGCTCGGCCGGTCCGGCCTCAAGGTCCCCGCCCTCAGCTTCGGCGCCGGCACGTTCGGCGGCCAGGGGCCGCTGTTCAGCGCCTGGGGCGACACCCGGGTCGAGGAGGCCCGGCGGCTGATCGACATCTGCCTGGAGGCCGGCGTCACCCTGTTCGACACCGCCGACGTCTATTCGAACGGCGCTTCCGAGGAGATCCTCGGCGAGGCCCTGATCGGTCGCCGCGACGAGGCGCTGATCTCCACCAAGCTCGGCCTGCCCATGGGCGACGGGCCGCTGGAGGCCGGGGCCTCGCGCCTGCGGCTGGTGCGCGGGGTCGAGGCGGCGCTGAAGCGGTTGACGACCGACCGCATCGACCTGCTGCAACTGCACGCCTTCGACGGGACGACGCCGGTGGAGGAGACGCTGTCGGCCCTCGACGACCTCGTGCGCGCCGGCAAGGTGCTCTATGTCGGCGCCTCCAACTTCGCCGGCTGGGAGCTGATGAAGTCGCTGGCCGCCGCCGACCGCCACGGCTGGCCGCGCTATGTCGCCCACCAGGCCTATTACTCGCTGGCCGGCCGCGACTACGAGTGGGAGCTGATGCCGCTGGCCGCCGACCAGGGCGTCGGCGCCATGGTCTGGAGCCCGCTGGGCTGGGGCCGCCTGACGGGCAAGATCCGCCGCGGCCAGCCGCTGCCGGAAACCAGCCGCCTGCACCAGACCGCTGACGCCGGCCCGCCGGTGGACGACGAGCGCCTCTACCGCATCGTCGACGCCCTGGACGCGATCGCCGCCGAGACCGGCAGGACCGTGCCGCAGATCGCCATCAACTGGCTGCTGCGTCGCCCCACGGTCTCCAGCGTGATCGTCGGCGCCCGCACCGAGGAGCAGCTGCGCCAGAACCTCGGCGCCGTGGGCTGGAGCCTGAGCCCCGAACAGGTCGCGGCCCTGGACGCCGCCAGCGCGGTGACCCCGGCCTATCCCTACTACCCCTACTGGCGCGAAGGCGGCTTCCGGCAGGTGAACCCGCCGCTGGTGTAGCGCGTCGAAGCGCCGCTCCGTATTTTACCCGTCATCCCGGCGGCAGCGAAGCGGAGAGCCGGGATGACGACCACGGGGGCATTGATGTTTGAGCCTCAAGTCATCACCCACGCCCCCATGGCCCGTCCGCCCGCCGCCTGCTAAGCCCCGGCCATGCTCACCGATCCCTTCTTCTACGCCGTCGCCATCCCCGCCGTGATCCTGGTGGGCCTGGCCAAGGGCGGGTTCGCGGGGATCGGGGTGGTGGCCACGCCCCTGCTGGCCCTGGCGGTCGGGCCGGTGAAGGCCGCGGCGATCCTGCTGCCGCTCTTGATCCTGCAGGACGTCGTCGGCGTCTGGTCCTATCGCAAGACCTGGGACAAGGGCCTGCTGATCCTGATGGTCCCGCCGGCCGCGGTCGGCATCTTCCTGGGTTGGGCCCTGGCGGCGCTGGTCTCGTCGTCGGCGGTGGAGCTGGCGGTCGGGCTGGTGTCGGTGCTGTTCGCCGCCCAGCGCCTGTGGGCCGAGCGGGCGGTCAAGGCCGCCGCCGCGATCGAGGCCACGCCCGGCCGGCCGTGGCTGGGCGTCCTGTGCGGCATGGCCTCGGGCTTCACCAGCCAGATCTCCCACGCCGGCGGCCCGCCGTTCCAGATCTACGTGCTGCCGCGCCGCCTGCCGCGCGACGTCTTCGTCGGCACCAGCGCCATCTTCTTCGCCATCGTCAACTGGATGAAGATGCCGGCCTACCTGGCTCTGGGCCAGTTCACGCCCAGTGTTCTGACCGCCGTGGCCGTGCTGACGCCCCTGGCCCTGGCCTCCACCTGGGCCGGCGTCTGGCTGGTGCGGCGCGTGCCGGCCGAGGGCTTCTACAAGGTGATCTACGTCCTGCTGATCCTGGTCGGAACCAAGCTGACCTGGGACGGATTGATGGGCCTGGCGTGATCATCGGTCACGCTTGCCTTGCGCCCTTTCGGCGCCATGATGATCGACGTTTATACGTCACCCAATTCGACTAGGCTGGGCGGGCCATGACGATCTCAGACTTCACCAAGCACTATCCCACGTCGGGCGCGAAGCTCGCCGACCTGATCGTGCACCTGGCGGGCCTGGCCTGCGCCCTGCTGGGCGGCGGCATCCTGCTGGGCCTGGCCTTCGGCCTGGGCTCGCTGAGCCAGATGGCGGCCATCGGGGTCTACACGCTGGGCATGGTGACCATGCTGTCGCTGTCGACGGCCTACAACTTCTCCAAGGCGCGCTGGCAGCCGCTGCTGCGCCGCTTCGACCACGCCGGCATCTTCATCATGATCGCCGCCTCCTACACCCCGTTCACCACCCAGAACCTGACCGGCTGGTGGGCCATCGGCATGACCGCCGCCGTCTGGGGCATCGCCGGCCTCGGCGTGCTGGCCAAGCTGTTCCTGCCGGGCCTCGACAAGCGCTTCTGGGTCGGCCTCTACATGGCGATGGGCTGGCTGGTGCTGGTGGCCATCAAGCCGATGATCGAGGGCCTGTCGTGGGTGGCCCTGCTGCTGCTGGCCATCGGCGGCCTCGTCTATTCCACCGGCACGGTGTTCTACCTGATGCGCCGGCTGAAGTTCCGCCGCGCCATCTGGCACGGCCACGTGATCGGCGGCGCGGGCCTGCACTACGCGGCCGTGCTGGTCGGAGTCGTCCTGGCCGGCGCCCGGGCCTGACCCGCATGGCGCGCGACGGCGGACCCAGCGGGAACGAGCCGGCCGGAACCGAGACCCGGATCACCATCCAGAGCCTGCTGCGCGACTGGCGCGGCCCCGATCCCCTGCGCGGCAAGCGCCTGCCCGCCCCGCTGGCTGCCGCCCACCCCGAGGCCGTCGGCTTCCCGGGCGTGCGCCTGTCGATCGAGCAGGCCGAGGACGCGCTGAAGGCCGCCGCCGACCGCCTGGCGCCGGTGCGCTCGCTGATCGGCATGGACGAGTTCAACATCCTGGCCCTGTCGGGCGGGGCCGCCGGCGGCGCCTATGGCGCCGGCGTGCTGACGGGCCTGTCCAAGGCCGGGCGGCGGCCGCACTTCGCCATCGTCACCGGCGTCTCGACCGGGGCCCTGATCGCCCCCCTGGCCTTTCTCGGCCCGGCCTGGGACGACCGCCTGACCGACGCCTATCTGGGCGGCCACGCGGCCGAACTGCTCAGCCTGCGCCGCCTGGCCCCCGCGCTCGGCCCCAGCATCTTCAAGGGCGAAAGCCTGGACGCCCTGGTCGAGCCCTTCGTCGACGAGACCCTGATCGAGGCCGTCGCCGTCGAGCACGCCAAGGGCCGGCGCCTGCTGATCGCCACCACCAATCTCGACAACCAGCGGGCCACGATCTGGGACATGGGGGCGATCGCCACGCGCGGCGGCCCGGAAGCCGTGAAGCTGTTCCGCGAGATCCTGGTGGCCTCGGCCTCGGTGCCCGGCCTCTTCCCGCCCAAGCTGTTCGACGTCGAGTGCGACGGCGAGCGGCGCCAGGAGATGCACGTCGACGGCGGCGTGGCCGCGCCGCTGTTCCTGATGCCCGACGCCCTGCTGCACTGGCGCAACCTCGGCTCGCGGGTGCGCCGGGGCCGGGTCTACGTCATCGTCAACACGGTGCTGGACCCGTCGGTGCGCTCGACCCCGCCGGGCGTGGCCTCGATCATGGGCCGCAGCTTCGAGACCATGCTGCGGTTCTCCTACCGCCAGGCCCTCAGCCTGGCCGAAGGCTTCTGCACGCGCCACAACCTGCCGCTCAGCGTGGCCTCGATCCCGGGCGACTTCGACGGCTTCAACATGCTGCGGTTCGACACCGTGACCATGCGCAAGATCTACGACAAGGCCGAGGCCCTGGCGGCCGACGACAAGGTCTGGACCAGCCCCGCCCTGGAGCCCACCGGCTGGCGCGGCCTCTTCCGCCGCCCCGGCGGCCGGCCCAAGCCCGAGCCCGGCGCGATCAGCCTGGATCCAGGAACCGAGGGCTGAGGCCCATCTTGCTTACGCACCCTTGGGCTTAGCGTACCAGAGCGCGTTGACGATCACCCAGCGGTCGCCGAACCGGCCCAGATTCAGGTGATCGACGAACCAGGGCGTCTCCACCCGCGCCACGGCCACGTTTCCGGCCACGTCCAGCACCCGCACGCTGCGGCTCCACTGCTCGCGAGGCGTCCGCAAGGCGCCCTGCCGGGTCAGGTCGACCAACTCGTCGCGGCTCATGCGCCGCAGGCCCAGGGTCTCGTCGGGATCGGGTCGTGAGCGCACCGCGCGCTTGGCCAGATCCGGATGCAGCACGCGGGCGACGCGGGCCGGATCGCCCTCCAGCTGGCCGTCCACATAGTCGTAGGCCGCCGCCTCGATGGCCTTCACGGTCGCCGGATCGAACGCCTGCGTGGCGGCGCTGCTCTCCGGAGCGGGCGACGGCGGGGGCGCGCCCAGCGAGGCGACCGAGCCTTCGAGGGCGAGCACTGCGAGCATGGCGATGATCATCGAAGTCTCCGATAGCGCGAAGGGCCAGCCGGCCGCTGAGCCTGAAGATGCTTTGCTAAATCTTCCCGCGAAAAGCGGCGCTTGAAAGGAGCATCGGACCATCGCCCTAGAATGAATGGAGCTCGCTCAATCTGAAATTTGGTGCCCAGCGAGAGAAAAAACCTTCTTCGTCAAACCAATACGAAACCGTCGGCGTCGCCACGAACATTTTCGAGAACGGCCCGAAAAAAGGGCTGACTGTCGACCGCATCCGCCACTCGCGTTTCGATGGGGTCGAGCCAGTCATCGTCGTCGCGCAATGTCTGGATCAGGTCATGGTAATCGACCCTACTCCCAGGCAAGCCAAGCAGGCCGCGCAGCTTCCCCACAGGCCTGCGCTGCAGAGGTCGGATCCGATCAAGGGCCATGGCCAACAGCGCCGCCTCCTCTGGCCATCCCAATTCCGCCAGGGCCGTTGGTGTCTCCCTGGAGATCGCAAAGGCGTTCTCGGCCAGGAGCGGAATCCCGCCATTGAGAACTTCCAAGTACACAAAGCCCACTAGAGCCAGGCGACGCTGGGTTGGCGTCAAGCGCGCCTTCTTGTCGAAAGCGCACATGAGGGGCAGGAGAACATCTTGGTAGACCGTCTCCCAGCAAAGCACGCCATCAGCCTGGAAAAGTGACGCTTCATCGACCGCTAGACGATATGGGGAGCCCTTCTTGGCCCGGGGTGTCTCGGTCATTGTCGGACTCTACCCTATGTACTTTCTGATCGAGCCAAGCTTCACAACAGCTGGACGCATTGCAAGCCCGAAACCGAACGCAGTCATCCGGCAGCACAAGGCCGCTAGGCGTGCGGGGCTTTCAGTCTTTCGGTCCGGTCATGCGCAAGCTCATCCTTCCCGCCCTCGCCGTCGCCCTGCTCGCCGTCTCGGCGGCTCACGCCCAGCCGCCCGGCGGCGGTCGCGGCGGTCCGCCTCCCGGAGGCGGCGGCCCCGGCGGACCGGGCGGTCCTGGCGGCGGGTCCAAGCAGACGGATCTCGACAAGGTGGTGATCACCGGCGTGGTCCTGGCCGTCGATCCGGCCGCCGACCGGGTGACGATCGCCTATGCGGCCTCGGAGCCGCTGAACTGGCCGGCGGGGACCATGCCCTTCGCCACGGTCAAGCCGGGCATGCTGGGCGAGGTGGCGGTGGGCCAGAAGGTGCGCTTCACCCTCAGCAATCACCGCATCTCGGCGTTCCTGCCGGAAGGTCCGCCGCCGGAAGGCGCTCCGGGTCCCGGTGGGCCGCCTCCTGGTGGTCAGGACGGCAAGCCGGGCGGCCCGCCTCCGGGCGACGGCTCGGATCGCCCGCCGCCGCCGCGCTGACGCGCGGCAAGGGGCCTTCTTCAGCCGGCCTTCTTGAGGTAGCGCGCGCGGGTCTTCTCGACGCGGGGCGGGTCGGCGCGGAAGTCGGCGGCCACGCCCAGGCGGGCGTTGCACGACGGGCAGCGCACGTGATCCTCGTCGGTCAGTTCGGCCGGCGGGTCGAAGCGGGTGCCGCAGGGCTTGCACTTCCAGTCGCCGACTTGCGGCGGCGGCGGAGGCGCGGCCGGTTCGGGCGTCACTACCCGGGCCGTCTTCTGCAGGCGCTCGAGCGGCGGCGGACCGCCAGGCGCGGCGACACCGCTCTTCAGGCTCAGGATTTTGCGGCGCGGGGGCTCGCTATCGCTCATGACGCTCGACGACTTTACGGAAGGATGGTCGCTAGCTGCATGATCGCGGCCGGAAACTCAAGGGTTCGCACGCCTGAGGGAGCCCAAAGGGGGCCCAAGGGGGCATCGAAGGCCTCTCTCACCACTCCGGCTTGAGGCTGAACGACAGGGCCACGACCGAGTCTTCCTGGGTGGCCATGCCCATGATCTGGTCCTTGGCCTTGATCTCGCGACGGATGTAGCCGACCGAGGCCTGCATGGCCCCGCGCCGCCAGCCGACCCCGGCCTGGGCGTCGCCGATCAGCTTGCTGGTGGTGTCGGCGGTGACGCCGGCCCTCGTCCAGTCGCCGTCCTGGCCGCGCAGCAGGTTCATGCCGACCAGCTGGCCGCTGGCCCCGGCGAACAGGTACCAGCGCCCGCGGTCGCCGAAGGTCTCGCGGCCGTCGCGCACGCCCAGGCCGTCGATGACGCGGTCCTCGACGCTCTTGCCGCTGCTCTTGCCGATGCGCACCATGCCGCCGAGCTCGGCCGAACCGCCGGCCCCGCCGAAACCCAGACCCGCGTGCGGGGTGAAATCGACCGACAGCTTGCCGGCCCCGAACTTGGCCGCCGCCGGCCAGCCGCGCGAGACGCTGACGTCGACGGTGTCGGCGTCGAAATTGGCCGCGCCCGGGCGCACCAGGCTGAGCGGCGCGCTCTGGGCCAGGCGCGAGGAACTGGCCACCGAGACCCGCACCGAGTCCACGGCATGGCCGTTGTCGCCGACCACGACGCTGCTCGAACGCCAGCTGACCGGCCCGCGCTCCTCGTAATAGCGGTCGGCGTCCAGCAGGTTGGCGTCGCCGTAGAGACCGGCGGGCGACACGGCGAAGGCTTCGCCCTGGGCCTCGGTCGCGCGGTCGTCGATGGGACGCGCGACGAAGGCCGCCGCCGAGGGCGCCTCAGGCGCGGCGCGGCGGGTCAGGTCCAGTTTCTGAAGAGTAGGATTGAGAGTCGGAGCCGCGGCGGCCGGCTTGGCCGTCGCCTTACGCTTGCCCTTGCGGACGGCAGCGTCGGACGTCGCCGCGGAAAGCGCCAAGGCGGCGCCGCAGCACGTCGCGATCGTCACGCAAACGATACGCATTGCGGATTCCCCAATCCCAATCCTGCCCACCGTATCCGGCATTTCGGATACGTCCACCGGGAAAACCCGGCGTTCGGTGAACAGTTCGAGACTGTATTGGTTCCGCACAGAAAAACAGCGGCGCGAGATGTCGCGCCGCTGTGGTGAATCGTCGCTTAGCCAGCCTTTATTACTGGCAGGCGAGGCACTCTTCGTAGTCGGTCTTTTCCGCGACGTCGAAGCCCTCCGAGCCGCCCTCGGCCTTGCCGTCGGCGCCGGCGTAGGCCGCGCGCTGAACCGACTTGGAGCGCAGGTAGTAGAGGCTCTTCACGCCGCGTTCCCAGGCCTGCCAGTGCAGCATGTGCAGGTCCCACTTGTCGACGTCGCCGGGCAGGAAGATGTTCACCGACTGGCTCTGGCAGATTTCCGGCGTACGGTCGGCGGCCAGTTCGACCACCCAGCGCTGGTCCAGTTCGAAGGCGGTCTTGTAGACGTCCTTCTCGTCCTGGCTCAGGAACTCCAGGTGCTGGACCGAGCCTTCGTTCTCCAGGATCGAGCCCCACACCAGGTCGGTGTTCTGGCCCTTCTCCTCGAGCAGCTTCTCCAGGTAGGGGTTCTTCACCGCGAACGAGCCCGACAGGGTCTTGTGGGTGTAGATGTTGGCCGGGATCGGCTCGATGCCGGCGCTGGTGCCGCCGCAGATGATCGAGATCGAGGCGGTCGGGGCGATGGCCAGCTTGTGCGAGAAGCGCTCCATCGAGCCGCGGTCGGCGGCGTCGGGGCACGGGCCCTTCTCTTCGCCGATCTTGATGCTGGCCTTGTCGGCCTCGCGGCGCAGGTGCTTGAACATCCGCATGTTCCAGCTCTTGGCCAGGGCGCTTTCGAACGGCACGTTCTGGCTTTGCAGGAACGAGTGGAAGCCCATCAAACCGAGGCCCACCGAGCGCTCGCGCATGGCGGCGTAGGCGGCGGTCGAGGCCGCGTCCGGGGCGCGATCGATGAAGTCCTGCAGGACGTTGTCGAGGAAGCGCATGACGTCCTCGATGAAGGTCGGGTGGTCGCGCCACTCCAGGAACGTCTCGGCGTTGACGCTCGACAGGCAGCAGACCGCGGTGCGCTCCTTGCCCAGGTGGTCGGTGCCGGTGTGCAGCATGATCTCGCTGCACAGGTTCGACTGGCGCACCTTCAGGCCCAGCTCGCGCTGGAACGACGGCATGGCGCGGTTCACGGTGTCGGAGAAGATCAGGTAGGGCTCGCCGGTCTGCATGCGCAGATCCAGGATCTTCTGCCACAGGCCGCGGGCCTCGACTTCGCGCAGCACTTCGCCGGTCTTGGGCGAGCGCAGGCCGAACTTCAGGCCGTCACGCACGGCGTGCATGAACTCGTCGGTGATCGAGATGCCGTGGTGCAGGTTCAGGGACTTGCGGTTGAAGTCGCCCGAGGCCTTGCGGATCTCGAGGAACTCTTCGATTTCCGGGTGGTGGATGTCGAGATAGACGGCGGCCGAGCCGCGGCGCAGCGAGCCTTGGCTGATCGCAAGCGTCAGCGAGTCCATCACGCGGATGAAGGGGATGATGCCCGAGGTCTGGCCCTGGCCCTTGACCTTCTCGCCGATCGAGCGGACGCCGCCCCAGTAGGTGCCGATGCCGCCGCCGTTGGCCGCCAGCCAGACGTTCTCGTTCCAGACGCCCAGGATGCCGTCGAGGCTGTCGTTGACGGCGTTGAGGAAGCAGCTGATCGGCAGGCCGCGATCGGCGCCGCCGTTGCTGAGCACCGGGGTGGCCGGCATGAACCACAGGCGGCTGATATAGTCGTAGACGCGCTGGGCGTGGTCGGCGTCGTCGGCGAAGGCCGTCGAGACGCGCGCGAACATGTCCTGGTAGGACTCGCCCGGCAGCAGATAGCGGTCTTCCAGCGTGGTCTTGCCGAAGTCGGTCAGCAGCGCGTCGCGCGAGCGGTCGACCTCGACCTTGCGCACCAGCGCCAGGGCCGGACGTTCCTTGAAGGCCGACGCAGGGCGCGCGGCAGCTTGAATCTTGGTCGCTTCACCAGCGGTCATGTGCAGAACCCGTCCATTTACCATGCGCTTGCGAGAAGCCGTCCGCTTCCGGCGAAGCCGCTAGATATAGTGGGCGTTGCGCCCCCAGAGCCCATATATGGGGCCACAGACCCCGCCTCTTCGTCAACGGGTCGGAACGCTTCCGAGGCGAGTTTTTCGTTAACAAGCTGTGAACGCCTGGAGGTTCCCCGTGCGTATCAAGGGGTTGCCCACATGAGAATTTTTCGGCGCGGCGAAGCGCCGCAGCAGCGTTAACGAAGCTCCGCGACCGGAGGGGTCGGCCAACCGACGATTCCGGATTCTTCGGAAGGGTTCGGAGCAAAAAAGAGCGGGGATATGTGGGGTGGGATCCACAGGAAAAGCCCTCCCCCTTGATGGGGGAGGGTTGGGTGGGGGTGATGCGGCGGCGAACCCCTGGCGCCACGGCCGGCTCAGCAGGTCACCCCCATCCCCGACCCTTCCCCCATCAAGGGGGAAGGGAGAATGAGCCTCCCTTCTCCCGCAAGGGGAGAAGGATCAGAAAAGCAAAAGGCCCCGGAGTTTCCTCCGGGGCCTTCGCATTTCGTCGGGAAGCCTAGAGCCTCCGTCCGGGATCCGATCTTAGAAGTTGATCGAGATCGTCGAACGACGGTTCAGCGGTTCCTTCACGCCGTCGCCGGTGGCGACGGCCGGGGCGCTTTCGCCCTTCCAGTCGACGCCGAGGGTCGATTGGGCGACGCCCAGACCGACCAGAGCGTCGGCCACGGCCTTAGCACGACGTTCCGACAGGCGGACGTTGTACTTCGGCGAGCCCGAGGTGTCGGTGTGACCGACGACCACGATCTTGGTGGCCTTGCCGTCGTTGGCGTACTTCGCGGCTTCCGAAACCACCGACTGGGCTTCCGGCGTCAGCACGTACTGATCGAACGGGAAGTAGACGATGAATTCGCGCGCTTCGAACGCCGGCGGAGGCGGCGGGGGAGGCGGCGGGGGCGGAGGCGGCGGAGGCGGCGGC
>NZ_QHJY01000130.1 GCF_003185805.1 Caulobacter sp. D5
GCCGCCCGGGAAGCGGAACGGAACCTTCACGGTGCCGGTCTTGGCGCCCATCGGCAGCTTCTCGGCGATGCACATGGCCGCCTTATCGAAGCCCTTGCCGGCCGCGCTGTTGTCGACGACCTTGCAGCCCGAGAGCTTGCCGGCGTCGGCGGTGCACTCGAGCATCACCTGAGCGGCGTCCCTGGTGTTGGCGAACTGCTGCAGGCAGCGGCCCATCTGGTCTTCGAAACCACCGGCGGCCGAAGCAGCCGAAGCGACGAAGAAGCTGCCGGCCATAGCCGCTGCGAAAGCGATCGAGAATTTCATAGCCGCCCATCCCTCCTGGCGAAAACTTGATGGGAGGGTTTTCGCAGGAGGCCGCTAACGAAGAACCAAGGTTCGCGGTTAATCTTTTCTGAAAATGATTAATGTGCGCCCGAGGCTTTCGGAAAGCGTCTCAGAGCTCCAGGGCCGCGGTGTGGATCAGCTCCGAGAGCTTGGCGATCGACGGGTGCGGCGCGGGGCCTGTCCGACGAACATAGGCCACTTTCGGCAGGCTCGGTAAAGCCCCCTCGGCGATGGGCTGGGCCTCGGGGCGGAAGAGGCTGGTGCGGCAGGTCACCGCCAGTCCCGACTGCACCGCGGCGCGCAGGGCTGACAGGCTCGGCGTCTCCAGGGCCACGCGATACGAGCGCCCTTCCCGCTCCAGCGCCGCCAGGGCCGCGTCGCGGAACCGGCACGGGGCCTCCAGGATCGCCAGCGGCAGCACCTCCTGCTGGGCGAGGTCGGGCTCGCCGTGCCAGACCATCGGCACGGTGCGGGCGGCGGCCGGATCGTCGTAGGCGCCCATGCACAGGATGACGTCCAGGCGGTCGCTGCGCAGCAGCTCCAGCAGCTCCGGCGAGCCGGCGACCCGCACCTGCAGCTGGGTGTCGGGATTGAGCTGGGCGAAGCGGGCCAGGACGCCCGACAGCAGGGTCTCGGCGAAGTCCTGCACCAGCCCCACCCGCGCCGGCCCGGCCAGCGCGTCGCCGGTCAGGGCGACCACGGCGCGGTCGTTGAGGGCGAGGATGTCACGGGCGTGGCCCAGCAGGGTCTGGCCGGCCGGGGTCAGCGACAGCCGCCGCCCCTCGCGGTGGAACAGCGGCGTCAGCACGGTCTCCTCCAGCCGCTTCATCTGCAGGCTGAGGGCCGACTGGGTGACGAAGACACGCTCGGTGGCGCGCAGCATCGACCCGCTGTCGACGATGGCCACGAAGCTGCGGAGAAGTTCGGTCGGAAGGTTGGTCGGCATCTGGCGTCCCGTCTGACCCCGTTGAGGAACTCTAATAAGACCCCTGAGGATAAGTCTATTGATCGAGTAGGAATTCAGCGTCCATCTCTGTGAAGCAACGGCGCCCCCGCCGCAACGGTCACAGCGATGGAAGCGACCCGATGTCTTTGGCGACCGCCGATAGAATTTCTCTAGCGAGACCATTCCCCAAGGGGTGGCGATGGCCTCGCCTCTCCCGGGCGCGCTGGCTATCTCCGGTCGTGCTTCTGGCCTTGTGGGAATTGGGTTCGCGCTTCGGCCTGATCCCCGAACGGGTGCTGGCCGCGCCCTCGACGGTGGCTGAAACCTTCTGGGCGCTGACGGTTTCGGGCGAGCTTCCCGCCAACCTGCTGGTGTCGCTGGCCCGCGCCGCGGCCGGCCTGGCGATCGCCCTGGCCGTCGCCGTGAGTCTGGGCCTGCTGGCCGGCCTGTCGCGCTGGGGCGAGACCGTCGTCGACCCGCTGATGCAGATCAAGCGGACCATCCCGTCCCTGGCCCTGACCCCATTGTTCATCGTCTGGTTCGGCATCGGCGAGACGCCGAAGATCGCCCTGATCGCCGTGGCGACGACCTTCCCGATCTATCTGAACCTCTTCGCCGGGGTGCGCGGCATCGACGTGCGGCTGGTCGAGGCCGCCCGCAGCTTTGGCCTATCGGGCTGGAGCCTGGTGCGCGAGGTGATCCTGCCCGGCGCCCTGCCCTCGTTCTTCGTCGGCCTGCGCTACGCCCTGGGCGTCTCGGTGCTGGTGCTGGTGGTGGCCGAGCAGATCAACGCCCAGGCCGGCCTTGGCCACCTGATCAACAACGCCCGCGACTTCATGCGCACCGACATCATCGTCGTCTGCCTGCTCGTCTACGCCCTGCTCGGCCTTGGCGCCGACGCCCTCGTTCGCACGCTGGAGCGCCGCGCTCTGGCCTGGCGCCCCAGCCTCGTGGAGCAATGACCATGGTCCAGCCGCGTATCCGCCGCCGCGCCTTCGACACCGCCGCCGTCCCGGCCGTAGCGCCCTCGGCCTCGCCGTCGATCGCCCCCGCCGTGAAGCTGAACGGCTTCGTCCGCCAGTTCGGCGAGAACCGGGTCATCGACGGCCTGGACCTCTCGATCGCTCCGGGCGAGTTCGTCGCCCTGCTGGGCGCCAGCGGCTCGGGCAAGACCACCCTGCTGCGCACCCTGGCCGGACTCGATCCCGTCGGCGACCAGGACGTCACGACGCCGAGCACGCGCGCCGTGGTGTTCCAGGACGCCCGCCTGCTGCCGTGGAAGAAGGTCTGGCGCAACGTCGCGCTGGGTCTGAAAGATAAAGACGTCCGGGCGCGCGCCGAAGCCGCGCTGAAGGAAGTCGGCCTCGGCCATCGCCTCGACGCGTGGCCCTCCACCCTCTCCGGCGGCGAGGCCCAGCGCACGGCCCTGGCCCGCGCCCTCGTACGCGAGCCGGGTCTGCTGCTGCTCGACGAGCCGTTCGCGGCCCTCGACGCCCTGACCCGGCTGAAGATGCACGACCTGGTGCTGAACCTCTGGAACGAGCACAGGCCCGCCGTCCTGCTGGTCACCCACGATGTCGACGAGGCCATCTCGCTGGCCGACCGCGTGCTGGTGCTGAACAAGGGCCGGATCGCCGCCGAGGAGCACATCGCCCTGGAGCGCCCGCGCGCGCCGGACGCCCGTTTCCAGGCCATCCGCCGCCGCCTGCTCGGTCACCTGGGCGTCGAGGCCCCCGCCTCTCACGAAGGCGCCCTGATCGCCTTCCCGACCGGCGAGGCCGTGCAGTGAGCACCGCCGCCGCACGCAAGCTGGATCCCGCGCCGCACCTGCCCGACCTCGACACGGTGCTGCCGCGCCTGACGCAGGCCTTCGCCGCCACCGCCGGCCGCCACGACCGCGAGGCCAGCTTTCCGTTCGCCAACTTCCAGGCCCTGCATGAGGCGGGGCTGCTGGCCCTGACCGCCCCGGCGCGTCTGGGCGGGCTGGAAAGCGATCTGCCCACCGCGCTGAAGGTGGTTTCCGCCGTCGCCCGGGGCGAGCCGGCCACGGCCCTCGTTCTGGTCATGCAGTACCTGTTCCACGCCTCGGTCGAGGGCCGCTCGGGCTGGCCCGAGCACCTGAAGCAGCGCGTGATCGGCGACGCGATCGAGCACGGCGCCCTGATCAACGCCCTGCGCGTCGAGCCCGATCTCGGCACCCCCGCCCGCGGCGGCCTGCCGGCCACCATCGCCCGCCGCACGCCGGAAGGCTGGCGGATCAGCGGCCGCAAGATCTACTCCACCGGCTCGAGCGCCCTGCCCTGGTTCGTGGTCTGGGCCCGCAGCGACGACGCCGAACCTTTGGTCGGCGGCTGGCTGGTGCGCGCCGACAGTCCTGGCGTGATCATCGAAGAGACCTGGGATCACCTGGGTCTGCGCGCCAGCGCCAGCCACGACGTGATCTTCGAGGACGTGCTGGTTCCGCTGGACCACGCCCTGGATCCGCAGCCCCCGGGCGCCCCGCCGCCCTACTCGCCGGTGTTCGGGACCTGGTCGTCGGTGCTGACGGCGGCGATCTACGATTCCGTGGCGCGCGCCGCCCGCGACTGGCTGGCCGACTTCCTGATCGCCCGCAAGCCGGCCAACCTGGGCGCCAGCCTCTCGACCCTGCCCCGCTTCCAGGAAGCCCTGGGCGAGATCGACAGCCTGCTCTTCGCCAACCGCGTGCTGCTGGACAGCGCCGCGAAGGGCGACACGGCGGCGAGCGAGAGCGGTCTGGTCAAGCACCTGGTCACCGAGAACGCCATCACCGTTGTCGAGAAGGCCCTGAAGCTGACCGGCAACCCCGGCCTGACCCGCGCCAACCCGCTGGAGCGCCATCACCGCGACGTGCTGTGCGGCCGGGTGCACACGCCCCAGGCCGACGTGGTGCTGACCGGCGCCGGCAAGGCGGCCTTCGCGAGCCGGGAGGCCCAGGCATGAGCCGCCTCATCGTCGCCAGCCAGCTGCCCGAGGTGTTCAACACCGTCTTCGCCCAGCACGCGGCGGACGCGGAGATCGTGCCGGTCCCGCCGGGCCTGACCACGCCCCTGCCACGCGAGGCCAAGGTCCTGGTGGCCGCGCCGTTCCGCAAGGCCGGCGGCGTGCTGCCAGCCAAGGCGCCGCCCGGCTGGCCCTTCGACGTGCGCTGGGTGCAGCTGGTGTCGGTGGGCATCGACTTCTATCCGGACTGGCTGTTCGACGGTCCGGTGGTGACCTCGGCGCGCGGCTCTTCCGCCGTCGCCCTGGCCGAATTCGCCCTGGCGGCGATCCTGGCCGAGGCCAAGCGCCTGCCGGAGATCTGGATCGACAAGGCCGAACGCTGGGCGCCGCAGCCGCTGAAGCTGATCTCGGGCACGACCCTGGGCTTGGTCGGCTTCGGCGCCATCGGCGAGGCCCTGGCCCCGCGCGCCCAGGCCCTGGGCCTGAACGTCATCGCCACCCGCCGCTCGGACAAGCCGATCCCGGTGGCCGGCGTCGAGCGCGTGGCGGACCTGAAGACCCTGTTCGCCCGCAGCGACCACGTGGTGCTGGCCGCCCCGGCCACACCGCAGACCGAGCGCCTGATCGGCCGCGAGGTGCTGGCCGCCGCCAAGCCTGGCCTGCACCTGATCAACATCGCTCGCGGCGCGCTGATTGACGACGACGCCCTGCTGGCGGCGCTGGACGACGGCCGGGTGTCGCGCGCCAGCCTGGACGTCACCTTCCCCGAGCCCCTGACCGACGGCCACCCCTTCTACGGCCATCCGAAGGTTCGGCTCTCGCCCCACACCTCGGTGCACACGCCCGACACCCGCATCAACCTGGCGACCAGCTTCGCCCAGAACCTCGCCCGCTTCCGCGCCGGCGCGCCCCTGGCCGACGTCGTCGACCTGTCGCGCGGCTACTGACAACAAGGACCCTTCGCGATGACCGCGATCCCCGCCGCCCGCAGCTTCACCGCTTCCGGCCCGCACCCTGCGAAGATCGAGAGCGTGCTGCCGCCGTTCGGCTCGAAAGAGATCCCGCAGCAGCCGACGATCGAGCTGGAGCGGCTCTATCGCAAGCAGCGCCTGGCCGCCGGCTATCGACTGTTCGGCCGCTACGGCTTCGACATGGGCGGCGCCGGGCACATCACCGCCCGCGACCCCGAACTGACCGACCACTTCTGGGTCAATCCGCTGGGCGTGCACTTCTCGCGCATCAAGGTTTCGGACCTGATGCTGGTCAGCCATGCCGGCGAGATCGTGCAGCCGCCGGCCAAGGCCCCGGCCCGCCTGAACCGCGCCGCCTTCGCCATCCACTCGCAGCTGCACGAGGCCCGGCCCGACGTGATCGCCGCGGCCCACTCGCACTCGCTGTACGGCAAGGCCTGGTCGGCGCTGGGGCGGCTGCTGGATCCGCTGACCCAGGACTCGGCGGCCTTCTATGACGACCACGCCCTGTTCGAGGAATTCTCGGGCGTGGTGCTGGACACCAGCGAGGGCCAGAAGATCGCCAAGGCGCTGGGCCCCAAGAAGGCGGTGATCCTGCAGAACCACGGAATCCTCACCGTCGGCCAGTCGGTGGAGGCCGCCGTCTGGCGCTACCTGGCGCTCGAAAACGCCTGCCAGGCCCAGCTGCTGGCCGAGGCCGCCGGCCCGACCAAGCCGATGCCGCCGGAGGTCGCCAAGCACACCGCCGGCCAGGTCGGCACCGAACTGGGCGGCCTGTGGTCGTTCCAGCCCTATTGGGACATCGTCACCGAAGAAGAGCCGGACCTGTTCGACTGATGACCGGCATCTCCCTGTCCCGCCGCGACCTGATGTCGGGCGGCCTTTCGATCGCGGGCCTGTCGCTGGCCGGCCTCACTACTGTCAACCTGGCGGCCTGCTCTCCGAAGGGCGGGGACAAGGCCGGCTCGCTGGCGGACCTGACGCTGAGGGTGGCCACCTATCGCGGCAATCCCGAGAGCTTCTTCGGCGAGGCCGGCATCGCCGACCCGCCCTACAAGCTGGCCCGCACCCAGTTCGCCGGCGGCAACCTGATCGCCGAGGCGATCAACGCCCGGGCGCTGGACTTCGGCGGCATGAGCGAGATCCCGCCGATCTTCGTCGCCGCCCAGCCGGGCAACCAGGTGCGCATCGTCGGCGTGCTGAAGGGCGACGTGAACAACCAGGTGCTGCTCGTGCCGAAGGGCTCGCCGGCCCGGGACTTCAAGGACCTGAAGGGCAAGCGCATCGGCTATGTGAAGGCCACGACCTCGCACTACATCCTGCTGCGCCTGTTGCAGGAGGCGGGTCTTTCCTGGAGCGACATCCAGCCGGTGGCGCTGAGCCCGCAGGACGGTCTTGCGGCCTTCCAGAGCGGGGCGCTGGACGCCTGGGTGATCTACGGCGTCATCGTCTACCAGGCGCGCGAGGCCGGGGCGCGGGTGCTGCGCACGGCGCTGGGGATCCTGTCGGGCAACTACCTGATCACGGCGGCCAAGGAGGCGCTGGACGATCCGCTGCGGCTGCAGGCCATCGGCGACTACGTCTCGCGCTACAAGAAGGTTTTCGACTGGATCAACGCCGACGGCGAGCGCTGGGCCCGGGTGCGGGAACAGGCGACGGGGGTCAAGGCGGCCTACTACGCCCAGGAGTTCAAGGAGCGCTCCTCGCCCTACATCCTCGAACCGATCAGCGAGGCGGCCATCGCCTCCGAACAGGCCGTGGCCGACACCTTCGCCGCCGCCAAGATCATCCCCGGAGCCGTCGACGTGCGGCCGCTGTGGGATGACCGGCTCTCATCGTTCCTCAAGTAATGTCGAGTTCTACAAATATATCCGATGACCTCGGACGATATGAGCAGAGCTATCCGCTCGATCATTTTATATTCGTTGAGATGAGAGGCGGCGCGACGACAAATCCCCACCGAACAAGTCGGGGATAAATTCGTGCGAAACTTTAAGCTTCAACTTCTCGCCTTCACTTCTGGCCTCGCTGTCGCCGGCGGGGCATTGGCGGCCGAGCCGGCGCCGACCATCAATGCTGACGATGCGGCCTCCCCCGCCGTCGAGCAGGTGATCGTCACCGCCGAGCGCCGCGCCACCGACCTGCAGAAGACCGCGATCGCCATCTCGGCCTTCGGCTCGCAGGTGCTGGCCGACCGCAAGGTCGACAGCATCCGCGACCTGTCGGGCCAGATCCCGAACTTCAGCATCAGCCGCGTCACCATCAGCCACACCACCCAGACCTACGCCCTGCGGGGCGTCGGCGAGGCCGACCCGATCCAGGAGCCGGTGCTGGCCGTCTATGTCGACGACGTCTACATCCCCCGCCAGATCGGCTCGATGGTCGAGTTCAACGACCTGGAGCGCATCGAGGTGCTGCGCGGTCCGCAGGGCACGCTCTACGGCCGCAACTCCAGCGCCGGCGCCCTGCGCATCATCACCCGCGATCCCGGCCAGGAGTTCCGCGCCAAGGCCGAGGTGGGCCTGGGCAGCTACGGCGCCGTCGACGTCCGCGCCCTGGTCGAGGGACCGATCGTCGACGACAAGCTGTCGGGCAGCTTCTCCTACATCCACCACAAGCGCGACGGGGTGACCTTCGACCCGACGCTGAACCACGACGTCAACCGCATCGATCTCGACGCCTACCGCGCCAAGCTGCGCTGGACGCCGACCGAAAAGCTGGACGTGCTGTTCACGCTGAACGCCCTGCGCGACCGCAGCGACAGCCGCAGCTACGTGCCGGTCACCCAGCCGAACGGCGAATTCAACAACCGCTATTCCTACTCGGAAGTCGAGCCCAAGCAGGACCTCGACCAGATCAGCGGCTCGATCCGCGTCCAGTACGCCCTGAGCGACCATCTGAAGCTCAAGTCGATCACGGCCTACGGCGGCTTCAACCTGAACCCGGTCTATTACGACAACGACGGCCAGGCGGCGCTGATCCAGAAGAACCTGATCCACTACAACGACCAGTACGCCACCCAGGAAATCCAGCTGAACGGCGACTTCGGCAAGCTGACCTTCACCAGCGGCCTCTTTTACCTGCATGAGCGGTTCTTCGTGCAGCGCGACGGCTACAGCCGCCGGACCGCGACGGTCACCGACCCGGTGACCACGCCCAGCAATTACGGCTTCGCCCGCGCCCACAACATCACCAACACCGACGCCTACGCCCTGTTCGGCGAGGCGACCTATGCGGTGACAGACCGCCTCAGCGTCACCGGCGGCCTGCGCTGGACCAACGAGGAGAAGGAATTCACCTTCGACAACAAGGTGCTGAACCTGGCCGGCCAGGTCACCGGCCAGTCGATCGCCGGCACGGCCGACAAGACCTTCTCGGCGATCACCCCGAAGCTGTCGGTGCAGTACCAGTGGACGCCGGCCGTCCTGCAGTACGCGACCTATTCCAAGGGCTTCAAGTCGGGCGGCTTCGACAACCGGGCCACGCGCCTGGACCTGGCCACCCGCCCCTTCGCGCCGGAAGACGTCAACACCTACGAGACCGGCCTGAAGACCGAGCTGTTCGACCGCCGCGCGCGGGTGAACCTGGCGGCTTTCTACAACGACTATGAGAACCTGCAGGTCAGCTACAGCGACCCGGCCTATCCGGGCAATTCGATCCGCGGCAACGCCGGCGAGGCGCACACCTACGGCGTCGAGCTGGAGACCGACGTGCGCGCCACCGAGCGGCTCAGCCTTCAGGGCTCGGTCGGCTGGCCGTACGCCGTCTACGACACCTACAAGAATGCTGGCGGCGTGGGCGTGAACGCCGACGGCCACCGCCTGCTGAACTCGCCGCGCTGGAGCCTGTCGGGCGGGGTGACCTGGGACGTGCCGGTCCAGGTTCCTGGCTCGATCCGCGCCAACCTGAACGCCCAGTGGCAGACCAAGACCTATTTCAGCGCCCTGCAACGCCCGCAGGACGAGGCGCCCGCCCAGGGCTTCCTCAATGGCACGATCACCTGGACCGCGCCCAACCCGCAGTGGGCCGTGCAGCTGTCGGGCCGCAACCTGCTCGACAGCGACAAGCCGGTGACCTCGACCTACACGCCGGCCACCGGGGTCTATTACAAGAATTATCCCGATCCGCGGACCTGGCTGGTCACGCTGAAGTACGCGCTGTGATCCGATGACCGGCGCGCCCAACCTCACCCGCCTGGCCAGCTTCGTCGGAGACCTCGGCGCCCTGCTCGACCGCACCTCGGACGAGGCCGAAATCCTGCGCGAGGGGGGCGGCCTGCTGGCCGCCCTGATAGCCACGGACGACTGGTTGCCGGACGCCTACGCCGCGCCGAACCCGGCCCGCTATCAGCAGTACCTGCTGCATTGCGACAGCCGCGAGCGGTTCAGCGTGGTCAGCTTCGTCTGGGGGCCGGGCCAGGCGACGCCGGTCCACGACCACACGGTTTGGGGCCTGGTGGGCGTGCTGCGCGGCGCCGAGCTGTCGCAAGCCTACCACCGCGACGGCGCCGCCCTGGTCCCGCACGGGCCGGTCCATCGGCTGGAGCGCGGCGAGGTCGAAGCGGTCTCGCCGACGGTCGGTGACGTGCACCGGGTCACCAACGCCTTCGACGACAGGCCCTCGATCAGCATCCACGTCTACGGGGCCAATATCGGAGCGGTGCGCCGCTCGACCTACGACGCCGACGGACGGAGCAAGCCCTTCGTCTCCGGCTACTCCAACGACACCCTCCCCAACCTGTGGGACCGCTCCAAGCCGGTCCCCGCCGAGGCCGCGCCATGACCCTGCCCGTCGTCACGCCCCGCGAAGTCCGCCAGGACCTGATCGCCCGCCGTGAGATCGCCCTTCTGGACCTGCGCGAGGAAGATCCCTTCGCCAAGGCCCACCCTCTGTTCGCCTCGCAGCTGCCGCTCAGCCGGCTGGAGATCGAGATCCTCGACCGCGTGCCCCGCAAGGAGACGCGGATCGTGCTCTACGACAACGGCGAGGGCCTGGTCTCGCCGGCCGGCAAGCGGCTTGCGGCGCTCGGCTACACCAACGTCCAGGCGCTGAAGGGCGGGCTGCAGGGCTGGACCGACGCCGGCTACGAGCTCTTCCAGGACGTCAATTCCTACAGCAAGGCGTTCGGCGAACTGGTCGAGGCGCGCCGCCACACCCCGTCCCTGCCCGCCCAGGAGGTGCAGGCCCGCATCGACGCCAAGGCCGACCAGGTGATCCTCGACGCCCGCCGGTTCGAGGAATACGCGGTGATGAGCATCCCGGGCGGCGTCAGCACCCCGGGCGCCGAGCTGGTGCTGCGCGCCAGGGAGCTGGCGCCGGATCCCGCCACCACCATCATCGTCAACTGCGCGGGCCGCACCCGCAGCCTGATCGGCGCCCAATCGCTGGTCAACGCCGGGGTGCCCAACCCGGTCTTCGCCCTGCGCAACGGCACGATCGGCTGGACCCTGGCCCAGCAGAGCCTGGAGCACGGCCAGAGCCGCAAGTTCCCCGACGTCTCGACCCAGACCCTGGAAGAGGCCCGCGCCAAGGCGCGCGACGTGGCCTATCGCGCCGGCGTGCGCCGCATCGACGCCGAGGGGCTGGCCGACCTCGCCACCGACCGCAAGCGCACCCTCTATCGCTTCGACGTGCGCACGCCCGACGAGTACGCCAAGGGCCACCTGCCCGGCTTCCGCAGCGCGCCGGGCGGCCAGCTGGTGCAGGAGACCGACGTCTTCGCCCCCGTGCGCGGCGGCCGCATCGTGCTGGCTGACGACCTGGGTCCCCGCGCCGACATGACGGCCTCGTGGCTGGCTCAGCTGGGCTGGGAGACCTACGTGCTGGAGGACGGCTTCGAGGGCGAGCTGGCCACCGGCGCCTGGAAGCCTTCGGAGCCCCCGCACCTGCCGGTGGTCGAGACCATCCTGCCGCGCGCCCTCTCCGAAGCCCTGGCCGAAGACAGCGTCGTGGTGCTGGACCTCGCGCCCAGCCCCGCCCACCGCAAGGGCCACGTGCCCGGCGCCTGGTTCGCCATCCGCGCCCAGCTGGCCGAGGCCCTGGAGCGCGCGCCAGAAGGCAAGCCGATCGTCCTGACCTCGCCCGACGGCGTGCTGGCCCGCCTGGCCGCGCCGGAGCTGGAGGACATCGCCGACCAGCCGGTGCGGGTGCTCGACGGCGGCACCGCCGCCTGGGCCGCCG
>NZ_QHJY01000131.1 GCF_003185805.1 Caulobacter sp. D5
CGGGGATCGGGACAGGACGCGGCCGGATCGGCGAGACGCTGCGGGCCTCGCGCGGCACTTCCTGCGCCCGCCGCTCGCTCGACGCCGTCGACGGCGAAGGCTCGGGACTGGGGGTCAGGGCCTCGAACAGCGCCGCCTCCATGGCCGGCGGCTCGGACAGGCCCGGCATGGTGCGCACGAAGCCGACGAGCGCCAGAACGGCGGCCGCGTGCAGGCCCAGGGAAACGCCCGCCGCGAGCGCCTTGTCCCCGCCTCGCCCGCCCGTCCGGGGTCGTCCCACGCCGATAGACTCCACGCACTCGATAAGAATGCGTCGCATCTACAGGAAGGCGCGTCCCGAAACAACGTCCGGACGGCTACGGATCACGCGGCCCACAGAGTCTCCGTGGCCGCTTCCGGGCGGACCTCCGATACGAAGGCCGGATAGAAGGTCGCCAGCATCCGTTCGGCATAGGCCACGAGGTTGCAGAACCCCTCGGCCCGCTGGCGGATCGGCGAGTCGAAGAACGGCGTCAGGATCTGGGCCAGTATGGAAAAGGCGATGGCGTCGACGCTGGTCGGCCGCTCGCCCATCAGGAAGGCCTTGTCGCCCAGCATTTCGGAGAGCGCGGTCAGCGACCAGGCGGCCAGCTCGACGATCTCGTCGGGGCCGTGGCGACCGATCCCCACGGCCTTGAGATTGGCCTCGACCGCGTCGAGCAGGCCCGCCTTCAGGTCCTGGCGCATGGCCTCGGGGGCGCCGTCGAACCAGTGGGCCGGCCCCTTCTCGAAATTGTCGAAGTCGAAGAAGCGGAAATAGCAGTTGGCCCAGCCCAGCTGGTTCTCGACCATCCGCTCGATCGCCCAGGCCTGGGCGCGCTCGACCCGGGTGAGGCCCGCATCGAGGTCGACGCCGTAGCTGCGCTCGAGATAGGCGCGGATGAAGGTGGAGTCGGCGACCTTGACGCCGTCGTCGTCGATCCAGGGCAGCTGGCCCTTGGGCGAGGTCTCGGGATGGGCCGGGACCTTCTGGTAGGCCAGGCCCGCCATCATCAGGTGGATCTCGGTCTTGGTGACGTAGGGGCTTCCCTCAGGCAGGCCGTAGGCCGGGCCGGCGGCGTAGAGCGTGATCATCTCGAGGTCCCTCTCGTGCGGTATTGCGATGAGGACAGACTGCCGCCACCCTGCTGCCAGCATGCTGTCAGCAACGATCCGGCACTGTGGGACCCATGAGACGCGCTGAACGCCTATTCCAGATCATCCAGATCCTTCGCCGCAGCCGGACGCCGGTCACCGCCGACTCCATCGCCGCCGAACTGGAGACCTCCAAGCGCAGCGTCTATCGCGACATCGCCGCCTTGGTCGGTCAGAGGGCGCCCATCCGCGGCGAGGCGGGCGTCGGCTATGTTCTGGAGGCCGGATACGACATGCCGCCCCTGATGCTGACGCCGGACGAGATCGAAGCCGCCGTGCTGGGCGCCCAATGGGTGGCCGGCCGCGGGGATCCCGCCCTGGCCACCGCCGCCCGCGATCTCATTGCGAAGATCGCCGCCGCCGTGCCCGACAACCTGCGGCCCTATGTGCTGGAGCCGGCGACCCGCGCCCCCGCGCCGTGGAACCCGACGCCCGACAACATCGACATGGCCCAGACCCGGGCCTGGATCCACGCCGGCCGCAAGATCCGGCTGGACTATCGCGACGAGAAGGGCGCGGTCAGCCAGCGGGTCGTCTGGCCGGTGACGGTGGGCTACCTCGCCACCGTGCGGATGCTGATCGCCTGGTGCGAACTGCGCAGCGACTTCCGCAACTTCCGCACCGACCGGGTGGTGGCCGCGCAGTTCCTCGACGACCGCCACGGCCAGCGACCGGCCGTGCTGCGCGCGCGATGGCAGCGGCAGATGGAGGAGGAATGGGCCGCCTACGACGCTGCCAAGGCGGCGGGACCGGCCCTGCCCTCCTCCTGAACCGGAACGTCAGCCATCGAAATTGCGCGCCCTGCGATTACTTTTGCAAATGAGTTTGCATTTGACTCGCAACTGAACGCCCGGTAGCTGCGACCCGTTCTTAGTAACGGGGGAAGTGCATGAAATCGCGGTTGATGATGGCGAGCGCCTTGGGCGCGTGGGCGGCGCTGGCGGGCGTGGTTCGGGCCGAGGAGCCGATCGCGACGGCGCCCGAAGCCCCCACCGCGGTCGACGCCGTGGTCGTGACCGGCGAAAAGACCGCCCGCTCGCTGCAGGACACCGTCACCAGCGTGGCCGTGACGACCGCCCGCACGATCGAGCGCGAGCAGATCCGCAGCTTCTACGACGTGGTCGCCCGCACGGCGAACATGAGCGAGACCTACGGCAAGAGCGGCTTCACGATCCGGGGCGTGGCCAACAACAACGTCTCGGGCGGCGGCACCAGCGGCCTGGCCACGGTCTATCTGGACGGCGCGGCCATTCCCGAGCGCGCCATGTACGGCGGTCCGCTGGAGATGTGGGACGTGGGCCAGGTCGAGATCTTCCGGGGTCCGCAGTCGACCCTGCAGGGCCGCAACGCCCTGGCCGGCGCGGTGATCATCCGCACCACCGACCCGACCTTCGACTGGAACTTTAAGGCCCGCGCCACCGCGGCCAGCGGCGACGACCGCTCGATCGGCCTGGCCGGCGGCGGCCCGATCGTCGCCGACCAGCTGGCCTTCCGGGCAGCCTTCCACGATCGCCAGGCCGACGGCTTCGTCTACAACACCGTGCAGAAGCGCGACGACGACGCCGTCGACACCCGCTCGTATCGCGGCAAGCTGCTGCTGACGCCGACGGCGCTGGAAGGCTTCAAGGCGATCGCCACCTACAGCCGCAACGAGAACAGGTCGGGCTATCTCTACACCTACGCCCGCACCGACACGCCGGACTATTACGACCACCGCGTCAGCAAGACCGACACGCCCAACACCAGCGACATCACCACCGACATCTTCAACCTGGAGCTCTCGCAGGCCTTAAGCGAACGCTTCACCCTGTCGGGCGCCTTCTCGTGGAGCAAGGTCGACCTGGTGCAGCGCTACGACGCCGACCTGACGCCGCAGACCCTGTCCTACGGCGGCCAGGACGAGCTGACCAAGACCACCAGCCAGGAAGTGCGCCTGAACTACGACGGCGAGCGGCTGAAGGGCCTGGTCGGCCTCTATCACGCCAAGCGCGACTCCGACCGCAAGTCGGCCAGCCTGACCAACGTCACCTTCCCCACCGCCACCCTGGTCAGCGTGCTGACCTCGACCCTGGTGAGCGGCGGAACGCCGCTGGCCACGGCCCAGGCGCAGGCCAACGCCTTCGCGACCATCTATGTCGCCGCCCTGCCGGTGATCCCGGTCGACTATTCGTCGGACGCGCCGGAGATCGTCACCACCACCGCCCTGTTCGCCGACGGCAGCTTCGACCTGACCGCCAAGCTCAGCCTGCTGGCCGGCTTCCGCTACGACCACGAGGAGAACGAGCAGGAGTCGTCGCAGACGGCCGTGTTCGCCGGAACCTATCCCACACCGGCCAACTTCGGCGCCTACGCGCCGTACGTGGTGCTGGTGAACAACTTCGTCGCCTCGATGGTGGCCCAGGCCGGCGCCGCCTCGCCCGGCTCGACGCGCAAGTTCGACGCCTTCCTGCCCAAGCTCGGCGTCAAGTACGCCTGGACCGATGACCTCTCGACCAGCTTCGTCGTGCAGCGCGGCTATCGCTCGGGCGGCTCGACCGTCAACGTCGCCCGCGCCACCGTCGTGCCCTACGACCAGGAATTCACCTGGAACTACGAGCTTTCGCTGCGCTCCTACTGGCCGCAGTGGGGCCTGACGGCCAACGCCAACGCCTACTATGTCGACTGGAGCGACCAGCAGGTGATCGTCAACCTGGGCCTCAACACCTACGACTACCAGGTCGAGAACGCCGGGACCTCGCACCTCTACGGCTTCGAGGTGGAGCTGAACCAGCACCTGTCGTCCAAGGCCAGCTGGTGGGCGTCGCTGGGCCACACCAAGACCAAGTTCGACGAGTTCCGGGTCGGCACGGGTTCGGACGTCCGCGACCTGTCGGGCTCGGAATTCCCCTACGCCCCGCACTGGACTTTCGCGGTCGGCGGCGACTATCGCTGGGACAACGGCCTGGTCGCCAACCTCAACGCCAACTACCGCGCCAAGGCCTATACCGAGGCCGGCGGCGAGCAGGACGGCCGCATCGCCGACGCCCGCACCCTGGTCAACGGCCGCTTCGGCTACGAGGCCGCGCACTTGGGGGGCCACTGGGGCGCCTATGTGTTCGCCAAGAACCTGCTGAACGAGAAGTACAAGCAGTACACCCGCGAAGACGTGCCGGTGGCCCTGCTGGGCGAGCCGCGCATCCTGGGCGTGACGCTGGAGACCCGCTGGTGATCGGT
>NZ_QHJY01000014.1 GCF_003185805.1 Caulobacter sp. D5
TCTATGGCCGAAGCTTCCAAAGCGGGGTCTTGATCGACGAAACGGCTCTTCTGCAGCCGTCGAACGCCTACGCCGCCAGCAAGGCGGCGGCCGACATTCTGGTCCGGCAGAGCGCCGAGGCCGGGCTGAAGACCCTTGTCCTCAGGCCCTTCAACCACATCGGTCCGGGCCAGGCCAACCTCTTCGTCATTCCGGCCTTCGCCAGCCAGATCGCGCGCATCGAGCTCGAGCTTCAGCCGCCGGTCCTGAAGGTGGGCAGTCTCGACGACGAGCGCGACTTCCTGGATCTCGACGATGTCATCGACGCCTATCTGGCGGTGATCGATGCACGGGCCAGCCTGGCGCCGGGAACGGTCTTCAACGTCGCCTCGGGGCGTCCGAGGCGGATCGGCGACATGCTCGAGCGCCTCGTCAGCCTGACCTCGGCGAAGATCAAGGTGGAGGTGGACGCCTCGCGCCTGCGTGGCGGCGCGCCGACCTCGTATGGCGGCGATGCTTCGCGACTGCGCGAGGCGGTGGGCTGGACCCCCCGGCGCGACGTGCTCGACACGGTCGCGCGGATCCTCGATTTCGAACGCGCGGCTCTCGACGCGCCGCTGTCCGTTCAGCGCTAGCCCCGAGGCCGCCGTGGTCGCGGCGGCCTCGGTCTGCTGGTCTTATCCGTAGACCTCGATGTACTTTCGAACATAGGTGTCGAAGTCCACCGGGCGTCCGTAGAAGCTGTACGTCTGCTCGGGCGTGACCCATTCAAGATTGAGCTTGTCGGCCACCAACGGGTGGAGCGGGGGCTGGAACACCGACAGCCGGTCGCTGACCGGCGCGTCGATGTCGAGTTCCAGGCCCACGGGCGCCAGAATCCGCGCCGCCACCGTCATCAGAAGGTGGGCGGTCGGGTGGGTGATCGTGTGGAACAGCGATTTTTGCCGGAAGTTGTCGATGACGTACTGGCCCAGGCCGTAGTCGGATTTCCGATCCATCAATCGGAGCCGGGCGGTTTCGGCTTCGTGATAGCGGACGAGGTTGGGCAGCCCGTCCACCGTCAGCTCACGGTAGGTCTCGAAACGCCTTTCAGGGTCGGGCTCCTCGGCGCGAAGGCGTCCCAGAAGGCTGTCCTGGAACGGGAAGTCCCACGGCGAATGCTGGCCGAACTCCGCCTGGGCCTTGGTGTCGGGCGGGTTCTGGTGGCTGTCGAACGGCCAAAGGCTGGCGAGATAGAGGAAAGGAAACCGGACGATTTGCGTGTCGGGGCGATAGTCGTCGCGGAACGCGTAGTAGCTCCAGTCGCCGATGTCCTGGGCCAGCAGCACGTCCGCCTCCTGGGCCTCCTGGCGCTGGCGATCGACGTCTTCGGGCGCGCTGCGGACGAAATGGTAGGCCAGGGAGAAACGCTCGGTCACCTGGGGGAGCTGTTTCAGGAGATCGAAGATCCCGTCGGCTTGGCAGTTGCCGTAGATGACGACCTTCTTCATTGCGCGGCCGCGATGAGGCGCATCAGGTCGCCGATGTTGGCGGCCTCGAGGGTGGCCTCGATGGGCAGGGTGACGGCGAATTCGTCCTCCAGCGCCATGATGAACAGCGTGTGCGTCAGGGAGTCCCACCCGTTGACGTCGTCTGCGGTCGTTTCCGGCGTGATGGTCTTGATCGTCGATCCATTGCGGAAGGTCTGGCGCATGACCTTCAGGATGCGCTCGAGGCCTTCGGAGTCAGTCAGTTCAGCCTGCATCAACACTCTCCCCCAATTCCTGATGCTTCTGCCAAGTGGCTTTGCGAGCCAGCTTGCCGCTCGATGATTTGACGATGAAGCCGGGCGGCAGCAGCGTGACGCTGGCGGGCTGGACGCCGCAGGCCGCGTAGACCGTCTTCCGGATCGTCGACGCCAGCTCGACCTGGCGGCTTTCGGCGACGGAGCTCTCGACCAGCATGACCAGTTCGGTGCCGCTGGAGGCGGCGTCGAAAAGCCCGTGCGCGAGCACCCGGCCCGGGACGACGCCGTCCAGCGTGGAGACCAGATCCTCGATCTCGTGGGCGACGAGGTTCTTGCCGTTGGTGATGATGAGGTCGTCGGTGCGGCCGATGACGAAGAGGGCGCCGTCCGTCTCGATCACGCCGACGTCGCCAGTTCGATACCAGCCTTCGTGCAGGCGCGAGCGGGTCAGTTCGGGTTGAAGATAGTAGCCCGCGAAGAGGGTCGGCGACCGCACCCAGATCTCGCCCATCTCGCCGTTGTCGAGGGCCTCGCCCCGATCGTTCCTGATATCCACTATGACGCCCGGCAAGGGCTTGCCAGACGAAACGAAACCGCGCGTCGCCGGCAGGCGGCCGGGGCGGGGCGGCTCATCCATCTCGGTCTGGGTGATCGCGAAAACGGTCTCGGCCATGGCGTAGGAAGCCCCGAGGGCGGCCGGTTTCAGCCCCATGTCGGCGTAGCGGGCCGTGAAGGCGTCCACGGCGCCGGTGCGGCAGGGCTCCGAGCAGCTTATGATCGCCTCGACGCTGCTCAGGTCCCAATCGCGCTTGCGGTCGGTGCGCAGGATGTGCTGCAGGGCGAAGTTGGGCAGCCAGGCATAGCTTCGTTCCGAGCACGACAGCCATTCCAGAAGCATGGCCGGCCGCGACACCCATTCCATCGGATCGATGGAGACGATCGGGCAGCCCACGATGGCGGGGGCCATGAAGCTCGTGATGAGGCCCATGTCGTGATAGAGCGGCAGCCAGCTCACGACCGTCGAACGGGCGTCCAGGCCGATGACGTGGGCGTAGTCGCGCGCGTTCCTGTGGACCTGGGCGTGGGTCAGCATCACGCCCTTCTTGTGCCCCACGGTTCCCGAGCTGTGCTGAAGGAAGGCCACCTCGTCGCCGTCCGACCGCAGGCGCCCGACGGTGTCGCAAGGCTCGACCTCTCCGCTGTCGAGGTGGGGCTGGTCGTCGGGCAGCACGGCCGCCGTCGTTGACGAAACGATCGTCAGGCGCGGCTTTTCCCGCTCCAGCAACGTCGCGAAGCCGGCCCGAAAGATCGCCGGGTCCTGCTTGGGCGTCAGCGGCGACATGAAGCTGGGCGCGGCGCCGGCGATGACGCAGCCGATGAAGCTGGCGTAGAGGTCGGGCGAGTGCTCCAGCACGATGAAGACGATGTCGCCGGGCTTCACGCCACGGTCGCGGAGGGCCGCCGCGTAGCCGCTGGCGCGACGGACGATATCCGCGTTGGTGATGTCCGTGGTTCGCCCCTTCGAGACGAAGCGGCAGAAGAGCCCGCCTGGGGCGCGCTCGGCTCGGTCCAGCAGAGGGGCGAAGATGTTCATGGCATTTTCGAACGCGCTGAGGCCGGCTCAGTGACAAGGGCTCCGCGTGCTACAGTCTCCATCGCGGACTTGCAACCCGCGGTTTCGCGGGGGCGGCGCCTTCCCGGCGCCTTCAGGTCGGGCGTATGGCGTCCGCCAAGGCCGCGCAGACTCGGGTGACGTCGTCCCGGCTGAGCATCTCGTGCGTGGGCAGGCTGATGCCCCGCGCCGCGCAGGAGGCGGCGTTGGGGAAGGGGGCCGCCGACTGGGCGTAGGGCGGCAGGACGTGCATGGGATGGAAGACCGGCCGGGTTTCGATGCCGGCCCCGTTCATCCTGGCCATGACCTCGTCGCGCGAAACCGTCACCGCCGGATCGAGCATGATCGAGTACATCCAGTAGCTGTGCTCGGCCCACGGTTCGACATGGGGGCGGATGATCAGGGGCTCGCCCGCCAGGTCTTCGTCGTACCAAGTCGCCAGTTCCTTGCGGAAGGCCAGGGCCTCGTCGACGCGTTCCATCTGCGCCACGCCCAGGGCGGCGGCGATGTTGGTCATGCGGTAGTTGTAGCCGACGACGTTGAACCAGTAGCGACGCTCGGGGTCCATGCCCTGGCCGCGGAGCAGGCGCAGGCGCGCGGCGAGAGCGTCGTCGTTCGTGGTGACGGCGCCGCCTTCGCCGGTCGTGATGATCTTGTTGCCGAAGAAGCTGAAGCTGGCGCAGTCGCCCAGTCCGCCGACGCGCCCGCCCTTGTAGCGGGCGCCGTGCGCCTCGGCCGCATCCTCGACGACGAACAGCCCGCGCCGTTCGGCGATCTCCCGTATGGGATCCATGTCGCACGGCTGTCCGAACAGGTGCACGGGCATGACGCCCTTGGTCCGGGGGGTGATCCTGGCCTCGATCGCGGCCGGATCCATGTTGAAGGTCAGGGGGTCGCAGTCGACGAAGACCGGTTCGGCGCCGCAGTAGCGGACGCAGTTGGCCGATGCGATGTAGGTCAGGTCGGGGACCAGGACCTCGTCCCCGGGACCCACGCCCAGGCCGACGAGCGCCAGGTGCAGCGCCGTGGTGCCATTGTTACAGGCGATTGCATGTTTTACGCCGCAGAAATCGGCGAACATTTGCTCGAAAGCCTGGATGAATTTCCCTTGCGAAGAGATCCAAGTAGTCTCGATGCACTCTTGAACATAGCGCATCTCGTTTCCACGCAGAACAGGGCTCGCAATTGGAATTCGATCAAGCATATACCTTGTCCGGTGTCTATTTACTACAGTATTTTAGGTCGGGCGGGAACGCCGACGGCGACAGCGTTGGGTGGAAGGTCGCTGACAACGACGCCCCCGGCTCCGATCACTGTACGTGTTCCAACCCTTATCCCAGGGATGGCCACCGCACCAGCACCCAGGAACACGGCCTCTTCCAGATGGACGCAGCCGGCCAGGGCTGTTCTGGGCGCCACGTGCACGCCGTCCTCGAGCACGCAGTCGTGATCTATCGAGGCCAGGGTGTTGACGATGCAGAAGTCGCCGATCTCGGCGCTGGCGTTGATGACGGCGCCGGCCATCACCGCGACGCCGCGGCCGATGCGGGCCGACGGCGAGATGATCGCCGACGGATGGATCAGGCTGGGCATCTCGAAACCCTGGGCGAGCAGCGCCCGCCCGAGCCTCAGCCGCAGCGCGTTGGCGCCCAGCGCGACGAAGGCGTGCCGCGTTCCGTTGGCCAGCAGGCCCGGCAGCATGCTGTCGTCGCCCAGCATCGGCACGCCCAGAACGTCCGGCGCGGTGGAGTGGCTGTCGGTGCAGCCCACGAGGTCAAATCGTCCTTCCGCCCGTGCGATCTCGATGATGACCTTGGCGTGGCCCCCCGATCCGACGATCACGAGGCCCCGTTCAGCTGGCGCGGCGTTCAGCGGCATGAATCACTCCGACCTATGTCGACCAAGGGTAGCAATTAGTCGCGCGACTTGACCATCTCAAGTTGCTTGTGTAAGCCCAACGCACTCAAATCTGACGGACAACCAGCTGCTGATCGCCTTAATTCAGCGAGGCGCGGATTTTGTGGTCATAGGGAAATCAAATTACCTAACCAAGTAATCGCGCGTGAGTGTATATTTACCATGACTTTACTCAAACACTTATTTGTCGATGCCCGCTGTCTACAGCAGCCGCATTTTCGTGGGCGGGGCATCGGCAGGCATGCGCGAGACTTGATCGGTTCGATCCCCAAGCACATTCGAGCTGGGATGAAGCTCATTGCGCTGGTCGACAACGCCGCGCCGGCGATGTCGGAGTCCGACGAGGCCCTGTTCGACGAGATCACCAGTGTCTTCAAGCCCGTTGCGAACGGGCTTTATCTGAACTGCGTCCCGCTCAACAACGGTGAGCGATGGATAGTGCCGCCGGGTCTGGGCATCACCAAGATCGGTATCGTGTTCGATTTCATCGCGCACGACTTCGCTGGTCTCATCAAGAGCGACGATGTCGCCAAGGTGCTGATCAACAACACCAAGGCGCTCAAGGAATACGACCTTCTGCTGCCTATTTCGGTATCGACCGAAAACAAGATCAAGGAACTGGTTTCCAAAAGCATCCCGACCCTGGTCACGGGCGTGATCGTGGACGATGAATTCTTCCTGCGCGGCAGCGGCGAGGGAGAGGCGTCGGGCACGGCGTTCCCCGAGCGCTTCTTCGTGACCGTCGCGGGCGACAACGACCGGAAGAACCTGGAAGTCGCCCTGAAGGCGTTCGGGCGCGGCGGCGGCGACTTCGCGGGCGTGACGATGCTGGTCATCGGCGGTTACGACGACGACGCCCAGCTCAGGGTCCGCTCCACCGTCGGCGCCAAGGAACTGGTCGACTGGTCGCGCGTGCGCTTCCTGCCCTGGGTCAGCGACCAGGTGATCTCGGAAACCTACCAGCGCGCCGTCGCGTCGATCGTGCCGTCGTTCATCGAGGGCTTCTCGATCCCCGTGGTCGAAACGATCGCCTCGGGGGGGCTGGCGCTGTTCTCCAACTGCGAAGCGCACCTGGAACTGCTCGAGGGACCTGCATTCGATCCGCATTCGGTCGAGGCGCTGCAGGCGCTGATGACCTCGGCCCTGGATCCGGCGTGGCGGGCGGCGATGATCGGCCGTCAGGCCGGCATGGCCGATCGTTTCCGGTTCCAGCGCATCGGCGAGCGCGTCTGGCCCGAGATCTTGAAGGCCCAGCCGAGGGCGTCGGCGACCAAGGCCGTCAAGGCGCCCCAATCCGCTTCCCAGCCCGCTTCTCAGCCTGCTTCCCAATCGGCTTCGCTGGCGGCCGCCAAGCCGGTCGCCAAGGCCCGTCGCGCGCCCGGCGACCGACCCTCGATCCTGTTCGTGACGCCCTATCCGCCCGAGCCGACCGGGGTCGGCAAGCTGCACGCCGAAGGCATGCCGGCCTTCATGGCCCGCGCCGACGTCACGGTGGCCACGCTGAAGGCGGCCACGCGCCCGCACGGGCCGGGCCGGCACCGCGTCATTCGTCCCAAGGACATCGATTTCGCCGAGTACGACCGGGTCTTCTACGTGATCGGCAACTCGCTCTATCACACCTTCGTACACGACATGCTGCTCGAGAACGGCGGCGAGGCGATCTTCCACGACTCCCGGATGTTCGAATACTATCTGCATACGCGGGGACTGGATCGGGTGGCGGCGATGGCCAGCGACGCTCTGGGACGTCCCATCGGTCACGGCGACCTCGACGACTGGGCCCGCGACCGCCGCAAGCTGCCCCTGCCCATGCTCGACGAGGTGGTCGCCGCCAGCACGCGCATGTTCGTCTTCACCAAGGCGATGGAAACGACCCTGCGGGACTTCTACGGCCGCGACAGCGTGGTCACGCCCCTGCCCGTCCACACGGCGTTTCCCGAAGAGCTGTTTTCGCCAGGCCGGATCCTGCAGGCGCGTGGCCGGGTCGGGTTCACCTCCGACACGCTCAACATCTGCACCTTCGGCGGGGTCGATCCCAGCAAGGGAATCTACGAGTCCATCCAGGTCCTGGACCAGTTGCGGCAGTACGACCGGCACGCGACCCTTCACCTGGTGGGCGGGGTCGACGAGACGTCGACGACGAACCTGCGCAACTTCGCGACTTCGCTCGGGGTCGCCGACCGGCTCGTCTTCCACGGCGCGACCTCTCCGGACCGCTACGTGGACTTCCTGCTCGCCGCGGATCTGGGCATGCAGTTCCGCAAGGCCCGTTTCGGCCAGTTGTCGGGGGCGGTCACCGAATGCATCGCCACCGGGCTGTGGTCGATCGTCAACGAAAGCCTCGCCGACGCGCACGACGCGCCGCATTTCATCACTCGCGTTCCCGACACCTTGAGCCCGCCGGCCATCGCGCTGGCGATCCTCGACCTGTTGGATTCGCAGGACATCCGGGTACGCGACGACGCCGTCAGGCGTGCGCATTTGCAGGGACGAAGCTGGGACGACTACGCCGCGGCCGTTCTAGACCTCTGACCCTGACAGGAAGTCGGACTTGGACCAGAAAACGCTTAATTTCCTGCTGAACGGCCGGATCCTGATGGATCTTTCGGGCTTTTTCGCGGAACCGACCCGAACCGGCATCCAGCGCACGACCTGGGAGCTGCTGAGGAACTGGCCGAACAAGGCGCTGACGCCGGTCATCTTCGAGGCCGACGGGACCGTTCGTGTCCTGCCGGACTACGCGCTCGAAGAAATGACCGCGTTCTTCCAGGAGCCGTTCGAGGAAATCGAGGCGCTCAGCCAGCTGCACCACGGCACGACGCCGCGCGGCCTGTACGGCCTGGAGCGTCTGCGGATGTTCGTGCGCGAGCAGGGCGCCCTGCTGCCGCTGGACGAGGCCCTGAGCGCGGCGCGGGCCGTCCTGGCGTGCGAGGTGTTCTTCGATCCCGGCCGCGTGGCCGCCTTCGAAAAGCTCGCCGAGGAACATCCCAAGAAGTTCTTCCTGCTGACCTACGACATGATCCTCTGGCTGCGTACGGAGTTCTATCCGCACGTGGACTGGGCGCACACCTCGGTCCTGCTGAACTATCTGAAGATCGTCCGTAAGGCCGGCAACGTCAGCGCCATATCCCACGCCACGGCCGACGAGGTGGCCCGGGTCCGCCGCAAGCCCGAGGCCGACGACGTTCGGATCTTCCCGCTGGGCGCGGATTCCTTCGGTGCGCGGCGCACCGAGCCGGCTCCAGCCGTGCCGCTCTTCAGCGTGCTGGGCACGGTCGAGCCGCGCAAGTATCCCGTCGAGGTGCTGACGGCGCTGAAGCGGCTGCACGACGAGGGCCGCCGCTTCGAGGTCCAGCTGTTCGGCAAGAAGGGATGGCTGTCCCCGAGCGAGTCCGACGTGTTCGACAAGATCGTGAAGGGCGCGCCCTGGATCCAATGGCATCGCGGCCTGCCGGACACGGCCGTCGCCGAGGTCATCGCCGCCTCGACCGCGGGCATCTACGTCTCCAAGGACGAGGGCTTCGGCCTGCCGCCGCTGGAGTGTCTGCATCTCGGCGTGCCGGTCGTGGTCAGCGAGCAGCTGCCCGCCCTGCGCTATGTCGATCCGTGCGGACAGCTGAGGCTGGCCGAGCCGACGGTCGATGCGATCTACGCCGCGCTGTCGCGGCTCTTGGACGCCAAGGAAGCCGAACGTCTCCGGCGCGAGGCTCGCAACTGCACCCTGCCGACCTGGCAGGCCTGCGCCGAGGGCATGGCGGCGTGGATCGACGAGGTGGCCGGGCCGGCGACCGTCGAGAGCGGCTTCTGGGAACGCGTCGACCGCCTCGAGGCGGCGCGCACGGTGAGGGCCGCGCCGGCCGGTTCGGCGCTGATGCCGCTGTTCTGGGCGGTGACGGGCCGCTGGCCGACCCTGGTGGAGTTCGAGGCCTTCTCGCCTGACGGCGAGGAGGAAATCCCGGACGCCGGGACCCTGGCCCTGAACATCGGGCGGGCCGAGACCGGCGAGATCAGCGGCGAACTGCTCCTGATCTACGACATCCTCCGGGGGTATATCGATCCGCCGCTGGCGGCTCGTCCGTCGCGCGCGGAGCCTTGGGATCGCCGGATCCACCGCCTGCTGCTGCGTCTCTACACCAAGCCCACGGGCGGCGATTTCGTCGATGCGGCCTATCGGCAGATCTTCCACCGCTATCCGAACCCTTCGGACCTGGCCGATGTGGGCGGCGACATCAGCAAGACGGCCTTCGTGCTGGGGCTCATCAGCTCCGACGCCTATGAGGGACTGCACTACAAGGCGCACGAACCTGAGGTGTTCTGGCGCATGATCGTGGAGGACTTCGACCTCGAGCGGTCGCTGGAATCGCTGTGGGACCTGAAGGGGCCCGACTTCGTCATCGGCTGCTATCGCCTGCTGCTGGGCCGCGAGCCCGACCGCGGCGGCTTCGGCGCTCACAGCAAGAGCCTCGCCCAGGGCGCGCCGCTGGAGGAAGTGGCGATCTCGATGCTGATCTCGCCGGAATACATGAACCGCGTCCAGGACGTCCGCCCCGCCGAACGCCTGGCCATCCGGATGCGCCATGGCCTGAGGGCTGGTGTTTCGGCCTGGCGGCGGGAGCCCGCGGCCGT
>NZ_QHJY01000132.1 GCF_003185805.1 Caulobacter sp. D5
GGGCTGCGGGGCGCCGGGGCGCGGGGCGCGGCGGCGGCCGGCGCGACCTTGGCGATCTCGGTCCCGGTGTGGAACCGCGAGACCAGCTCGGCCAGCGACGAAGCCTCGTTGCGCAGGCAGGCGGCCGCCGCGGTGGCTTCCTCCACCATGGCCGCGTTGCGCTGGGTCACCTGGTCCATCTGGTTGATGGCGGTGTTGACCTGGTTGAGGCCCGTGGCCTGCTCGTGGGCCGACTGGGCGATCTCGGAAATCAGGGTGTCGATCTCGGCGATGCGGCCGACGATGCCGTTCAGCGACTGGCCGGTGTCGACCACCAGCTTGGCGCCGCGGTCGACCTGGGCGCTGCTGTTGGCGATTAGGGTCTTGATCTCCTTGGCCGCCTCGGCCGAGCGCTGGGCCAGGGCCCGCACTTCCTGGGCGACGACGGCGAAGCCGCGGCCCGCCTCGCCGGCCCGGGCCGCCTCGACGCCGGCGTTCAGCGCCAGCAGGTTGGTCTGAAAGGCGATCTCGTCGATCACCCCGATGATCTGGCCGATCTTGCCCGAGCTCTGCTCGATCTCGCCCATGGCCTCGATGGCGTCGCGCATGATCTCGCCCGAGCGGGTGACCTCCTGGCGCGTGGTCGAGGCGGCGGTCGAGGCCGAGCGGGCGCCTTCGGCGCTGCGGCGCACGGTGGCGGTGATCTCGTCCAGGGCCGCGGCGGTCTCTTCCAGGGCGGCGGCCTGCTGCTCGGTGCGCTTGGAAAGGTCTTCCGACGCCCCGGTGATCTCGTTGGAGCCGTTGTGCACGCCGTTGGTCGACGAGCCGATCTGGTTCATGGCGTCGCGCAGGGCGGCCAGGGCGGCGTTGTAGTCGCTCTTGATCGAGGCGAAGCGGCCCTCGAAGGCGGCGGTGATGTCGGCGGTCAGGTCGCCGGCGGCCAGGCGCTTGAGGTTGTCGGCCAGGGTCAGGACCACGGCGCCTTGCTCGGCCTCGGTCCTGCGCAGCGTCTCGTTGGCCAGCCGTTCATGCTCGGCCTGGGTGATGTCGGTGCAGAACTTGATGACCTTGCTGGGCTTGCCGTCCGCGTCGAACACGGGGTTGTAGGCGCCCTGGATCCAGATCTCGACGCCGCCCTTGCCCTGGCGCTGGAACTTGCCGGCGAAGAACTCGCCGCGGCCCAGGTTCAGCCAGAACTGCTTGTACTCGTCGCTGCGGGCGAACTCCGGATCGGCGAACATGCTGTGGTGGCGGCCGCGGATCTCGTCCAGCGAATAGCCCACCGTCTTCAGGAAGTTGGTGTTGGCCGTCAGGATCGTGCCGTCGAGCTCGAACTCGATGACCGCCTGCGAGCGATGGATCGCCGCGACGGTGGCTTCGAGCTCGGCGAGGCGCTGGTCGGCCGTATCGCGACCGCGCTTGAACGACAGGAATGACATCGGATCCGAGCTCCGCCGGAAGGCTAGCGGCGGGGTTCGCCACGACCCAAGGGTGAGCTTCGATCCGTTATTCCCTGCTTAACAACGTTCTTCGAAATCTTGCATCAGGTGCGTCGGATTGACGCGAGCAACAATTTCAACGCCTTAAGTCCCATTGTCGACTCAAGAGCTTATTGCAGATCGTAGACGATCCGGCGAAATCCGCGATTTCGGATATCCTGATTTTACTTGGAATACGTAATCTGCACCTGGGATTGCTTAACAGCCATCCGTTCAGCCGAGACTGGCGGCTTCCTGGCCGCGTTCCTTGAAGCGAACGACGCCTCGCGGGGGCTCGCGCTCAGGGCGAGCCAGGTCGACGACGAAGGGCGCGATCTCGGCCGGATCCTGCACGGTGGCCTGATCCTCGCCCGGGAAGGCGAGCGCCCGCATCTTGGTGCGCATGGCGCCGGGGTCGATGCAGAAGGCCCGCACTGCGGTGTTCTCCATCTCGTCGGCATAGCAGTCGACGATGGCCTCCAGCCCGGCCTTGGAGGCGGCGTAGGCGCCCCAGAAGGCCCGGTGGCTCTTGGCGACGCTGCTGGTCAGGAAGATGGCCCGGCCGGCGTCGGAGGTGCGCAGCAGCGGGTCCATGGCCCGGATCAGCCGCCAGTTGGCCGTCAGGTTGGTCGACAGGATCATGTCCCAGCCCTTGGGGTCGAGGTGACCCACCGGCGTCAGGGCGCCCAGCACGCCGGCCGCGCCGACCAGGATGTCGAGCTTGCCGAAGCGCTGGTGCAGGGCCGCGCCCAGGTGATCCAGGCCGTCGGCCTCGCGCAGGTCCAGCGGCACCAGGGTGGCGTGTTCGCCGGTGGCGGCGAAGATCGCGTCGTCCAGGGCCTCCAGCGCGCCCTGGGTGCGGCCCAGGGCCACCACATGGGCGCCGGCCTGCGCCAGGCCCAGCGCGATGGCGCGGCCGATGCCGCGCGTGGCGCCGGTGACTAGGGCGATGCGGCCGGCCAGCGGCGTGTCGGTGGTGGTCATGAGCGTTTCCTGCGCCTCCATTTTACGTTCAGAGCGTGATGGCCGCCGAAACCGCTTACGCTTTCGGCTATCACGCTCTGGCGGGCGTTTGTCTTTGTCTAGTCAGGCTTCGTCGGCGGGCCGCGCGCCGTAGCGCTGCGCCAGCACCGAGCAGGCCATCAGCTGGATCTGGTGGAAGATCATCAGCGGCAGCACCAGCACCCCGGCCGTCGCGCCGGGGAACAGGATGCCGGCCATCGGCACGCCGGTGGCCAGGCTCTTCTTGGAGCCGCAGAACACGATCGCCACCTCGTCGGCCTTGGAGAAGCCCAGCGCCCGGGCGCCGAACATCGTGGCCAGCATGACCAGCGTCAGCAGCACGCCGCAGACCAGCAGCAGCACGATCAGCTCCAGCGGCGAAACCTTATGCCAGAGGCCCTCGACCACGGCGGCGCTGAAGGCCGAATAGACCACCAGCAGGATCGAGCCGCGATCGACGCGCCCGACAAGGGTCTTGTGCTTCTCGATCCACTTGCCGACCAGCGGCCGGGCCAGCTGGCCGGCCACGAACGGCAGCAGCAGCTGGACGACGATCGACTGGATCGACTCCCAGCCGCCGACGTCGCCGTGGGCGTTCATCAGCAGGCCCACCAGCACCGGCGTCAGGAAGATGCCGAACAGGTTCGAGGCCGAGGCCGCGCAGACGGCGGCGGCGACGTTGCCGCGCCCGATCGAGGTGAAGGCGATCGACGACTGCACGGTCGAAGGCAGGCAGGCCAGGAACACCATCCCCGCCGCCATGGTCGGCGACAGCACGCCGGCCTTGCTGATGGCCAGGCCCAGGACCGGGAACAGCAGGAAGGTGAAGGCCAGGATCGTCAGGTGCAGCCGCCAGTGGGTGATCCCGGCGACCACGGCCTCGCGCGACAGTTTGGCGCCGTGCAGGAAGAACAGCAGGGCGATGGCGACCTTCACCACCCAGCCGGTGATCTCGGCCGCCTGGCCCCGCACCGGCAGGAAGGAGGCCAGCACCACCATGCTGAACAGGGCGATGATGTAGGCGTCGATCTTCAGCTTGGAGAGGACGGCGGAAACGGGATTGGCCAAGGGGCGACTCTCACAGGGGGCGTCGCCCGGTCTCTCCGGACGATCCGAGCGGCCGAACCAGACAGGCCGTATACCGGGTTAGCGCAGCTTGGGTCCTTCGAACAAGCCGAAGGACCCGAAAGGCTGGCGTCAGGCGCTGAGCAGCGACAGCTGCTTTTCGGCCTGGTCGTTGCGGCCCTCGGCGATCTCGCGATCGGTCAGGCGCGTGGGATAGTCGCCGGTGAAGTAGTGGTCGGTGAACTGCGGGGCGGCCGGATCGCGCGGCGCGCAGTCCAGGGCCTCGTACAGGCCTTCGACCGACAGGAAGCCCAGGCTGTCCACTTCCAGGAACTTGGCCATCTCTTCCAGCGACTTGGTCGCCGCCAGCAGCTGTTCGCGCTCGGGCATGTCGATGCCGTAGAAGTCGGGCCACTTGATCGGCGGGCTGGCCGAGCGCAGGTGCACTTCCTTGGCGCCGGCCTCGCGGACCATGCGGACGATCTTCAGCGAGGTGGTGCCGCGCACGATCGAGTCGTCGATCAGGATGACGCGCTTGCCTTCCAGCACCGCGCGGTTGGGGCTGTGCTTCATGCGCACGCCCAGTTCGCGAACGCCCTGGGTCGGCTGGATGAAGGTGCGGCCCACATAGTGGTTGCGGATGATGCCCAGGTCGAAGGGCAGGCCGCTTTCGGCCGCGTAGCCGATGGCCGCCGGCACGCCGCTGTCGGGCACCGGCACCACGACGTCGGCCTCGACGCCGGTCTCGATGGCCAGGCGGCGGCCCATGCGCTTGCGCACCTCATAGACCGAGCGGCCGTTCACGACGCTGTCGGGACGGGCGAAGTAGACATATTCGAACACGCAGGGGCGGGCGGCCGGGGCCGCGAACGGGCGCAGCGATTTGACGCCGGTGTCGCTGATCACCACCATCTCGCCGTGCTCGACGTCGCGCACGAAGCGGGCGCCGATCATGTCGAGGGCGCAGGTTTCCGAGGCCAGGACGGGCTTGCCGTCCAGGTCGCCCAGCACCAGCGGGCGGATGCCCAGCGGGTCGCGCACGCCGATCATCTTCTTGTTGGTGATGGCCACCAGGGCGTAGCCGCCTTCGATCTGGCCGATGGCGTCGATGAAGCGATCGACGATGCGGGCCTTACGCGAACGGGCGATCAGGTGAAGGATCACCTCGCTGTCCGAGGTCGACTGGAAGATCGCGCCTTCCTGCACCAGGCGCTCGCGCAGGGTCAGGAAGTTGGTCAGGTTGCCGTTGTGGGCCAAAGCCAGGCCGCCCGTCTCCAGGTCGGCGAACATCGGCTGGACGTTACGGATGCCGCTGCCGCCGGCCGTGGAATAGCGGGTGTGGCCGATGGCCATGTGGCCCGGCAGGCGCTGGACGAGGTCGGCGCCGGTGAAGGCGTCGCCCACGTGGCCCATGTGGCGCTCGGTGTGGAAGCGCTGGCCGTCGAAGGCGGCGATGCCGCAGGCCTCTTGCCCCCGGTGCTGCAGGGCGTGCAGGCCCAGCGCCGCGATGGCCGAGGCGTCCCGCGCGCCGAACACGCCGAACACGCCGCACTCCAGGCGCAGGGTGTCATCCTCGGGATCACGCCAGGGCATGGACGAGAAGCGGTCGGTCGACTGGCCGAAAGACGTCATCGCGATTTCTCCACCAGATCGTCGGACTTTCGACGCTGGTCCTTATCATAGCCTTCTTCGCCACGGTCGGCGTCGGACGGTTTGTCGCTGGCGCCGTCGCGGACCGCGTCCTCGATGGCGGGGGCCAGCTTGCCGGCAAGTCCGGCGCCCTTGGGGGCGAACACCTTCAGCACCCGGGCGCTGGCGTTGGACAGCGGATAGAAGATCGAGTCCGACACCCAGGCCGGCACGCGGTCGCGCGGCGTGGCCATGTGGAAGACGAGGTTGAAGACGCCCAGGACGACGAGGGCGCGCAGCAGGCCGAAACCCAGGCCCACGAGGCGGTCCAGCATGCCCAGCGCGCCGTCGGCGTGCAGGGTCTTGGTCAGCTGGCCGCCGATGAAGCGCAAGGCCACGAAGGCGACGACGAAGGTGACCAGGATCGCGGCGGCCGTGGCCGCCCAGTCCGGGTCCATCAATTCGCGGAAGAGCGGGCCGGTCAGGCGCAGGCCCAGCAGGGCGACGACGGCGGCGACGATGAACGACAGCGCCGAGGTCAGCTCGCGCGAGGCGCCGCGAAAGAAGCCCACGGCGCCGGAAACCAGCAGGATCAGTCCGGCGATGATGTCGAACGGCGTCACGCGTGCGAGCTCCAGATGTCGTTCTCGATTCTACGGACCGCGTCGGCCAGTCGCGCCGCGCCGGCCACCGGCAGGGCGCCGCCGCCTTCGGGCAGGCCCGACAGCGGTCCCAGCGCGCGGCCGAACCCCAGCTTGGCGGCTTCCTTCAAACGCGACTCCATTCGGCTCACGGGCCGGATCTCGCCGGAGAGGCTGACCTCGCCGAACACCACGCAGTCCTGCGGCAGGGCGACATCCATGGCCGAAGAGGCCAGAGCGGCCGCCGCCGCGAGGTCGGCGGCGGGTTCGGTGATCCTCAGCCCGCCGGCGACGTTCAGATAGACGTCCTTGTCGCCAAAACCAAGGCCGCACCGCGATTCAAGCACGGCGAGCACCATGGCGAGACGCCCGGAATCCCATCCGACCACGGCGCGTCTGGGCGTTCCGTAGGCGGACGGGGCCACCAGGGCCTGGAATTCCACCAGAACCGGGCGCGAGCCCTCGATGCCGGCGAACACCGCAGCCCCCGCCGCGCGCTCGCCGCCTTCGTTGAGGAACAGGGCCGAGGGGTTCTTCACCTCGCGCAGGCCGATGTCGCCCATCTCGAAGACGCCGATCTCGTCGGTGGCCCCGAAACGGTTCTTGGCCCCGCGCAGGATGCGGAACGGATAGCCGCGTTCGCCCTCGAAACTCAGCACGGCGTCGACCAGGTGCTCGACCACGCGCGGGCCGGCGATCTGGCCGTCCTTGGTGACGTGGCCGACCAGCAGGATGGCCACGCCCTGTTTCTTGGCCAGGCGCACCAGCTCGGTGGCGCAGGCCCGCACCTGGGTCACCGTGCCCGGACCGGCCTCGTGGGCGTCGCTCCACATGGTCTGGATCGAGTCGATGACCACCAGGTCGAACTTGTCCCGTTTCAGCCCGTCGAGGATGTCGCGCAGGCTGCTCTCGGCCGCCAGCTTCACCGGCGCGCCGGCCAGGCCCATGCGGTCGGCGCGGCCGCGGATCTGCTCCACGGCCTCTTCGCCCGAGATGTAGGCGCAGGACACGCCCCGGCTCGAGGCGTTGGCGCAGACCTGCAGCAGCAGGGTCGACTTGCCCACGCCCGGGTCGCCGCCGATCAGGATCGCCGAGCCCGGCACCACGCCGCCGCCGCAGACCCGGTCGAACTCGTCGACGCCGGTCAGGATGCGGGGCGGGGCGGGGGTGTCGCTTTCGAGGCCGGTGAACTTCAGGCCGCGGTTGCGCGTGGCCTTGGTGGCCGACAGGCTGCCGGGCGCGCGGACGCCGACCTCCTCGACGAGGGTGTTCCAGCTCTGGCAGGCGGGGCATTGCCCGGCCCACTTGGTCTGGACCGCCCCGCAGGACTGGCAGGCGTAGACGGCGCCGTCGCGGGCCATGGGGTCTTCCTGATTCTCGAATGGGTGGAGACTACAGGCTGGAGCGTCGCTGCGCCAAAGCCGGACGCAGCTGCATCGCTCCAGCCTGTCGCCGAACCTTGTTCCCGTTTTGCGCGCGTTGCGTATAGATAGACACCGGGGGGCGCAGACTCAGGATCTTTCTGGAGGCGCCTAAATGTCCGTGGTCGAACCCGGAGTTGTTTCGTCCGATCTCGTGAGCCGCGTGAAGCGGCTTCTACTTTCTCCATCCGCCGAGTGGGAGCGGATCGACCCGGAACCCGCCACCATCAAGGGGCTCTACGTCGGATACGTCTGCATCCTGGCGGCTATTCCGGCGGTCGCGGGCCTGGTGGGCAGCCTGGTCTTCGGCAATGGGATCCCCGGACTGGCCGTCATCAAGCCCGCGCTGATCCCGGCCATCATCGGCACGGTCGTGGCCTATGGCCTGTCGCTGCTGTCGGTGTTCCTGCTGGCGCTGATCATCGACGCCCTGGCGCCGTCCTTCGACGGCCAGAAGAACAGGATCCAGGCCTTCAAGGTCGCCGCCTATTCCAACACCGCCGGCTGGCTGGCAGGGATCTTCAGCATCCTCCCGGCGCTTGGGATCATCGGCGGCCTGCTGAGCCTTTATGGCCTCTACCTGCTCTATACCGGCCTGCCGCGACTGATGAAGTCGTCCAAGGAGAAGTCGCTCGGCTACACCGCCGTGACGGTGATCTGCGCCATCGCGCTGTTCTTCGCCGTGGCCGTGGTCACCAGCACGATCGCGGGCATGGTGGCGCTCGGCAGCTATGCGGCCAGCTCCAAGGTCTCCGGCGACGGCGGCTCGCTGACGGTCGGTGGCAACACGGTCGATCTCGGCAAGATGCAGGCCGCCTCCAAGCAGCTGGAAGCCGCCGCGGCCTCGGCCGAAGCCGGCAAGGGCAAGCCGCTGACCTCGACCGACGTGCTCAAGGGCTTCCTGCCGGCCTCGTCGGGCGGTTTCGCGCGCACCACGCTCGAGGCCCACTCGGCGGGCGCCGCCGGCGCGGGCATGGCCTCGGCCCAGGGCGACTACGAGAAGGACGGCCGCCGCTTCAGCCTGGCCGTCACCGATCTGGGCGCGCTGGCGGGGCTGACGGCCATGGCTTCGGCCATGAACGCCCAGACCTCGACCGAAACCGCCACCGGCTACGAGAAGACCAACACTACCGGCGGCCGCCTGGTTTCCGAAAAGTGGGACCGCGAGGCCAAGTCCGGCAGCTACAGCATCGTCGTGGGCAACCGCTTCACGATCGAGGCCAATGGCGAGGCCGACAGCGTCGACGACCTCAAGAAGGCCGTGGCCTCGGTCGATGCGGGCCGGCTGGAAGGCCTGGCGAAGTAAGGGAAAAGGGCGGGGCCGTCAGGCCTCGCCCAGCACCACGCGGCGGGCGCGGCCGGCCAGGCGTACGAGCAGTTCGTAGGACGTCGTGCCCGCCGCCGCCGCCGCGTCGTCCACCGGCAGGTTGGGGCCGAACAGCTCGACCATGGCGCCAGGACGGGCGGCGTCGCAGTCGGTGATCTCCACCGCGATCAGGTCCATCGACACGCGGCCCAGGATCCGGCGGCGCGCGCCGTCGAACCACACCTGGCCGCTCGGGCTGGTCGAGCGCAGCACGCCGTCGGCATAGCCGCAGGCCAGGATCGCCACGCGGGTGGTCTCGCTGGCCGTGAAGGCCGCGCCATAGCCGATCGACTCGCCGCGCGGCACCACCCGCACCTGCAGGATCGGCGCTTCCAAAGTCGCCACGGCCTTGATCCGCTCGTCGGCCACGTCGCGCGGCCCGCCGCCATAGAGGCTGATCCCCGGCCGGCACTGGTCGAAGCGATAGGCCTCGCCCAGGAAGATCCCGGCCGAATTGGCCAGGCTCCGGCGGGCGTTGGGGAACAGGGCGGCCGCGTCGGTGAAGCGGGTCAGCTGGCGGCCGTTGAGCGGATGCTCCGGCTCGCCGCCGCAGGCCAGGTGGCTGATCACCAGCGAGACGTTCAGATGCTTCAGCCGGTCCATCGAGGCCGTCAGCACCGCGGCCTCCTCGTGGCGCAGGCCAAGCCGGTTCATGCCGGTGTCGATGTGGATCGCCGCTTCCAGCGTTCCCTTGCCGGCCTGGCTGTTCCAGGCCTCGACCTGCGGCAGGCTGTTGAGCACGGGGATCAGGCCGGCCTGCGCCAGCGTGGGTCCCGAGCCCGGCGTCGCCCCGTCCAGCACGTGGATCGCCGCCTCGCGCTCGCCCAGCGCCTTGCGCAGCGCCACGCCCTCCGACAGCCGGGCGACATAGAAGGCCCGCGCGCCCTCGTCCCACAGGCGGCGAGCGACCAGGCTCGCGCCCAGGCCGTAGCCGTCGGCCTTCACCGCCGGCGCGAGCTCGGTCCCGCCGGCCTGCGCCTTGAGGGTCGCGTAGTTGGCCGCGAGGGCGTCCAGGTCGAGGGTCAGGCGAGCTTCGGTCACGGCTGCGGAGGTAGCCGACCCGCGCCGCCAAGGCCAGTGCAGATGCTGTGGAGATGCGCCTCAGCGCGTGCTCAGGAACTGCGTCACCAGGGCCTCGACGCCGCTGGCGACGATCTGCACGCCGATGCACATCAGCAGGAACGCCATCAGCCGCGACATCACCCGCGCGCCGTTGACGCCCAACAGCGACAGCACCCGGTCCGAGGCCCGGTAGAACACCCAGACCATCAGGGCGATGACCGCGACGGCGAGGCTGGCGCCCAGGAAGAACGGCGCGACCGAATGACCCTCGGCCGGGCGCTGGGAGGAGAGGGCGATCGCTACCGAGATCGCGCCCGGTCCCGTCGTGAACGGCATGGTCAGCGGGAAGAAGGCCATGTCCTCGGCCCGGCCCTTGGCGGGCGAGGCGGCCTGGTCGGCCTTGCGCTCCTCGTGCTCCTCGGGCGTCATCAAGAGCGCCCAGGCGCGGATCGCCACGACGAGGCCGCCGGCCACCCGCAGCGCTCCCAGGCTGACCCCGAAGAAGTTCAGCACATAGCCGCCCAGCAGCAGCGAGCCGAGCAGGATGCAGAAGGCGTAGAGCGCGATGGTCGGCGCCAGGCGCCGGCGCGTCTCGGCCGGATGGTCGGCCAGCATCTGGTGGAAGATCAGCGCCGCCCCGACCGGATTGACGATCGAGAACAGGGCCGGGAAGGCCAGCAGGAACGCCCCGACGAAGGTCGTGACGGGCAGGGGGCTGAAGTCCATCGGCGGCGCTCTTTCCTGAATCGCGCGCCGAGCCTGACCCGGCGCGCGTCCGGAAGGAAACGCTATTCGTCGCTGCCCGACCGCATCTGGTGGAAATAGTGGTCGCGCGACAGGTTGCCGAAGCGGGTGGTGTCGCTGTTGAACGACAGGCGCACCGTGCCGATGGGACCGTGACGCTGCTTGGCGATGATCACCTCGGCCAGGCCTTGCAGCTTGTCCATTTCTTCCTGCCAGGTCAGGTGCTCGGGCGTGCCCTCGCGCGGCTCGGCCCGGCCGACATAGTAGCTTTCGCGGAACACGAACCAGACCATGTCGGCGTCCTGCTCGATCGAGCCGGATTCACGAAGGTCGGACAGCTGCGGCCGCTTGTCCTCGCGGCTTTCGACCTGACGCGACAGCTGCGACAGGGCGATGACCGGGCAGGCCAGTTCCTTGGCCAGGGCCTTCAGGCCCATGGTGATCTGCGAGACTTCCTGCACGCGGCTGGCGTTGGACCCGAGGTCCGAGCCGGTGACCAGCTGGAGATAGTCGACGACGACGAGGTCGAGGCCGACCTGGCGCTTCAGGCGTCGCGCCCGGGCGGTCAGCTTGGCGATGGAGATACCACCGGTGGCGTCGATATAGAGCGGCGCTTCCTGCAGCTCCATGGCCGCGTCACGCACCCGGCCGAACTCCGAAGCGTCGATCTCGCCCTTGCGGAGCTTGTCGCCCGACACGCCGGAGGCGTCGGCCAGCATACGCAGGGCCAGCTGCTCGGCGCTCATTTCCAGCGAATAGAAGGCCACCACCCCGCCGCTGACGGTCTTGCGGCTGCCGTCCGGCTGGGGCTCCCAGGCGTATTTCTTGGCGACGTTGAAGGCGATGTTGGTGGCCAGCGCGGTCTTGCCCATCGAGGGGCGGCCGGCCAGCACGATCAAGTCGGAAGGGTGCAGGCCGCCGATCTTCTGGTCGAGGTCGATCAGGTCCGAGGCCAGGCCCGACATGCCGCCGTCGCGCTGGAAGGCCTCGGCGGTCATCTCGACGGCGCCGCGCAGGGCGTCGCCGAAGCTGACGAAGCCGGAGCTGGCCGTGCCGCTTTCGGCCAGGGTGTAGAGCTGCTGTTCGGCGGACTCGATCTGGTCGCGGGCCGGGCGCTTCTCGTCGCCATGGCCGTGGGCGGCCGCGGCGATCTCGCCGCCGATGCGGATCAGGTCGCGGCGCAGGGCCAGGTCGAACACCGCCCGGGCGTAGTCGCCGACATTGGCGGCCGGCGGGGCGCGGTCCACCAGGTCGGCCAGATAGCGGATGCCGCCCAGCTCCTGGAACGCTGTGTCGTGCTTGAACTCGTCGGCCAGCAGGATCGGCTCGGCCAGCTGGCCCTTGCGGATATGCGTCTCGATCGAGCTGAACAGCCGCTGGTGGAAGGGCTCGTAGAAGTGGCGCCCCTGCAGGCTGTCGGTCAGCCGCTCATAGGCCGAGTTGTCGTACAGCAGCACGCCCAGCAGCGCCTGCTCGGCTTCCAGGTTGTGCGGGGCGACGGCGATAGTGGGGGCGTCCTGCGCCGGAGGGCGCAGATCAAGAGCGGGTACGAGCGACATCGTCATAAGTTAACGCGAACGCCGTCCGGGCGCTTGGAAGAGCATGATGAACGGCGAAGATGAATGGGGATGTTCTGTGTATATCTCTGTTGAACGACAAAAGGGGACGCAGCGTCCGCCACATCCTCCTCGCGCCTTACGCAAGGTCAGGTTTCACCAGTTGTAGCTGACCCGGGTGTAGAGGAACCGGCCGTTGAAGCCGAACGGCGAGTAGTTGGGGAAACCGACCACGCCGCTGGTGCTGTTGACGGCCGCCGGGGTGCGGTTGGGATACTCGTCGAACAGGTTGTTGGCGCCGACGGCCCAGGTCAGGTTCTCGCCGAAGGTGCGGCGGGCTTCCAGGTCGATCACCGCCTTGCGGCCGGTCCAGTAGTCGAGCGAGGCCGTGGCGTTGGGCTGCAGCACGGTGCCGTAGCCGGTCAGCTTCAGGGTCGCCCCCCAGGGGCCGTTGCTCCAGTCGCCGCTGGCGACGAACTTGGTGCGCGGCGTGCCCCGCTCGAAGGTCAGGACGTTGACCCGGCCGAACAGGGTCGGCGGGACCGGCAGCGACGACAGGGTGTTGGTCGTCGGCAGGCGGGTGACCTCGGTCTCGTTGTAGTTGCCCGCCAGGGTCAGGTCGAAGCGACCGGCTTCCTCGGCGTCCAGGCGGTAGCGCAGCACCACGTCGACGCCCTTGGTGGTGGTGTCGACGCCGTTGATGAAGAACCGCGCGGTGGTCACGCCATAGGGCTGCAGCAGGGTGTAGATCGCCTGCTGGGTCGCCGTGCCGGTGGCGCTGCCC
>NZ_QHJY01000133.1 GCF_003185805.1 Caulobacter sp. D5
GACCACGACGAGTTCTACACCAGCTACCGCATCAAGATCCTCAAGCCTGAGGCCCTGGCCCTGGGCAACGTGATGGCGGTGTGGAACCCGTCGTCCGACGAGATCCGCGTGCACATGCTGAAGATCCTGCGCGACGGCCGCGAGATCGACGTGCTGGCCAAGACCAAGTTCGGCGTCATCCAGCGCGAGAACAATCTCGAAGCCGCCATGCTGGCCGGCGACCTGACCGCCAATCTGCAGGCGCCGGGCCTGCAGGTCGGCGACGAACTGCAGTTCGCCGCCACCATCAGCCGGCGCGACCCGACCCTGGGCGACCGCTCGCAGGGCGGCATGATGCTGCCCTCGGTCGGCGCGGCCGGCGCCTATCGCACGCGGCTGGTCTGGCCGATCGACCGGCCGCTGCAATGGTCGGCCTCGCCGGACCTGGGCAAGCTGGAGCCCGTGCGCGAGGGCGCCGACAACGTGCTGACCCTGGAGATGCGCGATCCCAAGAGCGCCATCGCCGCCGACGGCGCGCCGCTGCGCTACAACATCCGCCGCCTGGTGCAGTTCAGCAGCTTCGGCGGCTGGAGCGAGGTGTCGAACCTGCTCTGGCCGATCTACGACAAGGCCGCCCAGCTGGCCCCGACCTCGCCGAGCAAGGCCGAGGCGGCCAGGATCGCCACCGCCCACAAGGACCCGGCCGCCCGCGCCGCGGCGGCCCTGGCCCTGGTCCAGGAGCAGATCCGCTACGTCTATATCGGCCTGGACGACGGCAACTATCGTCCGGCCTCGGCCGAGGACACCTGGTCGCGGCGGTTCGGCGACTGCAAGGCCAAGACCGTGCTGCTGCTGGCCCTGCTGCGCGAGCTGGGGATCGAGGCCGAGCCGGTCCTGATCCAGAGCCAGAACGACGACGGCCTCGACAAGCGCCTGCCGATGGTCAGCGCCTTCGACCACATCCTGGTGCGCGCTGTCATCGACGGCCGCGCCTACTGGCTGGACGGCACGCGCATGGGCGACCTGGACCTGGCGTCCATCCCCGAGCCCGACTTCCACTGGTTCCTGCCCGTCCGCGCCGGCGCGACCAGCCTGACGGCCTTCAAGCCCGAGGCGCCGCTGCTGGCGCAGGAAGGCTTCCTGCTCGAGATCGACGCCTCCGCCGGCTTCGACGCCCCGGCCAAGGTGACGGCCGAGAACATCGTCCGCGGCGACCAGGCCTTCGCCTTCAAGACCGCATTGGCCCAGCTTTCCAAGGATGACGCCGACCGCGCCCTCAAAGGCTATTGGAGCAAGGCCAACGACTGGGTCGAGCCCGAGACCGTCGCCTGGACCTACGACGCGGTCCGCAAGCAGATGCTGCTGACCATGACCGGCGAAGGCGAACTCGACTGGGAAGGCGACGCGACCGACGGCCGCGCGTTCGACATCCCCAGCGCGGGCTTCAGCCCGCCCTCGCCCTACAAGCGGCCCAAGGAGCAGGACCAGACCGCGCCCTGGCTGACCGAATTCCCGATCTATAGGCGCTGGACCACCCTCATTCGCCTGCCGCCGGAAACCGACGGCTGGAAGTGGAGCTTCATGGCCAGTCCGGTCGACGACCGGCTGGGCGGGACCGCCTACTGGCGCCAGGCCGACCTGGAGCGGGGCGTCATGCGCACCACCATGACCCGCCGCGTCTACGAGCCCGAGGTCTCGGCCGAAGAGGCCAAGCTGCTCAACAAGAAGCTTCCGAAGTTCGACAACAAGGTCTCGCGCATCTTCCAGTACCGCGCGGCGGCCGAAGGCGCCGACAAACCGGCCGAGGAGACGGCTCAGGATCCTGCCAACCTGGTGGGGATCGGCGCCTACTACCAGACGACGGGCAAGCCGGAGAAGGCGCTCGCCGCGGCCGACAAGGCTTTGGCCAAGAGCCCCGGCTTCCGCCCCGCCGTCCGCCTCAAGGCCCTGGCGATCGCCACGACCTCGCCCGCCAAGGGGCTGGCCTTCGTCGACAAGGCGCTGAAGTCCGACGACGACCCGGTGCTGGCGATCCAGCGCGGCAGGATCCTGGCCGGTCTCGGCCAGACCGACGCCGGCCTGGCGGCGATGGAAGCGACGTTTGCGTCGCGCGACGACGAGCTGGAGGTCGCCGAGGCCTTCGCCGATACGGCCCAGGCCATGGGCCGCAGCGACCTCGCGCTGAAAGGCGCCGAGCGGGCCGTGAAGCTGGCGCCCGACAACATCGTCGCCCTGCGCCGCCGGGCCGCGCTCAACATGCAGATGGGCCACATGGAGACGGCCCTCGCCGACTTCGAAACCGCCGTGCGCCTGCAACCGGAGGACCCGATCAATCTTCGCAACCGGGCCTACGCCCTGCGTCGCATGGGCCGGACCGACAAGGCCCTCGCCGATCTCGACGAGGCCCTGCGGATGAACCCGGTCGATATCGACACCCTGAACGCCAAGGCCCTGGCCCTGCGCGCCGCCGGCCGCGGCGCCGATGCGGCCGCGCTTTACGACGCCTCGATCGCGCGCCGCCGCGACGGCTGGGCCCTGAACAGCCGCTGCTGGGAGCGGGCCCTGGCCAATGTCGAGCTGAAGGACGCCGAAAGCGACTGCGCCGAGGCGGTCAAGCTGGAGCCCAAGGACGCCGCCTATTGGGACAGCTACGCCCTGGTGGCGCTGCGCGACGGCCGCTTCGACGAAGCCCTCAAGCGTTACGATCAGGCGCTCAAGCTCGAGCCACGGCAGGCCGCCAGCCTCTACGGGCGCGGCCTGGTGAAACTGCGCCGGGGCGACGAGGCCGGCGGTCGCGGCGACATCGCCGCCGCCAAGGTGCTCAACGCCAAGGCCGGCGAGGAACTGGACGAGGCGGGCCTGGCGCCGGCCGCCAAGGGCGACTGACGGCTCAGACCTCGCCCAAGCCTTCGCCCAGACCTTCTCCCAGCCGCTCGGCCAGGGCGGCGACGAACAGCCGGACCTTGGGCGGGGCCAGGCGGGCGGTCGGATAGACGGCCCAGATCGACCAGCCGGGCAAGGCGGCGTCGGCCAGCGGCAGCTCGACCAGCCGGCCGGCGGCGACCTCGTCGCGCACGTCCCAGGCCGACAGCGGCGTGATCCCCAGCCCGCCGAGGCAGGCCTGGTGCAGGCCCTCGATGCCCGAGGCGGTGAAGCGGCCGGCGACCTTCTGCTGCACGGCGCGGCCGCCGGCCTCGAACGACCAGTGGGTGGTCCCGCTCATCGCCAGGCACTCGTGCTCGGCCAGGTCGGCCAGGCGGGCCGGCGCCCCGCGACGCTCCAGATAGGCCGGCGCGGCGTAGAGGGCGCGGGGATTGCCGGCGAGGCGCCGGGCGACCAGCGAGTTGTCGCGCAGGGGCGCGATGCGGATGGCCAGATCCAGGCCGGCGGCGACGATGTCGACCACGCTGTCGGTCAGCAGCAGGTCGATGCTGACCTCGGGATTGGCGTGCATGAACGCCGCCGCCGCCGGGGCCACCACCTTGCGGCCGAAGGCGGCCGAGGCCGTGACGCGCAGCAGGCCCGAGGCCCCGGCGTCGGACGGCCGGATCGCGGCGCGAGCGGCC
>NZ_QHJY01000134.1 GCF_003185805.1 Caulobacter sp. D5
ACCGTCAGGGTCCAGGTCGCCCGGCGCGGATCGATCCCGCCGACCATGCGCAGCGCCGCCAGCCGATGCGCGCCGTCCAGGACGTAGCGCGCCTGGGTTCGGGCGTGGTCGGCCCTTGCCCGCCTCAGATCGGCGCTGGCGCGCACCATCAGGCCGCTGGCCACCATCGCGAGGGCCAGGCTGACGACGATGGCCGCGCCGCTGGCGTAGCCGCCGTCGGACGGATCATTGCGGCGGCAGCCCACGGGCCTGCAACTCCTTCATGTCGCTGAGCAGATCGGTCGTCATGCGGTTGGCGGCTGTCTCGTCGGCGACGATGTGCGCGGTGATCAGCACGATCAGTTCGGTGCGATCATCGTCGTTGCTGCGCGACCGGAACAGCGCGCCCAGGCCCTTGACGTCCTTGAGCCCCGGCACGCCGCTTTCGGTATGGCTTCGCGAGCGACTGATCAGCCCGCCCAGGGCCACCACCGCCCCGCTCTTCAGCACCAGGGTGCTCTCCAGCTTGCGCTGCTGGATGGTCGGCGAGTCGATGCCCGACGTCACCGTCTTGGCCACCGAGCTGACCTCCTGGGCGATCTCCAGCACGACCTGATCCTCGCCGGAAATGCGCGGCGTGACCTGCAGGATCACGCCGGTGTCCTTGTACTCGACGGTGCTGACCAGCGCCGGGTTGTCGGTCGAGACGCTGCTGGAGCTCTGGGTGATGATCGGCACCTGGTCGCCGATCTGCAGCTTGGCCACATGATTGTCGAGCGTGACGATCTTCGGGGCCGACACCACGTCCACGACGGTGCGCGACCCCAGGGCGTTGACCGCCGCGTCGATGTTGCCGCCCAGGAAGGTGATCGAGAACCCCGGATAGCTCGGTCCGATCGTGCCGCTGCTGTTGTAGACCGAACGCCCGGTGACCTCGCCGCTGCCCGACACGGCCGACCAGTCGATGCCGAACTTGAAGTCGTTGGTCAGGCCCACCTCGACGATCGAGGCCTCGATCAGCACCTGCTTGGGCGGGCGGTCGATCTCCGACAGGGTCTGTTGCAGGCTCATCCAGCGATAGGCCGGCGCGCGAATGATCAGGCTGTTGCTTTCCTTGTCGACGCCGATGCGGACGCCGTCTTCCAGGGCCGCCGAGGACGAGGTCTCGCCGCTCCCGCCGGTGTCGCCGCCGCGGGCGGCGGTGTCGGTTCCGCGGGTCGCCGTGCTGGCCGCGTCGCCGGTCCTGGCGGCTCCGCCCGAGGCCAGGCCGTCGCTGGACGGCGTCGCCTCGGCGCCGGTCGACAGCACCTGCGAAAGCGTGCGGGCCAGCGAGGCGGCCGAGGCGCTTCGCGGATGATAGACGTAGATCTGGGTGGAGAGGTCGCGTGACGGGGTGTCCAGCCGCGCGACCCAGCGGGCCGCCTCGTTCAGCGCGGTTTCGGTGCGCCCGGAGATGATCAGACCGTTCAGCCGCTTCAGCGGCGTCACCGTCACGCCCTCGACCCCGGCCGAGGTGAAGATCTTGTTCAGTTCGCCCGCGACCGTGACGCTGGTGGCGTTGTGCAGGTCGATCCAGCGGATCCGCGCGCCTTCCAGCATGTTGCGGTCCAGCACCTTGATGGTCTCCAGCGAGGCCTGCAGCTCACTGCCCGAGCCCGCCAGCACCAGCAGGCCCAGCTTGTCGTCGGCATAGAGCACCGATTTCGTCCCGGTCATCGCCTGCAGCGCCTTGGACACCTCCGTCGGCGAGGCGAAGGACAGGGCGGTGGCCACCACCTCGTAGCCGCTCGAGCCGCCGGAGCGCGTCGGAACCGCGCCCGGCCCCGCCGGTTCACGCAGCGCCGTCGAGCCGCGAACCCGGTCGCGCGGCGCCAGCACCAGGGTGTCGCCCTGGCGCAGCAGCGCGATGTCGCTGGCCGCCAGCGCGGCTTCGAAGGCCTCGAGCAACTGGGCGGGGGTCAGGCGGCGGTCGATGCGGAACGACACCTTGGCGGTGACCGCCGGATCAACCGTATAGGCCAAGCCCAGGGCCTGCCCCAGGATGGCGTCCGCGACCTGGGCGACGTCGGCGTCGCGGAAGGCGAAGGTGAAGGACTGCGCCGCGGCGCGGGGTGCCGGGGCGCTCCAGGCGGGCGCCGTCGGCAG
>NZ_QHJY01000135.1 GCF_003185805.1 Caulobacter sp. D5
GCCGGTCGCGCCGCCGCCGCCCTCGGCCAGCCATCGGCGGCTGCGGCTGGGCAGCCGCGCCCTGGCCTGGTTGCTGACCGCCCTGCTGGCGCTCACGGGCCTGATCGCCGGCGTGCTGATCCTGGCGGTGCTGGCCTGGCCGGGCGAGAATTTCCGCATCGGCCCGACGGCGGCCTGGATCGGCAAGGGACCGCCGGACTCGGTGGCCTTCGCCTCGCTGTCGCTCCCGCACCGCGCCGCCTACGCCCTGGTCGGCGCGTTACGCATCGCGCCGGTGCTGGCGATCCTGGCCCACCTGCGCGCGCTCTTTCTGCTCTATGCCGGCGGCGAGGTGTTCGGCGCGGCCAACGCCCGCCACATCGGCCGGGTCGGCGCCTGGCTGTGCGCCTACGCCGTCTCGCCGTTCCTCTGCCACCTCTTCCTGTCGGCGACCGGCTGGGAGATCGACAGGAACTGGTTCCACCTCTCGAGCATCCAGGGCCTGATCCTGGGCCTGCTGGTCTTCGTCATCGCCCAGGTGATGCAGGTCGGCCGCGAGATCGAGGAAGACCGGGACGCGTTCATCTGATGCCGATCCTCGTCCGCCTCGACGTCATGCTGGCCCGCCGCAAGGTGCGTTCCAACACCCTGGCCCGCGCCGTCGGCATCACCGACGCCAATCTCTCTCTGCTCAAGTCGGGCAAGGTGAAGGGCCTGCGCCTGTCCACCCTCGACGCCATCTGCCGCTACCTCGACTGCCAGCCGGGCGACATCCTCGAATACCTGCCTGACGACGGCGTCGAAGAGATCCGCGACGCGGGCTGAGCCCCGCCCTTCCCTCACATCGGAGACGAAAGATGCGCCTTCTTTTCACGCCCGCTTGGGCGATCGCGGCCGCATGCCTGCTGCTCGCCGCTCCCGCCATAGCCCAGCCCGCCGAGACCTTCGTCGAGGTGGAGAACGGACGCCTGGCCTACGAGACCTGCGGCCGGGGCGAGACCACCCTGGTGCTGCTGCACGACGGCATACTGCACAAGGCCGCTTTCGACGCCGCCTGGCCAGCCCTGTGCGAGCGCTACAGGGTCGTGCGCTACGACCGGCGCGGCTTCGGCGCCTCGACGCCCGCCGCCGCGCCCTATCAGACGGTCAGGGACCTGGAGGCGGTGATCGCCGCCCTGAAGATCGAGCGGCCGGTGCTGGTGGGATCCTCTGCCGGAAGCGGCCTGGCCGTCGACTACGCCCTGGCCCATCCGGACGGCGTCTCGCGCCTGGTGCTGGTCGGCCCCTTCGTGGCGGGGTTCAAGCCCTCGGCCGGCTTCATCGCGCGGGGACTGAAGCTGATGACCCTGTTCAAGCTGGGCGACATCGAGGGCGCGGCGCGCGATCCCTACATCCTGACCAAGGACGCGGACGCTCAGCGCCATTGGGTGGTGGATCAGCTGAAGGCCCATCCGGGCAATGTCGGCGCGAACCAGAAGGAGCGCTTCGCCGTCGATGCGAAACCGCGGCTGGCGGAGATCAAGGTCCCGACCCTGATCCTGGTCGGCGAGATCGACATCGAAGACGTGCAGGACCAGGCCAAGGCCCTGGAGACCGCCCTGCCCGGCGCGAAACGCGTCGTGGTCCCGGCCAGCGGCCACTTCCTCTATCTCGAGCGCCCCGAGGCTTTCGTGCGGGCGATCGAGGACTTCGTCGTCTCCAACGCAAGCGTGGCTGGACAATCCGCCAAGATGGAGATCAATTGATATTACAATCTGGAGACGACCAATGACTCGGCGCGACCGCTCGCTGGCCCTGCTCTACGCCATCGCCGCCTTCCTGGCGCTGAACGTGCTGATCGGCGACGAGGTGCGCGGCTTCAAGGACGGCCTGGTCGCCGGCTTCAGCGACGAGCGCTAGGTCGGTCTGGGGTATCGCCCCCGGCTCCTCAAGGGGATGAACGGAGCCAGGGGCGGCGGCGGCCCGCAGCCCCCCAGGCTTTCGCGGAGCGGTCGCGAGGACCGCTCACGCGTCAGACCGCCGATCTCAGTTGGTGTCGGCTCAGTTGGTGTCGGCGGGGATCGGGTCGGCCGCCGAGACGGTCCCGTCCTTGTTGGTGTCGTGGGTCACGAACATCCGCCAGCCCGAATAGGCGAACTCGGCCGGGGTGATCGCGCCGCTCTTGTCGCTGTCGAGCACGCCGAAACGCACGTCGGCCTGGCGCATCTGGCGCACGCGCTCCTCTTCCTTCTTCTCGGCCGTGTCGGGCGAGGCGGCGAGGCGCTTTTCGAGACGCGCCTTGAACTCGCCGACGTACTCTTCCTTGGAGAGCGAGCCGTTCTTGTCGGCGTCGATCGCCTTGAACAGCTGGTCGCGGGTGATGACGAACTCTTCCTTGGTGACCACGCCGTCGCCGTTGACGTCCTGTTCCTTGATGAAGGTGTCGCGGGCGTGCGAGGCGGCCAGGGCCGGGGCGGAGAAGATGCTCAGGGGGGCGGCCAGGGCGGCGGCCAGGATGAGGCTCTTGCGGATCATGTCGGTTCTCAGCGCAGGGATTCGAAGGTCAGGGAGTAGGTGTGGCTCTGGCCGGGCTGGCCCTCGGCGGCCGGGGCCACGCGATAGCGGGCCTGGATCTGGTAGACGCCCGAGTGGTCCGGCTTGATCTCGAAGCGGCCCTGGGCGTCGCTCTTGACGGTGACCGGGGCGGCCTTGGCGTCGGAATAGCGGTCGTTGCCGCCGGTCAGCGTGACCTCCTGGCCGGCCACCGGCTTGCCGTCGTACAGCACCACGAACTTGGCCGCCTGGCCGGTGGTGATGTCGCTGGGATGGGTGACCGCCTGGAACTCCAGGCCCTTGCCGACCGGGGCCAGGGCGGCCGTGCTCGGCGCGCCGCGGGTCACGTAGACGTCGGCGGTGGTGATGCTCTGCATGTCCACGACCTGGACGCCGGCGGGCGCCTTGCCCGGCTCCATGAACTCCCACTCGCCCTTGATCAGGGCGGCCTTGCCGACCCGGCCGACGCGCTGGCCGGTGGTGACGCGGTAGGTGCCGGCGGCCTCGACCGGGGCTTCGACCAGCGCCATCTCGCGCAGGTAGGTCGGGGTCAGCGGCTTGCGCTGGCCGTCCGGGCCGACCACGGCGTAGGTGTCGGACTTCATCGCCACTTCAGGCGTGAAGAAGGTCTCGGTGAACGAGCCCTGCACGGTGACGATCTTCCGGTCGGAGACGTCGAAGGTGCTGGGCAGCATGTAGGGCGAGTGGGCGTGCGCCAGGCCGGCCAGGCCCAGGCCCGCCAGCAGCGCCGCCGAAGCGAGCATGGTCTTCATCGGAATCCCCCTTCCAGGACGATCGGTCGTTGCAGAGGCTCCTATTGCGGATGAATCTAAGAATCAATTGCAAATAACTTGACCAGGCCGCCAGACGGTTTTAGCACGCTGCCAACGAATGCGAACAATTCGCATCAAGGCCGACTACCTGGGGGTTCTTCCTTGTCTCGCAACACGCTCTTCTTCGCCGCCGCATCCGCCGCCGCCCTGCTCTGCTCGGCGGCCGCCCACGCCGCCGACGCGCCTGACGCCCCCGCCGGCGACGTGGCCGAACTCGACAAGATCACCGTCACCGCCACCCGCGGCGAGAAGTCGGTGCTCGACGTCCCGGCGACCGTCACCGTGACGACCAGCCAGGAGATCGAGGACGCTCTGATCGAGGACGTGAAGGACCTGGTGCGCTTCGAGCCGGGCGTCTCGGTGCGCAGCGCCCCCTCGCGCTTCACCGCCGCCGGCGCCTCGACGGGCCGCGACGGCAACGCCGGCTTCGCCATCCGGGGCCTCGAAGGCAACCGCGTGCTGATCATGGTCGACGGCGTCCGCATCCCGGACAGCTACGCCTTCGGCGCCCAGTCCGCCGGTCGCGGCGACTATGTCGACGTCGACGTGCTGAAGTCGGTCGAGATCGTCCGCGGCCCGGCCTCGGCCCTCTACGGCAGCGACGGCCTGGCCGGCTCGGTCAGCTTCTTCACCAAGGACCCGGCCGACATCCTGCAGGGCAAGGACTTCGCCGCCCGCGGCCGCGTCGGCTATTCGTCGGCCGACGAAAGCTGGAGCGAAAGCGCCCTGGTCGCCGGTTCGACCGGCCGCTGGGAAGGCCTGCTGGCCTACACCCGCCGCGACGGCCACGAGACCGAGACCCAAGGGACCAACGCCTCGCGCACCGTCGCCCGCACGGTCGCCAACCCCGAGGACAACCAGTCCAACGCTGTGCTCGGCAAGCTGGTCTTCAACCTCGACGACCGTAACAAGTTCACCCTGACGCTCGACCACCTGGACCGCGACATCGACTGGAACGTGCTGTCGGCGATCGCGATCAGCCCGACGGCCTCGACCTCGGTCATCGGCCTGACGGCCTTCGACAAGATGCGTCGCGACCGGGTCAGCCTGTCCCACGTCTTCACCGGCGGCGACGGCTTCATCGAGAGCGCCCGCACCACCGCCTACTACCAGAACAGCACGACCCGGCAGTACTCGGCCGAGGACCGCAACACCGCCGCCGACCGCACCCGCGACGCCAAGTTCGACAACGAGGTGTTCGGCGGCGCGCTGGAACTGGTCAGCAAGGCCGAGCTTGGCGGCGCCGAGCACCGCATCGTCTGGGGCGCCGACGCCTCGCTGACCCAGCAGCAGAGCCTGCGCACGGGCACCGTTCCGCCGGCCGGCGAGACTTTCCCCAACCGCGCCTTCCCGACCACCGACTACACCCTAGTCGGCGCCTATGTGCAGGACGAGTTCGCGGCCGGTCCGGTCACCTTCTACCCGGCCCTGCGCTACGACTACTACAAGCTCGACCCGAAGAACGACCCGCTGTTCACGGCCAACACCCCGGTCGGCCAGAGCGACTCGCACGTCTCGCCCAAGCTGTCGGCGGTCTGGAAGGTCGACGACCTGATCAGCGTGTTCGCCAACGCCGCCAGCGGCTTCAAGGCCCCCGCCCCGTCGCAGGTCAACAACGGCTTCTCGAACCCGACCAGCTTCTACACGGCCATCTCGAACCCCAACCTGAAGCCGGAAACCAGCCGCAGCTTCGAGCTGGGCGTCCGTCTGCGCCGTCCGACCTGGAACCTCGGCGTCACCGGCTTCACCGGCAAGTACGACGACTTCATCGAGCAGGTTCAGGTCAGCGGCGCGTTCACCGCCGCCAACCCGGCCGTCTATCAGTACGTCAACCTGGCCGAGGCCGAGATCAGCGGCGCCGAGGCCCGCGGCGAGATCCTGATCGGCGACAACTGGCGCCTGATCGGCACGGCCGCCTACGCCCGCGGCTTCTCGACCAACACCGCCGGCGTCAGCACGGCGCTGCAGTCGGTCGATCCGGCCAAGTTCACGGCCGGCCTGTCCTACCGTGACCCGGCCGGTCGCTTCGGCGGCCAGTTCAACGTCATGCACGTGCAGAAGAAGTCGTTCGACAGCCTGGGCGTCACCTGTTCGGGGACCTGCTTCGCCCCGCCGGCGTTCAGCACCGCCGACCTCACCGGCTACTGGAACGTCACCCAGGCCGTCACCGTGCGCGGCGGCGTCTTCAACCTGACCGACGAAAAGTACTGGTGGTGGAGCGACGTGCGCGGCGCGACCACCACCGCGACCGCCACCCAGCCGGTGGTCGTCGACGGCTACACCGCTCCTGGCCGCAACTACAGCGTCTCGCTGGCGGTCAAGTTCTAGAGGTCGCTCCCCCGACCTCTTTCGAGACGCGCGGTCGTAATGTTGCGGCGACCGCGTGGCCCCGTCCTCCTCCGCGCCATGTCGGCCCGGCGCCTGGAGGACGGGGCGTTTTATTGTCTGGAAGGCCCCTTCGCGCACGCCTTCGCATCGCCTTGAAAAGAACCGCAACACACCGGCGCATCGGCCGGGACAAGCGCCCCGCCCCCTGCTAGCAACGGCGCGTTCCGCAAATGGGAGTCCGCATGCTGCGCCGCCTCTACGACTGGGTCATGGGCCTCGCCGCCTCGCGCCACGCCCCTACCAGCCTGTTCGCCGTCTCCTTCGCCGAAAGCTCGTTCTTCCCCGTTCCGCCGGACATCATGCTGGCTCCGATGGTGCTGGCCCGGCCCGACCGCGCCTGGCGCTACGCCGCCCTCTGCACCCTGGCCTCGGTGCTCGGCGGCATCGTGGGCTACGGCATCGGCTTCTTCTTCACGGCCGGCGCGCAGCAGCTGCTGGCCATGCTGGGCAAGCCGACCGCCCTGGCCGACGCCGAGTGCTGGTACAATCAGTGGGGCTCCTGGGTGATCATCGCCAAGGGCTTCACCCCGATCCCGTTCAAGCTGGTGACGATCACCTCGGGCCTGCTGCACTTCAGCTTCCCGATCTTCGTGGCGGCCTGCACCGCGACCCGCGCCGGACGGTTCTTCCTGGTCGCCTTTGTCGTCAAGAAGTTCGGCCCCACCCTGCTGCCGGTGATCGAGCGTCGCCTGGCCCTGGTGGCCGGCGGTTTGATCCTGCTCCTTGTCATCGGTCTCGGCGCGAGCCATTTCCTAGGGGGAAGCAGCGGAGGCGCGTGCGCCGGATGACCACCGACACCCCGACGATCCAGGCCGGCCCCCTCGTTCCCAAGCGTCCGCCGCTGGACTGGATCGCCCGGCGCTGGCCGGTCCTGGCCCTGGCCGCCAGCGCCATCATGCTGGGCGCGGCCCACGCCTTCGAGACCTTCGGGGGCCTGGCGCCCTGCCACCTGTGTCTCAAGCAGCGCGAGGTCTACTGGGTCGCCGGGACCGTCGGCCTGATCGCCGCGATCCTGCAGCGCACGGCCCTTTGGCCGCGCCTGCGCCGCCCGGCCCTGTGGCTGCTGGGCGCGATCTTCCTCTACGGCGCGGGCCTGGCGGCCTTCCACGCCGGCGTCGAATGGAAGTGGTGGCCCGGCCCCACCACCTGCACCGGCGGGGGTCTGGCCACCTCCGACGACCTGGTGGCCATGCTGAAGGGCGCCAAGATCGCCGCCCCGATGTGCGACAAGGCCGCCTGGGTGTTCCTGGGCCTGTCGATGGCCGGCTGGAACGCCCTCGTCTCGCTGGGCCTGGCCGTCGTCTCGGCCTTCGCCGCCCTTCGCAAGCAGGAGGCCTGAACATGAGCGCCGCCGAGCAGAAAGCCGTCCCGCCCCGTCCCGGCCGCGGCGCCCAGGCCGCCCGCCTGGCCGAGATCCTGCGCGTCGACCAGGCCGGCGAACTGGCCGCCGTCCACATCTATCGCGGCCAGCAGGCCGTCATGAAGCACGCCCGCGGCCGCGAGCGCATCGCCGAGCAGCTGAAGGAGATGGAGGGCCACGAGCAGGTCCACCTGTCGCGCTTCGACGAACTGCTGGCCGAGCGCAAAGTGCGCCCCACCCTGATGTCGCCCCTCTGGCGCCTGGCGGCCTTCACGCTTGGCGCCGGCACCGCCCTGATCGGCGACAAGGCCGCCCACGCCTGCACCGAGGCCGTGGAGTCGGTGATCGAGAAGCACTACGCCGGCCAGATCGAGGAACTGAAGGATCGCGACCCGGCCCTGGCCGCCGAGCTCTCCAAGTTCCGTGACGACGAGCTGATGCACCGCGACCTCGCCATCGAGGAAGGCGCCCACGAGGCCACGGCCTATCCCCTGCTGAGCGCCGTGATCCAGACCGGCTGCAAGGTGGCCATCAAGCTCAGCGAGAAGCTGTAGCGCCGCCCCTGGCTCATCGCCGGGGTCGTCGAGGGGGAAGACGTGAGCGAAGCGACGGGCCGCCTCGTGGTCGGTGAAAGCACCGCCGCCATGGCCTACATCAAGGCGCGCCGGGGCCTCTCCCCGCGCCAGATGAAGGTCATCCTGCTGGTCAGCATGCTGGCCGTCGGCGTTCCCCTGGCCGCATGGTGGTCGGGATCGTGGTTCAAGGCCCTCCTGTCGGTCGAGTTCGCCATGCTCGGCCTGGGCGTCGGCATCTTCATCGTGCAGCAGGCGACCGGCCCCACGGTGCGCAAGGCCCTCGCCGAACGCGGCCAGGCCTACGAGCAGGCGCTGACCTTCCGCCTGACGCCCGAGGCCCTGGTCTACGACCTCGACGACATGACGATGAGCGCCCGCTGGCCCTGCGTCACCGACCTCTACCGGACCCGCAAATACTGGGTCTTCCTGGTCCAGAGCAGCGCCATGGTCCTGCCGCGGCGCTTCTTTCCGACCGAGGAGGCCGAACGCGCCTTCATCGCGCAGGCCCTGTCGCGGATGACCGACGCGGCGCGCGCCCGCAGCCCGGACGCGACCCGGTTCGTCGCCGCCTAGCACGACCTCTTGGCCTGAGCCCCCGCCTCCCCTACCGATGGCGTCAGTCCATCGCGGGGAGTCGCCTTGCCCATCACGTCCGTCCGGGCCGCCGCCCTCGTCGCCGCCCTGCCGCTGCTGATCGCCGCCGCGCCCGCCGCCAAGCCGTCCAAGGCCGTGAAGCCGCTGCGCGCGCCGCCCACCGCCCAGACCCTGGCCACCGGCGGGGCGCTGAAGCCCGACCAGGCCGGCGTTCGCATCGAGCATGTCGACCTCTCCATCGAGGTCTTCCCCGAGCGCAAGGCCATCGCCGGCGAGGCCGTGCTGGCCCTGCGCGCCGACCGCGACCTGCCGGCCATCGTGCTCGACCTGGACCGCGAGCTGCCAGTGTCGGCGGTGTCGCTGGACGGCCGCGCCCTGCCGGCCTCGGCCTGGCGCAATCCCGACGGCCGCCTGACCATCACCCCGCCCGCACCGATCGCCGCCGGCCATCCGGTCGCCGTGCGCATCCGCTACGGCGGCATACCCGTGGAGGCCAAGCGCGCGCCGTGGGACGGCGGCTTCGTCTGGGCCAAGACGCCCGATGGCCGCCCGTGGATCGCCACCGCCGTGCAGGGCGAGGGCTGCGACCTCTTCTGGCCGTGCATCGACCATCCGACCGGCGAGCCCGACCTCGTCGACCTGCGCGTCACCGTGCCCGCCCCGCTGTCGGCGCCGTCGGGCGGGGTGCTGGTCGACATCAAGGAAGACGGCGGCAAGCGCACCTTCCACTGGCGCATCAAGACCCCCAACACCTACGCCGTCGCCCTCAACATCGGCCCCTATGTCCAGCTGAAGGACACCTACAAGAGCCGCTTCGGCGACAGCTTCCCGATCGAGTTCTGGACGGTCGAAGGCAACGAGGCCAAGGCCCGCGGCCTGTTTGCCCAGTTCGCCCCGATGCTCGACTTCTACGAAGGGATGATCGGCCCCTACCCGTTCCGCTCCGAGAAGATGGGCGCGGTCGAGACCCCGCATCTGGGCATGGAGCACCAGACGCTGAACGCCTATGGCGCCGGCTACGCCCAGGAGATCTACGGCTTCGACTGGCTTCTGCACCATGAGCTGTCGCACGAGTGGTTCGGCAACCAGATGACCAATGTCGACTGGGACGACATGTGGCTGCACGAGGCCTTCGGCACCTACATGCAGCCGCTCTATTCGCAGTGGCTGCACGGCGACATGGAATACATGGTCCGCCTGAACGAGATGCGGGTGAAGACCTTCAACAAGTTCCCGATCGTCTCGGGCAAGCCGATGGAGGAAGAGGCCGTCTACGACGCCAAGGTCGGGCCGGGGACCGACATCTACTACAAGGGCGCCAACATGCTGCACAGCTTGCGCGCCCTGATCGGCGACAAGGCCTTCTTCCAGGCCACCCGGGTGCTGGTCTATGGCCGCCCTGATCCGAAGCCCGGCAACTTCGCGCCGCGCTACGCGGTGACCGACGACTTCATCAAGGCGGTGAACGACGCCACCGGCGCCGACTACGGCTGGTTCTTCGACGCCTATCTGCGTCATGCGCAGCTGCCGGATCTGGTCGAGACCCGCGAGGGCGACGATCTGGTGCTGGCCTGGAAGACACCGGCCGGGCGCTTCCCGATGCCGGTCGAGGTCAAGGTCGGCGACAAGGTCGTCACCCTGCCGATGGCCGACGGAACGGGCCGGGTGCGGGTGGCGGGCGCGGTTCCGGTGATCGTCGATCCGGGCTCGAAGATCCTGCGCCGCCAGCCCTATCTGGAGGCCTACCACGCCTGGAAGACGGCCAAGGACGCCAGCGACAAAGCCAAGGTCGATGGGGCAAAGGCCGATGGGGCCAAGGCCGCCAAGCCGAAATAGTCATCTTCCGTTGACTGTGTTCCTTCACGGTTTGCGAGGCATGCGGCCTTAGGACTCAGGTCTCCACCGCGAGCCGAGTCCATGCTGACGCCCAACCATGTCGTGACCGCCGCCAAGGCCGTTCTGTTCGTCGGCGCGGGAACCGCCGTGACCCTGATGCTCGGCCCGTACCAGGGCCTGGAGCAGGCGTTCGGCCTCAGCGACAAGGCCGCCCACGCCCTGGCCTTCGGCGGGCTGACGGCGGTGTCGTTCCTGGCCTTCCCGCGCATGCGCCGCAACGACCTGGCGGTCGCCGCGATCCTGCTGGGCGCCAGCATCGAGGTCGCCCAGTTCTTCGCCCACCGCAGCGCCAGCGTCACCGACCTGGCGGCCGACGCGGTCGGCGTGGCGGTGGTCTATCTCGCCAGCCACATCGAAGCCGTGCGCCGCGACGCCCGCGAGCGCGGGGCCATGGATTTCGCCGACATCTCGGCCCAGAAGAACCGTCGCCGCCGTCGCCGCGGCAACGTGGTCATGCCCGCCGCGGAATCGGCCGAAGCCGAGAGCGCCCGCGGCGGCTTCGCCGCCCGCGCCACCGCGCGGTTCCCGCGCGGGGCCTGAGGCTCTGGCGGATCAGGTGATCCGCTTGACGCTGACCGGGTCGCTGCCCGGGAAACTCTCTTCCAGGCCCTCGTCGAGCAGGGCTTCCTGACGGCTTTCCGAGCACTCGACCTTCTCGGCCAGCTGGTCGTGCTTCTCGCCCTCGGCCAGCGGCTTTTCGGCCAGCTTGGCGTGCGGCGCCTCGATATGACGGTCCTCGGGCTTCAGCTTGGCCTCCGAAGCCGCGTCGGCGGTGCTGGACGCCGTGCCGTGCGTGAAGTGGCGGCCGTCTTCCTGATGATGCTTGTGACCGATCATGATCGGCTTCTCCCGTTCTTCGCCCGAAGGGGCGTCGGGAAGTAAACCCGCCGACCAAGGTGAGGGTTGCCCCTTGATCTAGAAACAGCCCTTCCAGAAACAGGCGAACGTCGACCACCAGACAATCGGTGCGAAGCGCGCTATGCAAACCACATGCAAAAGTCGCTTCCGCTGCTCGCCTGTCTCCTGCTCGGCGCCTGCGCCGCCACGCCGACACGCGCGCCGGGTCCCACGCCGAGCCTGGCCGTCGAGACCCGCAGCTATGCGACCACGCCCCTGCCCGCGCCGGTCGACCTGCCGCCGGTCGAGGCCTTCGCCGCCGCCGGCTTCACCGCCCCCGACGGCGTGCGCCTGCCCTATCGCCTGCTGTCGCCCAACACCAAGGAGCGCCTGCCGCTGGTCGTGGTGCTGCACGGCTCGGGCGCGGTGGGCGACGACAACAAGGCCCAGATGGGCGCCTTCGCCCGCAGCTGGGCCCGCCCCGAGACGGCCAAGGCCTTCCCGGCCTTCGTGCTCGTCCCCCAGGCTCCGAACCGCACGGCCGACTACGCCAAGGGCGCCGACCGCCTGCTGGCCTCGCGCCCGGGCGCCAGCCTGCCGGCCATACTGGCCCTGATCGACGACCTGGCGACCCGCCTGCCGATCGACACCGACCGCATCTACCTCGTCGGCTTCTCGATGGGCGGCTCGGCGGCGATGAACGCCGCAGCCGCGCAGCCGGGCAAGTTCGCGGCCGTGGTCGCCTTCTCCGGCGTGCCGCCCGAACGCGCCCGTGCGGCCAAGGTCGCCCCGACCCCGGTGCTGATCGTCCATGGCGACAAGGACCGCGAGAACCCCTACGCCCCGGACCTGGCCTGGGCCGCCGCCCTGGCCGACGCCGGCGGCGCGGTGCGCTTCGTCTCCTACCGGGGCATGGCCCACGTCGTGCCGCCAGACATGATGCACGACAGCGCCTGGCGCGAATGGCTGTTCGCGCAGAAGCGGGGGAAGTGAGGCCCTAAAGCCCCGCCCGGTTCAGCGCCTCGCGCACCACCTCGGGCGCGTGGTCGATGACCCGCAGATAGGCCAGCATGGCCGCGTCGGGACGAGCCTCGCCGTGTTCCAGCTCGCTCAGCGTCGGCAGGGGGATGGCGAAGGCGCGGGAGAATTCGGCCTGGGAGAGGCCGCTACGCCAGCGCACCGCCTGAACCAGGGCTCGGGAAGACCGGACCTCGCTGGGCGCGGCCTTGTCGTCGATGGCGAGATCGGTGGTGGTCACGGCCATAGGATCGCTCCCTTCGCTGCTCTTCTCCCCACCGCCTCTCTATACCCGCTCGATTGCACAAATTCGACGGTCGGGAGTCGTCAATACGACGGTTCGGAGGCTAGCGGGGCCGCAGACCGACGCGGGCCTCAGCCCTGCGGCTTGGCCAGCAGCGCCCGCGCCTTGACCTCGACGGCCTCGACGCCCTTCAGCGGGTCGCCGGCGTCGTCGAGGATGTTGGAAAAGCGCTTGAGGTCCTGGGTGCTGATCCGCTTGATCTTGCGGTCGCGCGCCCATTCCATGCCGATCATCTGTCCCAGCTTGCAGGCCTTGGGCAGCAGGGCTGGCTTCTCGGATGCGCCGCCCTTGTTGATCAGCTTGGTGACGATGTCGTTCCAGTTGGGCGAGCCGGGGAAGCACAGCGACAGATCCTGGCAGTTGCCCGTCCAGAAGCGCTTGTACCAGCGGGCGTGCTCGTCGTTCTCGAACCGCAGGCTGCGGGTGGGCTGGACCACGTTCAGGCAATCGCCGCGCACGAACTCCTGCGCCGACGCCGAGCCGGCCATCACGCCGGCGAGCAGCAGGGCCGTCGCCCCGATAGGAAACCGCAACTTCATCCTCCTGATATCCTCCCCCCACGGAGGATGATCACGTCGCCTTTAATCCCGCGCTTCGGACAGAAATGCGGCCGTCGCTTCAATGACTTCGACGAGCGTGAGTCTCTCTATCGTCACCCCTTCGGGCAGGCTTGAAAAGAGCCTGGTGGGGGCGGCCGCATCCAGCATGACGAAGACGCCGCGATCGTCGGCCCGGCGGATCAGGCGGCCGAAGGCCTGGCTGATGCGGGCGCGGGCGATGGAGTCGTCATAGCCCTTGCCGCCGAACTTGGTCCGCCGGGCCTTGTGCAGGATGTCCGGACGCGGCCAGGGCACGCGGTCGAAGACCAGCAGGCGCAAGGATCGGCCCGGCACGTCGACGCCATCCCTGATCGCGTCTGTGCCCAGCAGGCAGGCGTCCTCCTCGGCCCGGAAGATGTCGACCAGCGCCCCGGCCTCCAGCGGATCGACATGCTGGGCGTAGAGCGGCAGGCCCTTGTCGGCCAGCGGCGCGGCGATGCGCTCGTGCACGGCCTTCAGCCGGCGGATGGCGGTGAACAGGCCCAGCGCCCCGCCATTGGCCGCCAGGAAGAGTTCGCGCATGGCGGCCGAGACCTGGCGCGCATCCTCCTTGTTGACGTCGGTGACGACGAAGGCGCGGGCGTTCTTCTCGTAGTCGAAGGGCGAGACCAGACGCAGCACCTTGGGCGGCTGCGGCAGGCGGGCCGCGCCAGTGCGCATCTCGGCCAGAGCGAAGGGATCTTCCAGCGCCGGATCGACCAGGGTGGCGCTGGTCACCAGCACGCCGTGGGCCGGGGAAAGCACCGCCGCACGCAGGGGCTCGGTCGGGTCCACCCAGTGGCGGCGGCAGGCCGCATCGACAACCCGGCCGTAGAGGAAGGTGGCCTCGAACCAGTCGACGAAATCGGGATCGTCTTCGGCGTCCTCGTCGATGGCCTTGAGGATCGAGCGCCAGGCCGGCAGGGTCATGCGCGCCCGCCGGTCCAGGCCCCGCAGCGCGCCTTCGATGCGGGCGCGTTCGGATGGCCCCAGGTGCTCGGCGTCCTCGTCGAGCACATCCTCCAGCTGGCGGGCCAGGGCCAGCAGCGGGGCCTCGATGCCGGCCAGGGCGCGAGCGGCCTCGCCGGCCCGCTCGCGCACCAGCTC
>NZ_QHJY01000136.1 GCF_003185805.1 Caulobacter sp. D5
CGCGGGCGACGACGCCCCCGACGAGGAATTCGGCTTCGAAGCCGGCCTTGGCCCCGTCGTCGTGCAGCACGCGCGGGAAGGTCGGCTCGCCCAGGGGCGGGCGGGTGTAGTTGCTGGCCGTGCGCAGCACCAGCACCCGGCGCCGGTCGATGCGGCCGCTGTCGGCATGGGCGTCGAGCACGTCGAGGATCCCCTGGTCTTCGCAGTCGCTCATGGTGAAGGTCCCCGCGCCGTCGGTCCAGAGCTTGACCCAGTCGCGGGCCCACTGGGTGCGCTGGGTCCCGTGCCAGAAGCGCACCGTGCCCAGGGCGTCGCCCTGCAGCACGAACGGCGGGCGGGCCGCGTTCGGCTCCTTCACATAGCCGGCGCGCAGTTTTACGAGATCCGGATTGTCGGGCAGGACGACGTCCTTGGTCAGGGCGTAGGCCCAGTCGACCAGGCCCCTGTCGAGCGTCCAGGCCATGGCGCTGGAGCCCTCGGCCTTGCCCTTCACGTTCGGTCGGTCGGCGTCGTTGGAATAGAGGCCGTAGGGCCAGTCGGCCGGGATCTCGCGGTCGTCGACCTCGTAGATCGGGTCGGCGTCGACGACGTAACGGGCCCAGGCGGCGCTGCCGACCGAGGCCGAGGCGGGATCGACGCCGGCGATGCCGCTGACGATCCAGTAGGCGTGGGAGAGGTCGAACTGGTCCGACAGGATCAGCGCCGCGACGCTCTCACGGGTGCGGCCGCGCATGTCGCTGACGATGGCCAGCACGCCGTCGTCGGAATAGCGGGCGACGTGGCGGATACCGGGCACGCGGATCTCGCGTTTCAGCGGCCAGCCCTCGACCCAGGGCTGGAACTCGCCGGCGACGTCGCCGGTGTCGGCGCCGATCTCGAAGGTGGTGACGACCACGACCTTGATCGGGATCGGCTTGGCGGCCGCCTGGACCAGCCCTGGCGCGCTCGCCCCGAGGACGGCCGCCAAAACGACCAATGTTCTTAGAATCCAAGCCCTCATGCCTGCCCCGCTTACTTAAAACGGCGCGAAAGTCGTCGGAACCGGCGGACGATGCAACAGGCTGGACGTCGGCCCTTCCGGCGGCGGCGCGCGCGGCGCTAGGGTGCCGCCGAATCGACCATCGGAAGCCTTCCCCCATGCGTATCGTCTCGACCGCCCTCACCTGCGCTCTTCTGTTGACGCCGATCGGCGCGCCGATTGCCGCGAACGCCGCCGAGCGCCTGGACGCCGCGCCGCGCACGGCCGTGGTCAGCGCCTTCCCGCCGGAGATGGCCGCGCTGGAGGCGGCGACCGCCGACAAGCAGGAGTTCACGGCCGCCGGCACGCGCTACGTGACCGGCAAGCTGGAGGGCAAGCCGGTGGTGCTGTTCCTGTCGGGGATCAGCATGGTCAATGCGGCCATGACCACCCAAGCGGCCCTCAATCGCTTCCATGTGACCCGCATCGTGTTCTCCGGCGTGGCCGGCGGGGCCGATCCAGAACTCGAGGTCGGCGACGTGGTGGCGCCGGAGACCTGGGCCCAGACCTCCGAAATGGCCTATGCCCGCGAGGTTCCCGGCGGCTTCGCCCCCACGCCCGGCCTGGTCAGCGACCTGCCCAATTTCGGCATGATGCATCCGCGCGCCGTGACCGTGAACCAGGACCCGGCCAAGGCCGAGGACAAGCTGTCCTTCGCCGCCGATCCCGAACTGATCGCCCTGGCCCGCAAGTCGGTCGAGGGCCTGGCCCTGAAGCGCTGCGCGGCCGACCAGTGCCTGACCAAGCCGCCCAAGGTGGTGGTCGGCGGCGCCGGCGGCTCGGGGCCGGTGTTCGTCGACAACGCCGCCTTCCGCGACTACGCCCACAAGACCTTCGGCGCCCGGGTGCTCGACATGGAGAGCGCCGCCGTGGCCCAGGTGGCCTATGTCAACAAGACCCCGTTCATCGCCTTCCGCAGCCTGTCGGACCTGGCCGGCGGCGATCCGGCGACCAACCAGTTCCCGGTGTTCCTGCGCCTGGCGGCGGATAACTCCGCGACCGTGGTGCGGGCGTTCGTCAGGGCGCTTCCGTAGTCAGCCTCTCCCAACCCATATCCACCTCTCCCATAGGGAGAGGTTTGCGAGTGCGACCTCAGGTCTTCAGCGGGTCCTTGGCGTTCGGATCGCCGTAGGTCAGCGACACGAACACGTCCTCCAGGTCCGGATCCTCGGTGGCGATGTCCTTGATCGACACGCCGGCGCCGCGCACGGCGGCCAGCACGTGTTCGACGCTCGACTGGCCGGTGCGGTAGCTGACCGAGAAGGCCCCGCCGGCGCGGCCCTTGGTGTCGAAGCCTTCCAGCACCGGAGGAACCGACAGCGGGCTCTCGGGGGTCACCACCACGTTGCGGATGTCCATCCGGCCCAGCAGGGTCGGGGTCGGCTCGCAGACCACCACCTCGCCGCGGTTGACGATGGCGATCTGGTCGCAGAGCTCCTGGGCCTCTTCCAGATAGTGGGTGGTCAGCACGATGGTCACGCCCAGCTCGTGCAGGCCCTTCACATATTCCCACAGCTGGCGGCGCAGCTCGACGTCGACGCCGGCCGTCGGCTCGTCGAGGATCAGCACCGGCGGCTGGTGGACCATGGCCTTGGGCACCATCAGACGCCGCTTCATGCCGCCCGACAGCTGGCGGACGTAAGCATTCGCCTTGTCGCCCAGGCCCAAGGCGCCCAGCAGTTCGTCGGTGCGGCGCTCGTTCTTGGGCACGCCGTAATAGCCGGCCTGCACCTCCAGCGACTCGCGCGGGGTGAAGAAGACGTCGGCGGCCAGCTCCTGCGGCACCACGCCGATGGCGGCGCGGGCGTCGCGCGGGCGCTCGTCGATGTCGCGGCCCCAGATCTTCACCGTGCCCGAGGATTTGCGGGTCAGGCCGGCCAGGATGTTGATGAAGGTCGACTTTCCAGCCCCGTTCGGACCCAGGAGGCCGAAGATCGAGCCGCGCGGCACCTTCAGGTCGATGCCGTTCAGCGCCCGCTTCTCCGGCGCGGTCTTGGTGGCGGGATAGGTCTTGAACAGGCCCTCGGCTTCGATCGCGTAGGCAGGCAGGTCCATGAAGCGTCCAATCAAGGCCCGTCGCGGGGCCGAAGGCTTTGAAAACAGGGGCGTGGCGCCTTGCCCGAATTGACGCGGCGCCGACGCGTCGCATAGGTATGCCTCGTTCGCCGCCTAGCCAAGGCCGCGCTCAGAATTCGAAGGTTAGTTCCCATGGCCAAGGCCAAGTCCGAAGCTCCGACCGCCCCCACGGGCATGGACGTCGCTGTCACCGCCGGCCCGGCCCCGGAAATCGTCCACGTCCATTCGCACCGCATCGCCTGCGACGGCGTCGGCGGGGCGCTGGGCCACCCGCGCGTGTGGCTGGAGATGGGCGCGGCCGGCTCGGTCGACTGCCCCTATTGCGACCGCCGCTTCATCGCCGCCTCGCACGCCGGCCACGACGAGGACGAGCAGCTCGCCCCTGGCGTCTACGAAGGCCCCGGCGGCCACTGAGTTGGACGACTCCAGCCTCTCCGGCCCGCGCGCCGAGACCCTCGCCCAGGCCTGGGAAGCGGCCGAGTGGCCGCACGACCCGCCGGTGCTGCGCGCCATCGCCATGCCGTCCGACACCAACCCCGAAGGCGACATCTTCGGCGGCTGGCTGCTGTCGCAGATGGACCTGGCGGCGGCCTCGATCGCCTTCCACCGCGCCGCCGGCCGCTGCGCGACCATCGCCGTCGACGGCATGGTGTTCATCAGCCCGGTGTTCGTCGGCGACGAGGTCAGCCTGTTCGCCCGCATCGTCCATACGGGCCGCACCTCGCTGAAGGTCGAGGTCGAAGCCTGGCGCCGCCGCCGCGACGGCGAAAAGGCCCACAAGGTGACCCAAGGCGTGTTCACGTTCGTCGCCATCGGCGAGGACCGCAAGCCGCGTCCGCTGCCGTAATCCAAGACGCTCTCCCTGAAGGGGGAGCTGTCGGCGAAGCCGACTGAGGGGGAAGTGATCGCGGCGCGTCAGCAGCCGCTTCCCCCTCCGGCCCTTCGGGCCACCTCCCCCTTCAGGGGGAGTGTCTCTTATCTCACAGCCCCTTCGCCACGCCCTCGCGACGCGGATCCGCGCCGCCTTCCAGCTTGCCCCCGGCCCGCACGATCACCCCGTGCAGGCCCGAATTCTCGTTCTGGCCTTCCTTGACCATCACGCCCCGCGCCTGCAGGGCCGCGGTCAGCTCCGGGCCGAAGCGGTCGACCTCGCCCGAGAACACCTCGCCCCGCGCCACCAGGTTCGGCAGGGCGACGGCGTCCTGCATCGACAGGCCCCAGTCGAACACCCCGACCATGGCCTTGAGGTTATAGGACAGGATCGCCGAGCCGCCCGGCGAGCCGACGGCGGCCAGGAACTTGCCCTTCTTGTCGAGCACGATCAGCGGCGACATCGACGAGCGCGGGCGCTTGCCCCCGGCCACGGCGTTGGCGCCAGGCAGGCCGTCCTTGTCGATCGGCGCGAAGTTGAAGTCGGTCAGCTGGTTGTTGAGGAAGAAGCCGCCGACCATCCGGCCCGAGCCGAAGATGCTCTCGACCGTGGTGGTCATCGACACCACGTCGCCGGCCGGGTCGACGATGACGAAGTGGGTGGTGCCGCCCGGCTCGATGGTCGAGTCCGGGCCGACCTTGGGCGCGCCCTTGGGCAGGCCGAAGGTCGGGACCGGGCCGGCCGTCTCGCCGATCAGCTTGGCGCGCTCCTTGACATAGGCCGGGTCCAGCAGGCCCTCGACCGGCACGGTCACCTTGCCCGGGTCGCCGACATAGCGGTCGCGGTCGGCGTACATCACCCGCTCGGCCTCGGCGATCTGGGTCCAGGCGATCGGGTCCTTGGGACCGCGCTTGGCGATGTCGGTGTGCTCGAGCATCAGCAGGGCCTGCAACAGCGACACCCCGCTCGACGACGGGTTGGGCACGCAGACGGTGTAGACCTTCCACGGCCGGCAGAGGGCGTCGGCGCTGCGCGGCTTGTAGGCGGCGAGATCCGCCAGGGTCATGGCCGAGGGCCGCTCGCCCTCGTGCAGCTTGGCGACGATCGCCTGCGCCAGCGGGCCTTCATAGAGCGCCGACGGCCCTTCGGCGGCCAGGCGACGCACGGTGGCGGCGTAGGCCGGGTTCTTCAGCGTCTCGCCGGCCTGGTAGCGCTGGCCGTCGGGCTTGGTGAAATAGGCGGTCGCGTCGGCCGTCTTGCCCTGGGGAGAGCGGCCGTTGATCATCGAGGCCAGGCGCGGGCTGACGGTGAAGCCCTGGTCGGCCAGTTTCTCGGCGTCGAGAAACAGGCGGTCCCAGCCGATGGCGCCGTGCTCCTTCTGGGCCTGGGCCAGCATGCCGACCGCGCCGGGCACGCCGGTCGAGCGGCCCGACAGCACCGCGTTGATGAACGGCACGGGCTTGCCGTCGTCGCCCAGGAACAGGGCCGGCGTCGCGGCCGCGGGCGCGGTCTCGCGGCCGTCATAGGCCGTCACCTTGCCGGTCTTGGCGTCGTAGACCATCAGGAACGAGCCGCCGCCCAGGCCCGAGCTCTGCGGCTCCACCAGGCCCAGCACCGCCTGCACCGCCACCGCCGCATCGACGGCCGAGCCGCCTTCGCGCAGCACCCGCAGGCCCGCCTCGGTGGCCAAGGGATTGGCCGTGGCGACCATGCCGCGCGGGCTGTAGGCC
>NZ_QHJY01000137.1 GCF_003185805.1 Caulobacter sp. D5
CACGCCGGTCACCCGGCCCAGGGCCTCGCCGACGTTCTTGTCGGGGAACTGGCTGATGTCTTCGGCGACGATCGAGTCCGAGATCGTGCCCGCCCGCTTCTTGCGGCCCATGGCCGACTGCAGGCTGGCGCGGGTGCCGACGACGACGATTTCCGCGACCTTGTTCTCGACCGTGGCTTCGGGCGCGGCCTTGGCCGTATCGGTGGGCTGGGCGGCTTGGGCCAGGGCGATCGACGAGCTCGAGCCCAGGATGGCCGCGGCCAGGCCCGTGGTCATCAGCAATTGGGTTTCGAAGCGTGATCTGCGGACGTTCTTCATGAGTTCCCTCCGAGAGTGCAGGCGGTGACCGCCCTTGTTCAGCGCGGCGCCCCCTCCGGTCGCCGCGGTGTGTGTTGGCCGAAATCGAGACGCGCCAGGTCGAGCCGCCGAACGCCGCTGTGGTCGCGGGCGTGGCGGTTGGATCGAAGCTGGCGTGTGGAAACACCGGGGCCTTGGCGATCGGTCGCCGACGCTTCGTTGCGTCGGGAGCAGCGCTCGCTGGCAGAACACGAGCGCCGAAGTTTCGACGTCATGCCTCGATGTGTTGACGATCGTACGCGGGGGTTATCGCGGCGTCGCCTATGTGAGCGGTCTTCACGTTCGCTGCGGATCTTTGCGATCTCTGCAACGATTTTGGCAATCTTGTCGAAGTCGATGGTTTGTCAATTCGGAAGCGTGCGCTTCATGACTATATAACGGCGAATTTCGGCCAATCTGCATTCAGCGAAAACGAATGGAAATCTATTGGAAATCTATGTTTCAAGATTGAATTGAAATCTCAGCCTTCGAGGCGTTGTTTCCCAATTTGTGAAACGTTCGGCAGGCTTGTGGGAATCAAGATCGCCGCGTCCGAAGCCTGCTCTCGCCGCCAGCGGTTCGGCGAGCTGCCGACGATGGCGCGGAAGGTGCGGGACATGTGCGCCTGGTCGCTGAAGCCGCAATCCATTGCGATCTGACACAGTGGCAAGCGGGTATGCAGCATCAGGCTCTTGGCGCGCTCCAGGCGTCTGCGGATCACATATCCGCGCGGGGCGACGCCGAAGCTGCTCTTGAAGCAGCGCGAGAAGTGGCTGGGGCTGAAGCCGACGCCTTCGGCCAGTTCGGCGACGCCGATCGGTTGACCGAGGCGCTCGTCGATATGGCGCACGACCCTGCGCTCCTGCCATGGCGCGAGCGTCAGGTCCGAACGCCGCCTCGGCGTGAGGCGGGCATCGCGGGCCGGCGCCAGAAGGCGCGACACCTGGCCGATGAGGATCCGGGCCTGACGGGGATCGACCTCCACCGCCCGGTCGGCGCGATCCAGCATGTCCAGCACGGTCAGCGCCATCGGATCGATCGGCGAGGCGAGCGCCGAGGCGAGGTCCGTCTTGTCCATCGAGGGATCGCACATCGTCATCTCCGTCGGCGACCGTCGCTTGTGTCCGCCCGGGGAGGCATTACGCACGGGCGACGAAAACCCTCATTCGCCACCGGTGCGAGCCGGGCGACCCCGCCGGTCGATCCAGGAAATATTTTTGATGAGGACTTTCGCCGGCGCTGCGTTCTGCCCTTTCGAAAGCCCGCGCCACATGCCGTTGGACAGGGATCGGAGTCTCTGATGGGAATGGCGCGAGGGGAGCCCATGTCCGACGCCTCCGAGGCCGCTGCGCGCGCGGACGTCTTCGCCCGCCAGGCGTCGGCGATGCGCGGACCGCTGGCCGCCTATTTCCGACGCCGGGTGCGCAACCCCGTCGAGATCGAGGATCTGGTCCAGGAGGTGTTCCTGCGCCTGACCGTGCGCGGCACGCCCTCGAACACCGATCACGCCAGCGCCTACATCTTCCAGATCGCCGCCAGCGTCCTGGCCGACCGCTATCGGCGTCGGGCGGTTCGGCACGCCGACGGGCACGTGGTGCTGGACCCTAGCCTTCGCGACGAACACGACTTCGACCCCGATCGCATCTACGCCGGCAAGCAGGCGCTGAACGCCGCCGCGGCCGCCCTGATGACCATGCCGGAGCGAACGCGGACGATCTTCCTGCTGCGCCGGATCGACGGCCTGCGCCACCAGGCCATCGCCACGCGCCTTGGCCTTTCGATCAGCACGGTGGAAAAGCACATGGTCCGCGCCATCGAGCACCTGATGGCCCACGCGGGAGACGCCCGATGACCCGCGACGTCATGACCCCCGCCCAGGCCGCGGCGCGCTGGCTGGCCCGCGACGACCTCGATCAGTCGCCCCAGCGCGAGCAGTTCGCGGCCTGGCTGGAGGAAAGCCAGGACAACCGCGACGCCTGGATCCAGGCCCATCGGCTCTGGGACGTCTTCGAGGACGCCGAGGACAGCGACCTGATCGCCGCCATGGCGCGGGCGGCGCGGCGGGCCAGGCCCGAGCCGGCCGCCAAGCCGTTCTGGCCTCGGGCGATTGCGGCGTCGATCGCGGCTCTGGCGGTGTCGGCGACGCTGCTCACGGGCGTTCACCAAGGCTGGTTCGGCGGTTCAGGCGCGCCGGCCAAGGTGGCGGTCGAGGCGGGGCCTTCGCTCACCGCCGTCGGCCGGGCCGACTACGTCACCGGCAAGGGCCAGAAATCCATCGTCGATCTGCCGGACGGCACCCGGGTGACGCTGGACGTCGACAGCGGGATCGACGTGGCCTTTTCCGGCGGTCGGCGCGAGGTGCGCCTGCTGAGCGGCCGGGCGTTCTTCGACGTCGCCCATGACCGGGCCCATCCCTTCGCGGTTCGCGCCGGCGGGCGCGTGGTCACCGCGCTGGGCACCCAATTCGATGTACGCCTGGCGCCGGGCGCCTTGCGGGTCGTGCTGGCCGAAGGCGCCGTGTCGGTAGCCCCGGTCCAGGTGCGGGCGAGCGAGCCGCCGGTCCGGCTCGCGCCCGGCCAGGCCTTCACCGCCAGGGACGGCGCGCAGGGCAGGGTGGCGCCGGTCGATCTCGACGAGGCCCTCGGCTGGAAGCAGGGCGTCCTGGAGTTTCACGACCAGCCGCTGTCCGAAGCCGTCGGCCTGCTGAACCGCTACACGCGAGCCAGGATCGTCATCCGCGACCCGAAGGTCGCGGCGCTGCGCATCACCGGCGTCTTCAGGACGGGCGACGCCAGGCGGTTCGGACGTTCGGTGTCGCAGGTGCTGCCGGTCCGGATGGTCGCCCGCGACGCCGACACCTACGAACTCGTCTCCACGCGGCGCTGAACCGCGGCTTCCTGGTCCGATCGGACGAAGGGGGCAAGGCGTCTGCCTTGCCCCCCAAGGTCGATGTTGTCAGGGCTTGGGCGCGTCGGCCGCCTCGACATAGTCGGTGCTGGTCGGGCCGAAGCCGGAGATATAGACGCTGGCGCCTTCCGGTCCGGTCATGGCGAAATGCTCCACCCCGGCCGGCTCGCTGTAGAAGCTGCCCGGCGGCAGGATCTTGACCAGGGCCTCTTCGGCCTTGCGCCCGTAGCCGAAGCGCCAGACGCCGGCGACGACCACGGCGGTGCGGTCGTCGCGGTGCCCGTGGGCGGCGATGCGGGTGTTGGGCGGGACTTGCAGCGCGATCGTGTAGGGACCGGCCTTGATCGGGTCGCCGTACAGGACCGTCGTGCGGATGCCCGATACGCCCGAGGTGCCGGCCGTGGCGCCGCCCTTGGCCAGGCCGTCGATCTCTGACGGCGTCAGGCGAGCCAGGGGCTCGGCGGCCCAGGCGCCGCCCGCGAGGGCGAAGGTCGCCAGCAGGGTCGCGGCGCCGGCCGATATGGCAACGAGGCGGCTCACGGCTTGGCGTCCAGGAAGTCGCGCACCATCGCCACGGTGGCCTTGGGGTTCTCCTCCATGATCCAGTGGCCGGAATCGGGGACGACGCCTTGGGTCACGTTGCTGGCCGCGAACCGCATCACCGTCGCCATCATCGGTCCGAACGACTTCTCGCCGCCCAGCGCGAGCACCGGCACGGTCAGCTTGCCCTCGGCGACGAAGGCCTTGTTGTCGATGGCGTCCTGGTCGAAGGCGGCGAACTGCGAGAAGCCGCCGTGCATGGCGCCGGGCTGGGCGTAGAGCTTGGCGTAGTGCTGGCGCGAGGCCTCGGTGAACCGGGCGGGATTGGCCGAGAACTCGTTCCAGAAACGGTCGAGATAGATGCGCTCGCGGCCGGCGACCAGGCGCTCCATGTCGGGACCGCCGAACCGGAAGTGCCACAGCAGCGGGTTCTTCAGGATCTCGTCCCACGGCCCGACGCCGGGCAGCGGCGCGTCGATCAGCACGAACCGGCCCACCCGATCGCGATGCTCGGCGGCGAAGGCGTAGCCGACCATGTTGCCGATGTCGTGGGTGACCAGGTCGGCCTTGTTGATCTTCAGCGCGTCGAGCACGCCAGCCACGTCCTGGCCCTGGTTCTTCTTGTCGTAGCCGCCGGAAGCGGGCTTGGACGACAGGCCAAGACCGCGCAGGTCGGGCACGACGACGGTGTGATCCTTGGCCAGTTCGACGGCCAGCGGCTCCCACATGTCGCCGGTCTCGCCATAGCCATGCAGCAGCACGACGGCCGGTCCCGAACCGCCGACGCGGACGTGGATCGTCGCGCCGTTGGTGGCGATCTCCTGGGTCTTGAAGCTGGCCGGGAAAGGCTTGACCTGCGCCATGGCGGGGGTCGCGAGAAGTAGGGTCGCCAAGGCGATTGGCGCGAGCTTGAACACTTGCTGTCCTCCAGGGATGAGCGCGGCGCGAGGCCGCGTCCGGACGTCCGGGCGGACGCCTTCAGCGGGGGGAACGCAGGTTTTCCAGGAACCCTCATCCGGGCTCGCCAGGCCCTAGAAATGACCGACCAGGCCGAACTCGAAACGCCGCCCGCGCGGGTCGCCATAGGCGCTGTAGGGCAGGGAGCGGTCTGACGGGCTCGACTGCGCGATCAGGGGCGGATCGTGATCGAGGACGTTCTGCACGCCGAAGCGCAGCTGGACTTCCCGCAGCCCGCCGGCCGTGGTTTCGAGCGCCACGCGACGGGTCGCGTAGAGATCGACATAGGCCTGTGGCGGAACCCGGCTCGCGCCCTGTTGCAACACCTTCCTGGCCGCGGTGTCAGCGCTGTCGGTGCTGTCGAACACGCGATAGCCGTCATAGAAGGCCACGGTCACGCCCAGGGTCGTGGCCCCCTTCGCCCAGTCCAGGCCGCCGTTCGCGCGCCAGATCAGGGGACCGTCGGCGTAGCCCGCCGCTTCGACCGCCTCGCTCTGCGGATCGGCCTGCCGTCTCAGATGCGGCTGCCAGGTGGCCGCCGCGCGCAGCTTGAAGTCTCCCAGGCGCGCGGTCGGGATCAGGTAGTCGCCCTGCAGGTCGATCGCCTCGACCAGCGTCCTGCCGATGTTCAGGGCCGTGGTGTCCACGGCGGTGACGACGCCGGCGGTGAAGCCCCTGGCGCGATCGGCGTCGCTGAGCGGCGCGCGCGTCACGCGTCCGGGAAACAGCGCCTCGTTGTCGAGGAAGTAGTCCACGTCATGGGCGCTGGCGCTGACGATCTCCCGCCGCTTGTCGATCCGGGTGTAGTCGATGGAGACCCGCAGCCGCTCCAGCCAGGTCGGCGTCAGCACGACGCCAGCGGACAGGCTGCGCGCGCGCTCCGGCAGCAGGTTCGTCGATCCGCCCTCGACGATGTCATAGCCGCCCGCGAGGCCCAGCGCCTCGCCGCCGCGCCTGGGGTCCTTCGGAGCGAACGCGGCCGGCAGGTAGAGATAGCGCGACGAGGTCGCGAACGTGTCGGGGTCAGAGGTGTAGGCGCCGGTCGTCGACCATAGCTGGTCGGTCCGAGGCGGCAGGAAGCCCGACGCCGCGCTGGCCCGGACCATCAGGCCGGTGACGGGAAAGACCTTGAAGCCCGCAGTGTAGACCGTCGTGGTCTGGGCGGCCTCTTTCGTGGTCTCGTAGCGTGGATCCTCGGAGGCGAGGTTGGCGGGCAGGCGTTCCCGGTTGCGTTCGCGGCTGACGGCTAGCTGGAACTCCAGGCCCTTCAATCCGGTCGGGCCGTCGCGGCGGTCCGTCAGCGGCGCGCGGAGTTCGGCGTCGTAGTGGCGGGCCGACTGGGTCAGGCTCGTCATCGGCGCCTCGGTGGCGAGGCCGGTAAGCGGGGCCCATCGACGATAGACGGCGCTCGGGACATGGTCGCGCCGGTCCCCCGCCGTCAGGGACAGGGTCAAAGGACCGCCGCCGAGGTCGAGGATCGGTCCCGCCAGCCGGATCGACCGGTCCTGGAAGCGGTCGACCTGCGAAAACGCATAGCCGGCGTCGACGGTATGGCTGGCCAGCGCGCCGAGAAACGCCTCCAGCCCGCCCAGGGGGCTGAGCGGCGCGCTGCCATCGAGGCCTCGGCCCTGCATGACCGCGGTGGAGACGATCGGACCCGGCGGTCTGGCGGTCAGGGCGACGTCGATCCGCGCGCTGCCGGCGCTGTAGTCGGCGCTGAGCTTCCAGCCGCGCGACAGCTCCGCGATCACCCCGACCGATCCCCGCGTCGTCCGGCTGCGGTTGCGGACGACCGGGTCGAAGCCAGGCGCCGGAAAGGTGACGTAGATGTCCTGCTGGAACGGATTGGTCGGCGCGCCCGCGACGATGCGGACGGCTTGTGACGTGTTCCACGGGATCACCGCCTCGCCGTCGTTCTGCAGGACCAGCAGGTCGGCATAGGCCTCGACCGCCTCGCCGAACCGGCGGCGGACGCTGCCGATCAGGGACGAGGTCTCGTGCTTGCTCAGGAGCGTCTGGCGCTCGCCGCTGACGTCGGGCGACAGGCCGAGGTCCAATCGTCCGGCGTTGGCCAGCAGCAGGGCGGCGCCGTCGGTCGTCGCGCCGCCGTAGGACGCTGGCGCGAAGGTCGTCGCCGCGCCCAGGCTGGCGCCGCCATAGGCGGGATCGAGCACCAGGGCGGCGCCAGAGGCGCTGAAGATGTTGATCGACCGGCTGACCGGGTAGTCGGCGAGGGCGGAGGCCGGATCGTTCGCCAGGCGTCTCGCGCGGGCCCTGGCGCTGTAGTCGCGTGCTCCGGCGCTCAGGGCGTCGGCGCGCAGCAGGCCGAACGTGACCATCACTTCCGTGCGGCCGTCGTCAGGGGAAAAGCCGACCCGTCCGTCGAGCCGGCGGGTCGCGGCGTCGCCGCCGTCGGTGATCCCGTAGTCGCCGGAGAGATCGGCGCCCTGATAATCGCGCTTGAGCACGATGTTGATCGCGCCGGCGGTCGCTCCCGACCCGTAGACGCCGCCGGCCGTGGAATTCAGGACTTCGATCCGCTCGATCGCGGCGAGCGGCAGGCCGTTGAGGTCCGATTGCAGGATGGAGGCGGATGCGCCCGAGGGCAGGGCGGGCATTCGCCTGCCGTCCACCAGGACGAGCGTCTGGTTGGAGCCTAGGCCCCGCAGGTCGACTTCGGAGCGGTTGCTGGCGTTGTTGCCGGCCGGGGTCTGCAGCGCCGACGCGATCTGGGCGTTGGCGGTCGTCGTCACGCGCAGGAAGTCGTTGATGTCGGTCGAGCCGGTCTGCTCTATGCCGCGACTGGTCCAGACCTTGTAGGGCTGGATGTCGTTCTCTGTGCGCTGGATGTCGCTGTTCTGGCTGCGGGCGGTCACGAGCAGTTCGGGCAAGGCGACCGGGACATCCGGCTGCGGTGGCGGAAGCCTCGGCGCGACCTCGATGATGTAGATGCCGTCGGCCGTGCGACGGTGGCCAAGGCCCGATCCGGCCAGCAGCAGCGGCAGGGCCTGGTCGAGCGTGTAGCGGCCCTTGAGGCGGGGCGCGCTCCGTCCGCCGATCGTCGGCGCGGCCAGCAGCAATTCGCGGCCCGATCGCCGGGCGATGTCGGTCAGGGCCGTGGCCAGCGACTGGCCCGTCGTGTCGATTTGCAGAGCGCGGGCGCTTTGCGCCTGCGCCGGCGACGCCGAGATAGCCGCCGCGGCGATGCCCCAGGCCAACAGCGCTGCGTACGCACCGTTCCTGCGCATTCGGGATCCCCTCACGCGCCGCCACTAGCAGGTCGAGTAACGACGATCAATCAACCGCGCCGCAAGAAGGAGCGATTGCCGGATCCGGCGTCGTGGGTGCAGCGCCCTCGGTCAGCCCATCCAGCGGCTGACCGGCACGGCGGCTTCCTCCAGCGGCTGTGAGATCACGTCGATCAGGGTGGGGCCTTCGTGGGCCAGGGCGGCGCGGACCACGCCGTCCAGCGCCGCTGGATCGCTCACCGACCAGGCTTTCAGCCCGAACGCTTCGGCGATACGGGCATGGTCGGAGCGGCCGAAATCGACCGAGAAGTAGCGCTCGCCATAGCCGCTCTTCTGGCTGGCCTTGATCCAGCCGTAGGAGGAATTGGAGAACACGATCAGGGTGATCGGCAGGCGCTTGCGGACGATGGTCTCCAGTTCGCCGACCGCGAAGCCGAAGCTGCCGTCGCCCATCACCGCCACCACCTTGGAATTGGGCGCGCCATAGGCCGCGCCGATCGAGGCGGGCAGGGAGAAGCCCAGCGCTCCGTGCGCCCGGTTGGTGATGAACCGCCGGCCCGTGAAGTTGAAGTCGAAATAGCCCGAGAAGTAGGGGCAGGGCGTGCCGGGGTCGGCGACGATGATCCCGTCGCGGGGCAGGGCGGCTTGCAGCGCCGCCAGCACGCGCTCGGGGCGGATCGGGCGATCCGTGGACTGGGCCAGGTCTTCGAAGCGGGCGCGCTTGGCCAGGCGCATGGCCTTCAGGCGTTCGGCCGCGCCCGTGTCGCGCGCCTCGCCGTCCAGCCGGCGGGCGATCGCCGAGCCCAGGGCGGCCAGGCACAGCCGGGCGTCGCCGACCAGGCCGGCCTCGACGCGATAGTTGGCCCCGACCACCATCGGATCGACGTCGATATGGACGATCGGCACGTCGCGGCCGGGAACCTCGCCATGTTCGGTGGTGGTCGAGCCGGCGCGGCAGCCGACGAAGATCACCGTGTCGGCGCCGGCCACGATCTCGCGCGTCTGGTCCACCCCGCCATTGGCCCCGACCACGCCGACGGCCAGCGGATGGTCGTCGGCGATCGCGCCATGGCCGCTGACGGTCGAGGCGACCGGCGCGTCGAGCAAGGCCGCCAGGGCGGCCAGTTCGGCGCTGGCGCCGGAGATGATCACGCCGCCGCCGACCACGAACACCGGCCGCTTCGCCGCCAGGATCACGTCCGTGGCCGCCGCTACGAGGTCGGGCGAAGGCCCGGTCCGGAAAGCGGGAAAGGACCCGTGCTCGGCCTGGGCCCAGAGGTCGAAGTCCGCCGTCTGCTTCTGCAGGTCGTAGGGCAGGCCGATATGGGTCGCGCCGGGGCGGCCGGTGGTCGCGGCGCGGAAGGCGGTGCGGAAGACGTGCGGGATCTGGCCGACGTGATCGACCACGGTGTTCCACTTGGTCAGCGGCCGGAAGAGGGCCTTCTGGTCCAGCTCGGTCAGGGGATAGCGGCCGCGCGCGGTCACCGGCACGTCGGAAGTGATCGACAGCAGGGCGATCGACGACTCGTTGGCCTCGACCACCCCGGGCAGGATGTAGGTCGCCCCGCCGCCGCTGGGGCCTTCGCAGACCCCGACCTTGCCGGTCACCCGGGCATAGGCGTCGGCCATGTAGGCGGCGCTGCGCTCGTCGCGGGTCAGCACGTGCTCCATGCCGTGGTCGAGGCGGGCGAGCGCGTCGTAGAACGGCAGGCTGGTGTCGCCGCACAGGCCGAAGATGTGCTTGACGCCGTGATGCTGCAGCATCCGGACGGCGGCTTCCGCGCCCGTGGTCATGGTCCTGGCTCCTCCCGTAGCCGTCCTTGGTACGAGCGCCTGCGAGGAGCTGGCCATTCAAGACGGGCCGGCGGCTATCGGTTCTGTGCGAAAGAACGCGCCTCAAGGACGCGCCTGGCGTGACTGTCCCGTCCGGGCGGCGCTAAAGGTGCGCACCGCCGCCGTCCGATCGCGGCCAGGAGTATCCGATGGCCCAGCCGCGCCACCCCTTCGCGTTCGCCAGTTTTCGCTATTTCTGGACGGCGCGGATGTGTTCGGTGCTGGCCCAGAACATCCTGGTCATCGTCGTCGGCTGGCAGGTCTACGACCTGGCGCGCGCGACCATGGACACCAAGGACGCCGCGCTTCAGCTCGGCTTCGTGGGCCTGGCCCAGTTCGCGCCGCTGTTCGCCCTGACCCTGGTGACCGGCTGGGCGGCCGACCGCTACGATCGCCGGCTGATCGTCTGCCTCACCACCTCGCTGCAACTGCTGTGCGCCGTCGCCCTGGGCTGGCTGACCTGGTCGGGCGGGGCGACCATTCCGGCCCTGCTGGGCGTGGCGGTGTTTCTCGGCGTGGCGCGGGCCTTCTCGATGCCGGCCCTGAACGCCCTGGGACCCAACATCGTACCGCCCGAGGTGCTGCCCCTGGCCATCGCCACCAACGCCATCGCCGGCCGTGTCGGCTCGATCCTCGGCCCGGCCGCCGGCGGTTATCTCTACGCCTGGTCGCCGCCGGTTCCCTACGTCGTCAGCGCCTTGCTGTTCGCCCTGTCGCTGCTGTGCATGCTGCTGGTGCGTCCGGCCGCCCGTACGATCGGCCCGCCGCGCAAGCCCTGGAAGCTGATGATCGAGGGGCTCGTTTACGTCCGCGCCAACAGGCTGGTGCTGGGCGCGATCTCGCTCGACCTCTTCGCCGTGCTGCTGGGGGGCGCCACGGCCATGCTGCCGATCTTCGCGCGCGACATCCTGCATGTCGGGCCGGAGGGACTGGGACACCTGCGCGCCGCCCCCGCGGTCGGGGCCATGGTCACCGCGCTGCTGTTCTCCTGGCGACCGCTGAAGCACGATGTCGGCGTGAAGATGCTGGTCTCGGTCGCTGTCTTCGGCGTCGCCACCGTGGTCTTCGGCCTGTCGCGCTGGTTGCCGCTGTCCCTGGTCTGCCTGGCCGTGCTGGGCGCAGCCGACATGCTGTCGGTCTATGTCCGCCAGTCGCTGATCCAGCTGTCGACGCCCGACGCGATGCGGGGACGGGTGGCGGCGGTCTCGTCGCTGTTCATCTCGGCCTCAAACGAACTGGGCGAGGCGGAGTCCGGCTTCCTCGCCGCCGCTATCGGACCGGTGCCGGCGGTGGTGTTCGGCGGCGTGGGCGCCATCATCGTCACCGGCCTCTGGGCCTGGTGGTTCCCAGCCCTGCGCCGGGCGCGGACCTTCGAATCCGCCCAGGTCGAGGAGGCGCCGCGCCGAAATGGATAGGACCGGACGCAATTCTGATCGACACGCCGGGCCTTCCTCCGGCTTAGCCTAGAAGAACAAGAAGACGGAGCCGACGCCGTCCGACGAACACCAAGCCGCCGCGTGACAGGCGGCGCGTACCAGGAGGAATACATGGACCGCCGACACTTCCTCGCCGCTGTCCCGGCCGCGTTGATGGCGGGCAAGGCGATGGCCGCGGCGCCCGCGTCGTCTCCGGCGGGGGGCAAAGGCGTGATGCTGATGAACCGCATCGGCCCTTCGTCGTCCGAACTTTACATCGCCAATGCCGACGGCTCGAACGAGCGCAAGCTGCTCCAGGCCTCGGTGTTCGACTATCACGCCAGCTTCAGCGCCGACGGCAAGTCGGTGGTCTTCACCTCCGAGCGCAACGGCGACGGCCAGTCCGACCTGTTCCGCGCCAATCTCGACGGCTCAAGCATCCAGCCCCTGGTGGTCGGCTCGGCGGTCGACGACTCCGGCGAGCTGTCGCCGGACGGCTCGCGCCTGGCCTTCGTCTCGACCCGCCAGGGTTACGTCGCCAATGTCTGGATCCTGGACCTGAAGGCCAAGCGCCTGACCAACCTGACCGGCGCGCCCGAGGTGCAGGGCGATCCCAGCCTGCCCAACGGCTTCTTTCGCCCGTCCTGGTCGCCTGACGGCAAATGGATCGCCTTCTCGTCCGATCGCAACACCGACTGGCGCGGCCACCACGAGGGCAAGGGCTGGGAGCACACCCAGGAGCTGTCGATCTACGTCATCGGCGCCGACGGCAAGGGCTTCCGCCGCATCGCCTCCAAGCCGGGCTACTGCCTGGGCTCGCCCAAGTGGTCGCCGGATGGCAAGCGCGTAGCCTTCTATGAACTGACCACGGAAGACACCTGGTTCACCCGCCGGCCCGACACCGTCGGCGGCGTCACCTCGCAGATCGTCTCGGTCGACGTGGCCACCGGCGCGCGCGCCGAGCTGACCTCGGGCCCGGGCTTCAAGCTCTTCCCGCAGTTTATCGGCAACGACGTCGTCGCCTACCAGCGCAAGGGCGGGCCGGAAGAGGGGCTCTACACCACCGACGGCAAGGCCCCGGTGAAGCGCGTGGTGCGCTCGCCCGTCTGGTCGCCGGACGGCAAGAGCGTCATCTACGAGAAGGTCGGCTTCAAGGCCCGCGGCCAGTTCAAGCCGCTCTACAGCTGGGACCCGAAGTTCGACTACCTGCACACCGACGTCTTCCCGGTCGTCTCCAAGGACGGCGTCCTGGCGATCACCGAGAAGCAGCAGGGCAACTCCTCGCTGGTGACCATGAACCGCGACGGTTCGAACCGCCGCGTGGTGTTCGACGTCGAGGGCAAGGGGCTGGACCCGGTGCTGCTCAAGAAGGGCCTGGCCGGCGCCTTCATGCCGGGCTGGTCGCCCGACGGCCAGTGGCTGACCTTCGGCATGGGCGTCTGGTTCCAGGAACGCGCCAAGGGCAAGGCCACGCTGATGCGGGTGCGCGCCGACGGGACCGACTATGAGCCCCTGACCGACGGCACGATCCATTCGGGCTTCCCCAGCTATTCGGCTGACGGCAAGGAGATCGTCTTCCGCGTCTGGGGCGAGAGTGAGAAGGGCCTGCGGGTCATCAATCTCGACACCCGCCAGATCCGGGTGCTGACCACCGGCTACGACAACCTTCCGTTCTGGTCGCCGGACGGCAAGCGCATCGTCTTCACGCGAAAGGTGGACGCGGTGAACTTCGACGTCTTCACGATCCGGCCGGACGGCTCGGATTTGCAGCGCCTGACCACCAACCGCGGCAACGACGGCCACGCCGTCTGGAGCGCCGACGGCCGCATCCTGTTCAGCACCGGCATGTACGGCTTCCGCGAGGAGGCCGCGCTCTACGACAACACCTTCCAGCCCTACGGCCAGATCATGGTCATGAACGCCGACGGCACGGGCAAGCGCCTGCTGACCGACAGCCTGTGGGAAGACTCCATGCCCATGTACCTGCCGGCCGGATAAGGGAAACGGCGTTCGGTAAAGCTATCGGGCGCTGCGGGTTTTCGATCCCTCTCTTCCGCCTTCCGCCTGATCTACTTCAACTCGGAGATCAGCGGGGGCGGGAGAGACCTCAGGGGATCGTCAGCAGACATCGAGAGCGCGTCTCGGCGCAGGGCTCCGCATGCGACATCGCGGCGGGCGCGCGAGGCTTCGCGTCTTGATCTCTGGCGATCCTCCGAGGACTCGACCCCGCGAAATTCAGGTCGGCGACCGGTCGTGTGCGGGGCCGTCGATCCAAGAACCAATCAACGACCCCAGTCCAAAGAGGCGGGGCGATGACATATGAGGGAGGTTACGAATGAGGGGTCAAACCATGCCCGGACGTCGCCCGCTGAAGGCCGCGCTGCTCGCCGGCGCCGGCATCGCGATCGGCTGGAGCGCCGTCGCCAACGCCCAGGCCGCCGGCCAGGCGCCGGTCGAGCCCGCCGCGCTGGAAGAGGTGGTCGTCACCGCCCAGAAGCGCAGCGAAAACGTCCAGAACATTCCGGTGGCCGTCACGGCCATCAGCGCCGACAGCCTGGAGAAGCAGGCCGCGCCGAACCTGCAGGCGCTGCAAGGCTCGGCTCCGAACGTCGAGATCAACTCCAGCAACGCCGCCACCGGCGTCGCCATTCGCGGCATCTTCAGCACCAATGACGGCCCGCAGGGCGACCCGGCCGTCGCCTATCACATCGACGGCGTCTATCTGGGCCGGCCGCAGTCGACCGGCGGCTTGATCTACGACATCCAGCAGGTGGAAGTGCTGCGCGGCCCGCAGGGCACGCTCTACGGCCGCAACGCCACCGCCGGCGCCATCAACGTCATTTCGGCCCGCCCGCGCTTCGACTTCGAAGCCGCCCTGGGCGCCGAGTACGGCTCCTACAACCAGGTCGGCGTCAGCGGCATGGCCAACCTGCCGTTCAGCGACAAGGTCGCCGCCCGGGTCGCCATGCGCACCCTGAAGCGCGACGGCTACGCCGCCGACGGCAAGAGCGAGGACCAGGATTCCCGGGCCTTCCGCGGCCAGCTGCTGGTCAAGCCGACCGAGGACCTGTCGATCCTGCTGGGCGCCGACTACGACCTGCGCAAGGGCGTCGGTCCGGCGGCCTACAAGCTGAACGTGGCCGGCGTGGATCCGCGCTCGACCAACACCACCAACCCCGGCGCCCCCATCGACAACCGCAACTGGGGCGTCCACAGCGAGATCACCTGGGACTTCGGCCCGGCGACGCTCACCGTGCTTCCGGCCTATCACGAGATGAAGCTGGACAACCTCTACGCCAGCGACCGCCGCATCCAGCTGAACCAGGAAGCCAAGCAGCAGTCGGTGGAAGTGCGCCTGGCCTCGCCCGGCGACCAGACCGTGTCGTGGATCCTCGGCGCCTACTACTGGGGCGAGGCCCAGAGTTCCTACCAGGTGCTGCTGGCGCCGCCGACCCAGGTCACCTTCGGCTATCCGGACATCGACGCCTTCTCGCGCGCCCTGTTCGGCCAGGCCACCTGGCACGTCACCGACAAGCTGCGCCTGACCGGCGGCCTGCGCTACACCAACGACCAGAAGAAGCAGACCGGCAGCACCCAGGTGCGCAACGCCGCGGGCGTGCTGCTGTCCAACATCACCAATACCGCCAACGCCGAGTGGAAGGCGACCAACTGGAAGGCCTCGGCCGAGTACCAGCTGGCCGAGCGCTCGTTGATCTATTTCACCGCCGCGACCGGCTACAAGGCCGGCGGCAACTACGACGGCCTGCCGCCCAATTCGTATGAGCCCGAGAAGGTGCTGTCGTTCGAGGCGGGGTCGAAGAACCGTCTGTTCAGCAACGCGCTGCAGCTGAACCTCACGGCCTTCCACTACGGCTACAAGAACTACCAGGCCAGCCAGCTGGGCTGCCTGAACCTGCCGTCCAACCTGGCGGCCTGCACCGCCTCGGGCCGGATCACCTACAACGCCGACAAGGCGACGGTGTACGGCCTGGAGCTGGAATCGCAGTGGGCCATCAGCTCCGCCGACCGCCTCGGCGTGGTCGCGGCCCTGACCCATTCGGAGTTCAACGACTTCGTTCTGCCGGTCACGCCCTATTCGTCGGGCGGCGACTTCTCGGGCAACCCGCTGCCCAAGTCGCCGAAGTCGACGGTGACGGTGGACTACTCGCACCGCTTCGACCTGCCCAACGGCGGCAGCCTGACGGCGGCGGCCCGGGCCCGGTTCGTCAGCAAGCAGTACCTGCTGTTCGACATCCGCAGCCCGATCATCCGCCAGGACGCCTACACGACGGGCGACCTGAACCTGAGCTACGACTCGCCGGAAGGCGTGTGGTCGGTCACGGCCTACGCCAACAACATCACCGACGAACTGGTGAAGTCCTACGCCTTCGCCACCTCGACGGCCGGCGTCTACTACGGCTCCTACCTGCCGCCCCGCACCTACGGTCTGCGGGTGGGCGCGAAGTTCTAGTGCAAGGCCTGGCTGGAGGCGCCTGGGCGCTTCCGGCCGCTTTTTGCGGGAATGCAGAAAGGGCGAAGCCGGCAAGGCTTCGCCCTTTTTCTTTACCCTCCAGCCGCCTCCCTCGCCCTTGTGGCGAGGGCCCATGCCGGCGTCCGCTCAGACCCGAGCAAGTTTTCTACTGTCTGAGCGGCTGAACGATGGGTCCTGGGCGCAAGGCCCAGGAAGGCGGTCTGGAGGGACGTTAGGGGGCGTCCCGAACGTCCTAAGCCACCACCTCGTCCGGCAGCAGCTCGGTGTCGATCTGCGCCTGGGCCTCGGCCGGATAGCGCGGGCCGCGTACGGCGTCTCCCTCGAAGAGGGCGTCCACGCGGGCAAGCACATCTGCCGAAAGCTCCACCCCAGCCGCGCCAAGGTTCTCCTCCAGGTGCGCCAGGCTCGTGGTCCCGGGGATCGGCACGACGTGCTCGCCGCGCGCCAGGGTCCAGGCCAGCGACAGCTGGGCCGGCGTCAGGCCGAGTTCGCCGGCGAGGGCGTCGAAGGCTCTCACGGCGATCAGGTTATGGGCCAGATTCGGCTCGACGAAGCGCGGCATCCAGGCGCGGATGTCGCCCTTGGCGTAGGCCGCGCTGGTCACGCCGCCGGCCAGCAGGCCCCGCGCCACCGGCGAGAAGGCCACGAAGCCGACGCCCAGGCGCCGGCAGGCCTCCAGCACCGCCATCTCGGGATTGCGCACCATCGGCGAATATTCGCTCTGCATGGCGGCGACCGGATGGACGGCGTGGGCCCGCTCCAGCGTGGCGGCCGACATCTCCGACAGGCCGATCGCCCGGATCTTGCCGGCCTCGACCGCGCGCGACAGGGCGCCGACCGAGTCTTCGACCGGCACGTTCCGATCCAGGCGGTGCAGGTAGAAGAGGTCGATATGATCCACGCCCAGCCGCTGCAGCGAGCGGTCCAGGCTGGCGGTGATCGCCTCGGGCGAGCCGTCGAGCACGCGCCTGGCGCCGTCCATGTCGAGCACGCACTTGCTAGCCAGGATGTATTCCTCCCGGCGATGAGCGACCGCGCGGCCGACCAGCTTCTCATTGTTGCCGCCGCCATAGAGGGCGGCGGTGTCCAGCAGGGTGACGCCCAGGTCCAGCGCCCGGTTCAGCAGCCGCTCGCCGTCCTCGCTCGGCGGCGGCGCGCCGTAGGCGTGGCTGAGGTTCATGCAGCCAAGGCCGATCGGGGCGACCTCGAACGGGCCGATCTTGCGGGTAGGGGAAGCTTTCACAGGATATCCGTCGATGGGCGCGACCTAGCGGGCGGCCAGGAACGCGAGGCTGGTGGGCTTGCCGACCGCCAGGGACTGGTCGGTCGGGGCGAGGCGGCCGGTTGCCGGATCCCGCGCCAGGACGGTCACGGTATTCGAGCCTTGGTTGGCCGCCAACAGCCAACGGCCGGTCTGGTCGATTCCAAAGCTCCATGGCGTCTGGCCGCCCGAGGCGATGCGCTGGATCTCGGTCAGGGCGCCGGTGCGCGGATCGACGGCGAAGGCGACGATGACGTTCTCCACCCGCACCGAGGCGTAGACGAACCGGCCGTCGCGGCTGATCGCGATCTCGGCGCCGCTGGCCTTCGGCGTCTCGGAAAGCGGCGGCGTCGCATGCGCCAGGGTCAGCCGTCCCTGACGGGCGTCCCAGGCGTAGGCGCGAAGTTGCGGGACCAACTCGCTGATCAGGAAGACGAAACGGCCGCCTGGATGGAAGGCCAGGTGACGCGGTCCCGAGCCCGGCGGCAGGGCGAGGCTGTCGGTCGTCGCCGGTCCCAGCCGTCGCGCGCGGCGATCATAGGGATAGACGAACACCCGGTCGGCGCCGAGATCGGCGACCAGCGCGAAGCGGCCGGAAGGATCGATGACCGAGCCGTGTGCGTGCGGCCCCTTCTGGCGCGGCGAGGGACCTGAGCCCTGGTCGGCCTGCACCGAGGCCGGCGCCTCCAGCCCGCCATCGGCGCGGACGGGCAGGGCGGCGACATGGCCCGAGGCGTAGTTGGCGACCAGCAGCCCCTTGGCCGCCGCATCGAGCGTCAGATGGGTCGGCCCGCCGCCACCCGAGTCCACTGCCGAGATCGGGTTCAGTCGGCCCGTGGCAGGATCGGCGCGCAGGGCGTGGACCTTGCCCTGCACCTGGCCGTCGGCGGCGCCGGTCTCGCTGACGGCGTAGAGCACCGGGCGAGACGGATGGGCCAGCATCCAGGTCGGGCGGGCGATCTCGGCGACGACGCCGAGCGGGGTCAGCTTGCCGGTGCGGGAGTCTAGCCTGGCCGCGACGATCCCCTGGCCGCCTTCCGTGGCCTGGGTTCCGATATAGACCAGTTGCTCGCCCTTCGGCGCGGCCTGGGCGGTTCCGGCCGCCAGCAGCGCCAGGGCGCCGGCGCCGAGCGTGCGGCGGGTGAGGGCGGGGTCAGTCATCGGGCCTTTTCCTTCAGCACGCCGTCGAACAGCGGGACCAGCGTGGCCCAATGGTGCTCTGCCTCGGCGGAATCGTGCACCGGCATGTCGCTGGGCACCCAGCCGTGCTTGGCCGGATAGGTCTCGACCCGATGATCGACGCCAGCCTCGGTCAGGGCCGCTTCCAGTCGGGCCTTCTGGGCGTCGTCGAAATTGGCGTCCTCGATCGCGCCGGCCACATAGACGCGGGCCTTGATCTTCGGGGCCAGCAGGTGCGGGCTGGACGGCGTGTCGTTGGCCAGGCCGCCGCCGTGATAGGAGGCGACCACGGCGATGCTGTCGGGATAGGTCCCGGCCGCGATCAAGGCGAGCCGTCCGCCCATGCAGTAGCCGACCACGCCGATCGGGCCATCGGCCACCTGGGGCGCGTCGCGCAGAAAGGTCAGGAAGGCGGCGGTGTCGGCCATCACCCGGGCCGGGGTGGCCGGGGCCATCAACGTCTCGCGATGGGCCTCGCGCAGCTTGGGATCGGTGAAGACGATCTTCGGGTCGACGGGCCCGTAGGGGCCCGAGCGATAGAACAGATCGGGCAGCAGGACGGCGTAGCCGTTGCTGGCCAGCCGCTCGGCGATCTCGTGCACCGCCGGCCGGATGCCGGGGCCGTCCATGTAGAGGATCACGCCCGGCCAGGGGCCTTGGCCCTGCGGCGTCTTCAACCAGGCGGGGCAGGGGCCGTCGGCGGCCGCGATTTCCAGGGTCTTCATGCAGGGACTCGAAACAGCCGGATGGGGCGGCAGATGATAGCCGCCGCCCCATCCGTCGGCGCCAGATTCGGCGCGCCAGGCGATCGAAACGCCGTCAGCCGGCGTGCCGCACCAGGGTCGGGGTCGTGGTGTCGGCGGTGTGGCGGCGCAGCAGGTCGATGAACTCCTGGTGCAGGGCCGTCGGCAGCCAGCCGGCCCGCATGGTCACCCCGATGGCCGGCGCCGGTCCGGCGGGGCCGAAGGGCAGGGCGGTCAGGTCGTTCTCGTGCATCACCTCGTACGAGGTCATCAGGGCCAGGCGTTCGCTGCGCAGCAGCAGGTGGCGGACGATCGGCAGGGCGCTGGTGGCGATCGAGGTCTTGGGCCCCGGGCCGCCCTCGAACATCCGCTCGAAACAGGCCCGGCGGCTGGAGCCCGGCGTGCCGACCACCCAGTCGTACTGCAGCAGGTCCTCGAGCCTGATCTCGCCCTGCCGCGCCAGCTTGTGGCCGCGGCGGGCGACGACGGTGTAGGGCGTGCGCGCCAGGGCCTCGTTGACCAGGTCGTCGGCCGTGGTCTCCTGCACCAGGCCGATGACGAAATCGACCTCGCCGTCGCGCAGACGCTTCAGCATCTCCGAGGCGCTTTCGTTGACGATCTTGACGTCGACCTTGGGGTTGGCCTGGACAAAGGCGTCGAGCACCGAGGCCAGCAGCATGCTGCCGCCGAACGGCATGGCCCCGATGGCGATCTGGCTGGCGACGCTGCCGCGCGCGGCCTCGATCTCCTGGATGCCCCACTCGATCTCCTGGGTGGCCAGCTTGATGCGGCGGCCGAACTCGACCCCGGCCGGCGTCACCATCACCCCGGCGGCGGTGCGGTAGTAGATCGACTTCTTGAGGTTGCCCTCCAGGTCGCGCGCCGCCCGTTGCAGCGAGGCCTGGGACAGCTCCAGCGACTGCGCCGCCTGGGCGAACGAGCCGCTCTCGACGATGGCGATCAGGCTGCGGGCCTGGGAGCGGGAGATGCGCTTGGCGATCACCGGCGCGGTGTCTTCCGGCACGCCCAGGATCGTCAGCGCCTGCTCGAACTGCTCGAACAGGCGGGTGGTGCGGCGGTGGAAGATTTCGCCCAGCTCGTTGAGGTAGCTGCCGCTGGCGCGGCGCTCCAGCAGGACGGCGCCGATCTGCTGCTCCAGCTTGGCCAGGGCCTGGGTCACGGCGGGCTGGGAGAGATTGCACTCTTCCGACGCCCTGCGGACGCTGCAAAGCCGCCCGACGCTTTCGAACAGCTTCAGCTGGCGAAAGCTCAGCGACGCGGCCCTGTGTTCAGGATCCATGTCGATCATTTTTCTTCCTCCGATCGCCAACGGGTAACAGGAATCAATCGGGGTGCAAGTCGGGCGGAAAGGGGCTGAATACGGTCGGTTCGGGCGCCGAGCCGGCCGCGACGACGCCTTTGACGGCCTCCAGCTCACGGGCGAAAACAGCGAAAAACATCGGGAATTCCGCAATCATTCCGGGCTCTTGGCCTGGGCGTTTGGTTGCGGTCGAAACGCGTGCGTTTGCGCTGAAGTGGGGCTCCGGGGTGATAAGAAACCCGTCGCCAGGCGCACGATCTATGACGCCGTACGGCGCAAAACTTATCACCTGTCGCGCCGAACCTATCGCGGGCCTCGCGCGCCGCCGATAGGAAATGGAGCGCGCCCTCAAGGTTTCGCGGTGCGTCGGTTGCGATCGTCCGAGCGTCAACGCCTCTGTCGGTGCGAACGGGGACGACGCCTGGTCCGATGACCGCCGGCCATTCCCCGGATACAGACAGAATCCAAGGAGAGGAACTTTGGCCGGGAAGAAGGTGCCCCTTAAGATCGCCGTGGCGGAACATCCGCACACGTCGGCCATCCGCGACGGCTCGATCCCCATCGAGGGCGTCGAGGCCGAGATCATCACCGTCAAGCCGCAGATCGGGGCCTTCCGGCGGATGGTGCGCGACGTCGAGTTCGACGTCTGCGAGATCGCGCCCACGACCTATATCATCGCGCGGGCCTATGGCGCGCCGTTCAAGGCGCTGCCGATCTTCGTGGTCCGGCGCTTCCACCACTCGGGCATGCTGATCCGCCCCGACGCCGGCATCGTCACGGCCAAGGATCTGGAAGGCAAGAAGGTCGGGGTGCGCGCCTACTCCGTCACCACCGGCGTCTGGCTGCGCCAGGCCCTGATGGACGACTGCGGCCTGGATGCCTCGAAGGTCACCTGGGTGGTCGACGATGAGGAGCACGTTCGCGAGCTGAAGCTGCCGGGCAACGTCATCCACGCTGACCGCCCGCTGGCCGACATGATGGCCGACGGCGAGCTGTCGGCGGGCGTCGAGGGCGCGGCCGGCATCGGTCGCACCGGCGCCCCGACCGGCGGCTGGCAGGAGGTCGAGGCCGACTATCCGGACCTGCTGCCCAACGCCGCCGAGCTGGAGGCCGACTACTTCCGCCGCACCGGCGTCTATCCGATGCACGGCACCATCGTGGTCAAGGACTCGGTGCTGGAAGAGCATCCGTGGGTGGCCCAGTCGCTCTACAAGGCCTTCAAGCAGGCCAAGGACGAGTGGCTGGAGCGCGTGCGCGCCAATGGCCCGCAGAACGCCACCGAGAAGAAGTACGTCAAGCTGACCGAGATCGTCGGTCCCGACCCGCTGCCCTACGGCATCGAGGCCAATCGTCCGACCATCGAGGCGCTCGAGCGCACCGCCTTCGCCCAGGGCCTGACCCCCAAGCGGATGAGCATCGACGACCTGTTCGTCGATCCGGACAAGCAGTGAGCGTTGGGGAAGACACGACCATGATCATCGATTGCCACGGCCACTTCACCACCGTTCCGAAGTCGTTCCGCGACTGGCGCCAGCGCCAGGTCGACGCCGCCGACAGCCCGTCCACCGCGCCGCCCGTCTCCGAGGCCCACGTCAGCGACGACGAGATCCGCGAAGGCGTCGGCAACGGCCAGCTGAAGCTCCAGCAGGAGCGGGGATCCGACGTCACCCTGTTCTCGCCGATCGCGGGCCTGATGAGCCACCATCTCGGCAACGAGCGCACCAGCCTGCAATGGGCCGAGGTCTCCAACAACCTGGTCAAGCGGGTGACCGAGATCTATCCGGACAACTTCGTGCCGGTCTGCCAGCTGCCGCAGTCGCCCGGCGCGCCGCCGGCCAACTCGATCCCCGAGCTGCGCCGCTGCGTCGAGGAACTGGGCTTCGTCGGCGCCAACGTGAACCCCGACCCGACCGGCGGCTACTGGACCGGCAAGCCGCTGACCGACCGCGAATGGTATCCGCTGTTCGAGGCCCTCTGCGATCTCGACGTGCCGGCCATGGTGCACGTGGCCGCCTCGTGCAATCCGAACTTCCACGGCACCGGCGCCCACTACCTGAACGCCGACACCTCGGTGTTCATGCAGATCCTGCAGAGCGACCTCTTCAAGGACTTCCCGACCCTGCGCCTGGTGATCCCGCACGGCGGCGGCGCGGTGCCCTACCACTGGGGCCGTTATCGCGGCATGTCGCTGGAGATGGCCAACCGGCCGCTGGAGGGCCTGCTGGACAACATCTTCTTCGACAGCTGCGTCTACCACCACCCGGGGGTCGATCTGCTGACCAAGGTGATCCCGTCGAAGAACGTGCTGTTCGGCTCGGAGATGATCGGCGCCGTCCGCGGCAAGGATCCCGACACCGGCCACTACTTCGACGACACCAAGCGCTATGTCGACGCCTGCGTCGGCCTGACCGACGAGGACCGCTTCAACATCTACGAAGGCAACGCCCGCCGGGTCTATCCGCGCCTCGACGCCCACCTGAAGGCGCAAGGCAAATAGGCTAGCATATCAAGGCGCTAGGAGGGCGTGGCGCGGGCGATCCGCGCCGCGCCCTCTGTCGTTCCGACGGGCTTTCGGAGCGGCCCGAAACTTATACCTCGCCGCATAGCTTCGACTGCTCCCGGCCTGCGATCTCGCGTTCCATGGCCCTCGAACAACGGCGGCGAACAACCCGCCGGAGGCCAGTCTAGGGAGCGCTTATGTCCTCGGTGATCGACATCCATCCGCACGTGATTTCGGATGACGAGGGCCGCTATCCGCCGGCGCCGCTGTTCGGCAAGCGCTCGGACTGGTCGCAGGAGCGGCCCTGCGTGGTCGAGACCCTGATCGCGGCCATGGACGAGGCGGGCGTGGCCAAGGCGGCCGTCGTGCACTCTTCCACCACCTACGGCTTCGACAACAGCTACGTCGTCGACGCCTGCAACCGCTACGCGGACCGCCTGATCGCCGTCGGCTCGGTCGACGTGCGTGCGCCCGACGCGGTCGAGACCATCAAGGCCTGGACCGACAAGGGCCTGGCCGGCCTGCGCATCTTCACCGGCGGTAGCACCAAGGACTTCGACCCCACCGAACTGGAGGACGAAAGCGCCTATCCGGCCTGGGAGCTGCTGGGCGAGCTGGGCCTGACCATGTGCATCCAGACCGGCCCCGTCGGCCTGCCGCAGGTGCGGGCCCTGGCCGAGCGCTTCCCCAACGTGCCGATCATCCTTGACCACCTGGGCCGCCCGGAGGTCGCCGACGGCCCTCCCTACGCCGATGCGCAGAGCCTGTTCGACCTGGCCGACCTGCCGTCGATCTACATGAAGCTCACCCCTCGGATCATGGGCGACAGCACCAAGGGCGCGGCGACGCCGGAGACCTGGTTCCCTAAGCTGGTCGAAGTGTTCGGCGCGAACCGCCTGGCCTGGGGCTCCAATTTCCCGACCTCGCCGGGGACGCTGTCGGAGATCCTCGACACCGCCCGCCAGCGCCTGGCCACGCTTTCGCCGGCCGACCAGGAATGGGTCTTCGGCAAAACCGCCCAGACGCTGTATCCGAAGCTGGGCGAATAAGATGACAAACGCTCGGGAGGAAAACATGGCCAGCATCGATCCGGCCGCGACGGCCGCCCCCGCCGGGGTCAAGGCGGTCGAGAACGCCGCCTGGAAGCGGTGGGCGATCCTCGCGCTGCTGGCCGCCGGAGCGCTGATCGCCTTCGTCGACCGCACCAGCATCTCGTCGGCCCTGGCTGTGCCGTCGTTCAAGGCGCACTTCCATCTCTCCAACCTCGACCGGGGCTGGATCAACTCGGCGTTCTTCTGGTCGTACGCGGCCCTGCAGATCCCGATGGGCTGGGTGGTCGACCGCTACGGCGTCAAGGTACCCTACACGATCTGCTTCGTGCTCTGGTGCCTGGCCTCGGCCCTGACCGGCCTGACGACCACCCTGGCGGCCCTGATCGTCATGCGCCTGATTGTCGGCGCGGCCGAGGCGGTGGTTGTGCCGGCCAGCTATCGCTGGATCCGCAACAACTTCCACGAGGGGCAGAGCGGCACGGCCGTCGGCCTCTACATGCTGGGCAACAAGTTCGGTCCCGCCATCGGCGCGCCGGTCGCCGCCTGGCTGATCGTCGCCTACGACTGGCGCGCCATGTTCGTCATCACCGGCGCAGTCGGCCTGCTGTGGCTGGTGCCGTGGCTGTTCGGGGTCAAGAACGACCTGCCGGCCAAGAGCGACATGGTCGCCGTGCGGGCCAAGGCCTCGGCCGTGCCGCTGAAGAACATCCTGGCCAGCCCGCTCGTCTGGGGCACGCTGGTGGTCAACTTCTGCTACAACTACTTCACCTTCTACTGCATGACCTGGATGCCGGCCTATCTGGTCGAGCATCGCGGCCTGACGCTGGAGAAGATGGGGCTCTATTCCTTCTTCAGTTTCGCGGGCATCGCCATCGTCGCGCTGGTCGCCGGCTGGACGGCCGACAAGCTGATCGCCCGGGGCGGCGACGCCGTGGTGGTGCGCAAGAGCTTCGTGGTCGCCGGCTTCCTGGTCGCCTCGACGGTGATCCTGGGCGCCAAGACCGAGAACACGGCCCTGGCCCTGTTCTGGAACGTGTTCTCGCTGTCGGGCCTGGGCCTGGCCACCGCCAACAACCTGGCCCTCTGCCGCCTGACCCTGATCCCCAAACCCGCCGTCGGCGTGGTCACCGGCATCCAGCAGGTGGCCGTCAGCCTGGCCGGCATGGTCGCGCCGATCCTGTCGGGCTGGCTGCTCGACGTCAGCGGCGGCTACACCGTGCCGATGTACGTGATCTTCGCCTTCCTGCTGCTGGGCGCCCTGACGACCCTGTTCGTCCTGCGCCGCGACTGGGCTCCGAAGGTGCCCGAGGGCGTGGTGGTCTGATCTGAATATCCCGGCGTGAAGCGATCACGCCGGGCCTGAAACGAATTGGCGGGTCTGGGGCGCGAGCCCTAGGCCTCGCCGATCAAGGAGACGCGTATGGCCAAGATCGTATTTGGCATGGCTGTGCCGCACAGCGGCATGCTGGGGCAGGCGCCCGAGGACTGGCTGACCAATGGCGAGCGGGACCGCAAGAACCCCGAGCTGTGGTTCCGCAACCGCACCTGGACCTATCCGGAGCTGGAGGCCCATCGCGAGGCCGCCTTCGAACCGTTCCTGACCATCGAGGAGCGCACCGAGCGCGCTGGCCGTTGCCGCGCCGCGCTGGACAAGATGGCCGAGGCCTATGGCCGCGCCAAGATCGACGTGGCCATCGTGCTGGGCAAGGACCAGAAGGAGATCTGGCCCGACCAGTCGCCGTCGATCACCATCTATACCGGCGAGGACGTCCACAACGGCCCGCCCCAGCGCCCCGTCTATGCCCCCGACCACCACGTCGTGCACAAGGCCTATCCGGAGCTGGCCACCTATCTGATCAAGGCCTTCCAGAAGGAGGGTTTCGACCTCAACGACCTGCAGGCCTGGCCCGACAACGTCTGGATGGAGCAGCGCCAGGGCATGAAGCCCGACTATCCGGTGGTGCCGCACGCCTACAGCTTCGTCTATCACCAGATCATGGGCGACCAGCCGCCGCCGCACGTGCCGGTGCTGTTCAACCTGTTCTATCCGCCGACCCAGCCCTCGATGAGCCGCTGCATCGAGTTCGGCCGCGTGCTGCGCGAGGCGATCGAGGCCTGGCCGGCCGACGTGCGCGTGGCGATCATCGCCTCGGGCGGGCTGTCGCACTTCGTCAATGACGAGGAGTTCGACCGCGATGTCATGGGCAAGCTGGCGGCCTACGACTACGACGGCCTCGCCGCGATCCCCGACGGCTACTACCAGTCGGGCACCTCCGAGGTGAAGATCTACAGCATCGTCATGATGGCCCTGCAGCACACCGGCGCGCAGATGACCCTGGTCGACTACGTGCCCTGCTGGCGCACCGCCGCCGGCACGGGCGAGGGCATGGGCTTCATGTACTGGAATCCCGAGGAGTAGGGGGCTTTGCGCCCTTGCTCCTCCACCTCCGCCCTCATCCGCCTTCATCCAAACGCTGCCTCCCTGGGCCTTGTGCCCAGGGCCTATCGTTCAGCCGCTCAGATCGTTGGAAGTCCGCCAAGGTTTGAGCGGTCGCCGGCATGGGCCCTCGCCACGAGGGCGAGGGAGGCATGTTTGGTGGGTAAGTGAAGGTTGATCCGACGTCCTTCCCGATCCCCGTCCTGAAAGCGCATGGGGACACTTGGCGCGCGGGGGCTTGACCGGCTCCCGCGCGCTTTTTCTATCGGCGGGGAAGGTTCATCGATCAGGGCGAGACGACCGCGCGGGTCTAGCTCAGTCGGACAGAAACCACGGGGAAGAACCATGACCGACACCCGCCTGAACGGCGTCATCCGCGCCTGGGAAGCCGGCAAGCCCGCCTTCACCTGCTTCGCCAAGGCCGACAAGCAGAGCGCCATCGACCTTTCGGACTCGCCCTATGACGGCCTGGTGTTCGAGATGGAGCACAATCCCTGGGACATGGCCGCCCTCGGCGATTCCCTGCAGTACCTGCTGAACCGCAAGCAGATCCATTCGGCGCCCACCCTGGCCCCGCAGGTCACCCCGATCGTCCGCGTGCCGGCCAACGGCGTCGAGATGAACCAGGCCTACGCCAAGCAGGCGCTCGACCGCGGCGTCTACGGCGTGATCTGGCCGCACATCAACGACGTGGCTCAGGCCTACAACGCCGTCGCCTCGTGCCGCTACGCCCGTCCCAAGAACGCCCCGCTGTACGAGCCGCGCGGCGTGCGCGGCGATGGTCCCGCCACCGCCGCCCGCTACTGGGGCCTGTCGATGGCCGACTACTACGCCAAGGCCGACGTCTGGCCGCTGGCCCCGCAGGGCGAGCTGCTGGTCGGCCTGATGATCGAGAGCGTCAAGGGCGTCGAGAACCTCGATGAGATCCTGAAAGAGGTGCCCGGCATCGGCTTCGTGCTGATCGGGGAGGGCGACCTTTCCCAGGAAATGGGCTTCCCGCGCCAGTACGATCATCCCGACGTGCGCGACGCCATGAAGAAGGTCGCCGAGACCTGCGTGCGCCACGGCGTGCCGGTCGGCAACCCGCACACCAACGCCGGCAACCTCGAGCGTCTGCTGTCGGAAGGCTACCGCTGGCTGATGGCCGCCCCGCAGCGCTCCTACGGCGTGGTCGGCAAGGGCAAGGAACTGGCCGGCTACTAGTCTCCGGAAAATACTCCAAGGGCCGGAAATCTATCGCTTTCCGGCCCGATTGGATTGGAGGCTTCCCCCTCCGCCGTGGTCTCAACTTCCCATGATCGAACAACACCCGGCCGCGTAATCGCCGGGGAACGGGGAGTAGCCATGAACGGCGCCGAAAGCCTTGTGAACACGCTGGCCGACCAGGGCGTCGAGGTCTGTTTCGCCAATCCCGGCACCTCGGAAATGCACTTCCTGGCGGCGCTGGAAAATCCCCGCATCCGCAGCGTCCTGTGCCTGTTCGAGGGCGTGGCCACCGGCGCGGCCGACGGTTGGGCCCGGATGAAGGACAAGCCGGCCTCCACCCTGCTGCACCTGGGGCCCGGCCTCGCCAACGGCCTGGCCAACATCCACAACGCCAAGCGGGCCGGCGTCGGCATGGTCAACATCATCGGCGAGCACGCCGCCTCGCACCTGAAGTACGACGCGCCGCTGACTTCCGACATCCAGGGCCTGGCCAGGCCCCTGTGCCACTGGGTGCGCACCACCGACAGCTCGGAGTCGATCGCCACCGACACCGCCGCCGCCGTCGCCAAGGCCAATGAGGGCCTGGTCTCGGCCCTGATCCTGCCCGGCGACGCCAGCTGGGGCGAGGCGGGCGAGGTTCCCAAGCTTCCCAAGCGCGAGCCGGCCCGCCGCGCGCCGCCGGCCGACAAGGTCGAGCACATCGCCAAGGTGCTGGCCTCGGGCGAGCCGACCCTGATCATCTTCGGCGGCAAGTCCATGCGGGGGCGCTCGCTGGATCTGGCCGGCCGCGTCGCCGCCGCCACCGGCTGTCGGATCGCCACCCAGTTCTTCAGCGTCCGCATCGAGCGTGGCGCGGGCCGCACGCCGCTGGAGCGCATCCCCTACGCCGTGAACCAGGCCGTGGCGTTCCTCAGCGGCTTCAAGCACATCGTCACGGTCGAGACCGGCGAGCCGATCGCCTTCTTCAGCTATCCCGACAAGCCCAGCGTGCTGAAGCCCGCCGGCTGCCAGGTGCATGAGCTGGTCGCCAAGGACGAGGACAGCATCCTGGGCCTGGAGATGCTGGCGCAGGCCCTTGGCGCGCTGAAGACCGATCCGGTGCTCCAGGCGCGCTCGGAGCAGGCGGCCCCGCAGGGCGCGCTGAACCCCGTCAGCATCGCCCACGCCCTCAGCTACGCCATGCCCGAGAACTGCATCCTGGTGGACGAGTCCCTGACCACCGGCCGGGAGTCGATGGGCCTGACCGCCGGGGCGCGGCCGCACGACACCATCCAGAACATGGGCGGCTCGATCGGCTACGGCACGCCGGTGGCGACGGGGGCGGCAATGGCCTGCCCGGACCGCCGGACCTTCTGCATGGTGGGCGACGGCAGCGCCATGTACACGATCCAGTCGCTGTGGACCCAGGCCCGCGAAGGCCTGCCGGTCACGACGATCATCTTCGCCAACAACAGCTACGCCATCCTCAAGGCCGAATATTCGAACATGGGCGCGGGCGCCGCGCCGGGGCCGCGCGCCCTGTCGATGATCGACATCGGCAACCCGACCATCGACTGGGTCGCCATGGCCAAGAGCATGGGCGTGCCGGCGGTCAGCGTCGAGACGGCGGAAGACTTCACCCAGGCCATGATCAACTCCACCCGCGAGGCGGGCCCGGTGCTGATCGAAGTCAAACTCTAAAAGAACGAACCGGGAGGGACCGCGTCATGAGCGACGTTGCGACCGAAGTGCTGACCCTGAAGACCAACCTGGCCGACTATCCGGTGACCAAGGCCATGAAGGACGGCCGGGTGACGTCCGACATCGTCACCCTGGACTTCTGCGGCCCCGAACAGGCCCACAACGGCTTCAAGGACATGGTCCGCCGCAACCAGTACGACGCCGGCGAGCTGGCGATCGTCACCTACCTGCAGGCCAAGTGCTACGGGAAGCCCTATGTGCTGCTGCCGGCCCCGATCTCGGGCCGCTTCCAGCACCATTGCGCGGGCTTCAACAAGGAACTCGGCCACCTCGACCCCAAGGACATCGAGGGCAGGGAAGTGGGGGTGCGCACCTACGCCCAGACCACCGGCCTGTGGATCCGCGGCGTGCTCCAGCATGAATACGGCGTCGACCTCGACAAGGTCACCTGGCGCACCACCGGCGACGGCCACCTGGAAGAATACTCCGACCCGGCCAACTGCGTGCGCCTGCCCAAGGGTTCGGACATCGGCCAGATGATGCTCGACGGCGAACTGGCGGCCACGCTGCAAGGCGTCGATCTGCCCAAGGATCCGCGCGTGCAGTACCTGGTGCCGGACCCGTTCAACGCCGCCAAGGCCTGGTTCGAGCGCGAGCAGGTCGTGCCGATCAACCACATCTTCGTGGTCCACGAGGATGTCGCCAGGCAGCGCCCCGACGTGGTCCGCGAGATCTATCGGATGATCGTCGAGAGCCGCGCCCTGACCGAGGGCGGCCCGCCGGCCGTCTATCCGCCGTTTGGCCTGGAAGCCAACCGTAAGGGCCTACAGCTGGCCATCGACTGGGCCTTCGACCAGAAGATCATCCCGCGCAAGCTGTCGGTCGACGAGCTATTCGACGACTTCACGGCCAGCCTCGGCGCCTGATCCAGATCATCTCGGTTTCTTCGACGCCGGCGCGCCCGGACCTCGCGGTCCGGACGCGTCGGCGTTCGTCGTTGTGAAGTCGTCACAGAATATTTCTTGAGATTCCAGCCGGTCGCGGCGGCGAAAAATGAATAGGCCTGCCCGGTAAAGCAATCATCGGGCGAGGCGAAGGCGCGTCATCCTCCTGACGCTGCGTCAATGAACGCGGCGAACCATAAGAACAGGCCGACCGGACAGCGGATACGGCGTGGAGGGAACGATGAAGAACCTCGGAAGGACCGCCGTCTTTCTGGCCGGGGCCAGCGCGCTCGCGCTCGCCACCTCGGCCTTCGCCCAGACCAATCCGCCTGAAACGCCGCCCGCCGGCGAAACCGTCGAGACCACGGTCGACGCCGTGGTCGTCACCGGCTCGCGCGTCATCCGTAATGGCGACGCCAGCCCGTCGCCTGTCACCGTGGTCCAGGCCGACGACGTGCTGCGCGCAGCCCCCGGCAACCTGGCCGAAGCCCTCACCGTCCTGCCGGTGTTCGCCGGTTCGCGCGGGGCGGGGGTCAACCCGACCTCGACCGGCAGCGTCGGGGCCGGCAACGCCTCGGCCAACCAGCTGAACCTGCGCAACATCGGCGCCAACCGCACCCTGATCCTGCTGGACGGACTGCGCGTGCCGCCGACCCTGCTGAACGGGGTCGTCGACGTCGACCTGATCCCGCAGATGCTGGTGCAGCGGGTCGACACCGTCACCGGCGGCGTCTCGGCGGTCTATGGCTCCGACGCCGTCACCGGCGTCGTGAACTACGTCGTCGACAAGAAGTTCGAGGGCCTGAAGATGCTGGCCCAGACCGGCGTCTCCCAGCAGGGCGACGGCGAGAAGATCGATGTCGGCCTTGCCGCCGGAACCCGTTTTGCCGGCGGCCGCGGCCATGTCGAGGCCAGCTACGAGTATCGCGACGAGAAGGGGATCGCCTACCGCTCCGACCGCGACTGGATGAATGTCTGGGGCGTGGCCGGGGCCGGCACGGCGGCCAATCCCTATGTGCTCTACAGCGACCTGCGCCAGGCCGGCTTCCCGTTCGGCGGCCTGATCACCAGCGGCGTGCTGTCGGGCCAGACCTTCGCCGCGAACGGAACCCTGCGGGCCTTCGTCCCAGGGACCGCCACCGGCTCGTCGGCCCTCCAGGTCGGCGGCGACGGCGGCTATTACGACTCCTCGCTGCTGGCGCCGATGAAGGGCCACCAGCTGTTCGGCCGCGTCGACTACGACCTCACCGACAACGTCCACGGCTATCTGCAGGTGGGCGGCAACCTCAAGACCAACGCCAACTATTCCGACTATGTCCGCCTGACCAACGTCCAGCTCAGCTCGACCAACGCCTTCCTGTCGCCGACCTACCAGGCGCAGCTGGCCGGCGCGAACCAGTCGACCTTCCGTCTCAGCGAACTGATGAGCAGCGGCGGCCGGCTGGAAGCGCGCTCCAAGTCGCGTCAGTGGATCTACATGGGCGGGCTGAACGGTTCGCTGGGCGACTACAAGTGGGGCCTCGACTTCACCCACGGCCAGACGCGCCTGGGCACGACCCTGGCCAACAACCTCAACAACCAGCGCCTGGCCGCGGCCCTCGACGCCGTCGTCGATCCGTCCAGCGGCAAGATCGTCTGCAACATCGCCCTGACCAATCCAAGCCTGGCCCAGGGCTGCGCGCCGCTCAACGTCTTCGGCCCGACCGCCGCCAGCGCCGAGGCCATCGACTACGTCTTCCAGGAGACCCACTACACGGCCCGCACGGTCATGGATTCGATGTCTGGCCACATCGACGGCTCGCCGTTCAGCACCTGGGCCGGCCCCGTGGGCCTGGCCTTGTCGGGCGAGTGGCGCAAGCTGAGCTTCGAGTCCGCCAGCGACGCCCTGCCGTCCGACGTCGTGAACTGCACGGGCATCCGCTACAACTGCACCGCCGGTTCGGCCCTGTGGACCCAGACCTTCGCCAGCAGCCCCAAGGTCAGCCAGACCGTCAAGGAGGCCGCGCTGGAAGCCGACGTGCCGCTGGTCAAGGACCTGCCTCTGATCCGCGTGCTCAGCGTCAACGGCGCGGCCCGCTTCACCAGCTATGACACCAGCGGCGACTACTGGACCTGGAAGCTGGGCCTCGACTGGCGGCTGAACGACACCGTGCGCCTGCGCGGCACCCGCTCGCGCGACATCCGTGCGCCGACGCTCTACGAGCTGTTCGCCCCGGTCAATTCTGTGCCGGTCAGCACCCAGGACCTGCTGACGACCCTCAGCCCGACCGTGGCCTCGGTCGATCTCTCCAACCCCGACCTCAAGGCCGAGATCGGCGACACCGCCACGCTAGGCGTGGTCTGGAGCCCGATCCCGCGCTTTTCGGTGGCGCTGGACGCCTACCACATCACCGTCAAGGACGCGGTCACCCAGGTGAACGGCGCCACGGCCGCCTACCAGCGCGCCTGCTACGACAGCGGCGGGACCTCGCCGTTCTGCGCCCTGCAGGACCGCCTCAACGGCTATGCCGACAAGAGCGCCTCCAACGTCGTGCAGCGCTGGTACACCAAGTACTACAACATCGCCCAGGTCGAGACCTGGGGCGCGGACCTGGAGGTCAACTACGCCACGACGGCCTTCGAGCGGCCCGCCTCGCTGCGGTTCCTGGCCGCCTTCCAGCCGCACGTCTACTACCGCCAGCCGGGGGTCACGACCACCGACCAGGGCGGGGTCGCCTTCGGTCCGCTGGGGGCCGCCGCCGGCCCGTCGCTGCGTCTAACGGCGCTGGCCCGCTTCCAGCCGCTGGAGAACCTGACGGTCGACGTCATGCAGCGCTGGCGCGACGACATGAAGCTGGGCGGCGACCCGTCGCAGATCTGGGCGAACAACAAGATCGACGCTTTCGCCACCACCAGCCTGACCCTGACCTACCAGGCCGACACCCGTGCGGGGCGGACGGACTTCTTCTTCAACGTCCAGAACCTGTTCGACGCCGATCCGCCGCCCGGGGCCTACGCCCTGAACGGCACGCGAGCGGGTCTGCGCGACGGCTACGCCATCGGCGACGACGTCATGGGTCGCTACTTCACGATCGGCGCGCGGCTGAAGATGTAACGACAAGCGGAAACGGCCGGAGAGCGTCTCCGGCCGTTTCACGCCGTGGTCCATGGCGGGAGGTCAGCCGACCGGATGGCCCTCGAACCAGAAGGCGGCCGAGGCCAGCATCAGCGTCCAGGCGGACGCCGGGCGCGCGGCTTGCGGGCGAGGGGGCTTCTGCGCCGGCGAGCGCGTGGAAACCGAGGCGCGCGGCGCCGTCGCGGCAATTGACCTGGACACTTCCAACCCTCGTATTTTTCGCGAGTAGGCGCGGAAGGCGCGGGCGAAGCAACGGGGCGGGCTGGTGAGAGGCCTGGTCGTGCGCGAAACTTATCGCGCCGAACGACAAACTAATATGCGGGCCGCGTCAGGGCGGTGCGGGCGCCCATCCACGCGAGGGCGTGGCCAGGGCGCCGTCCTCGGGGTTCGTTCAGCGCGCCGGCAGAGGACGCGTCGAAGCCGTGCGCAGCATATTACGCAGAGCTGGCGGGATGGCCGGCCGGCGTTCGCTATCGCGTTGGATGTAAAGAAGGAAAATGGTGGATGCTGCAGGGATTGAACCTGCGACCCCCTCGGTGTGAACGAGGTGCTCTCCCGCTGAGCTAAGCATCCGCCGGGTGGGCTGGGCCTTCCGAAGAAGTCCCCGCCGCGAGAGGAAGGGGGCTATAGACCGCTCTTTTCCGCGCCGCAAGAGCCCAAAAGCGAGATTGCCGCCTCCGGGACCTCGGAAAAGCGATCTATCAACAGATCTCCGCCGAGGGTCTCGACCGGAGCCTCGGTGTAGCCGAACGAGACCAGCAGGGCCGGCACGTTCGCTGCCTTGGCGCTCAGGACGTCGTTGATGCTGTCGCCGACCATCACCGCCCGGGTGGGATCGCCGCCGACCGCGGCGATGGCCGCCAGCACGTGGCGCGGGTCGGGCTTGGGGGCGGGGGCGTCGTCGGCGCCGACCACGGCGTCGAAGAATCGGGTCAGGTCGACGGCGTCCAGCAGGGCGACCGACAGGTGGGTCAGCTTGTTGGTGCAGACGACGAGGCGCGCGCCGGCGGCCTTCAGGTCGGCAAGCACCTCGACCACGCCCTCGAACGGCGCGCTCTCGTGGGCGATGCGGCCCAGATAGATGGCGATGAAGCGCTCGACCAGCCGAGGCGCGCGTTCGGCGTCCAGCGGCGCGCCGGCGGCGGCGAAGCCTCGCTCCAGCAGCGCCTTGGCGCCGCGGCCGACCATCTTGCGCACGTCGTCGAAGGGCAGGGCGGGCAGGCCCTCCTCGGCGAGGATGGTGTTCAGCGCGCCCACCAGGTCCGGCGCGGTGTCGACCAGGGTGCCGTCGAGGTCGAAGGCGATCGTCGTGTCCCGAAGGGCGGTTTCATGGGCGTGCGAAAGAGACATGCTCTGGCCTTTCGGCTAAAGGCGCGGCTAATGCAACTTTGGTTCGCTTCGGAGTCGCTCTGGTCATGACTACGACCACCCCCTCTCGCCCCCGCGCCGCCGTGATCCTGGCCGCCGGTCAGGGCACGCGGATGAAGTCTCCGACGCCCAAGGTGCTGCACAAGGTCGGCGGCCGGCCGATGCTCGACCACGCCATCGACGCCGCGCAGGCCCTGGGCTGCGAGCGCATCGTGGTGGTCGTGGGCGCGCACAGCCCGCAGGTCGGCGAGCACGCCCGCAAGCGCCTGGGCCCGAACGCCACCGTCGTGCAGGATCCGCCGCTGGGCACCGGCCACGCCGTGCTGGCCGCCAAGGACGCCCTGGCCGACTTCGACGGCGACGTGGTCGTCACCTATGCCGACTGCCCGCTGCTCAATGCTCCGGTGATCGCGCCGCTGTTCGACCTGCGCGCCGCCGGGACCGACGTCGCCGTGCTGGGCTTCGAGGCCGCCGATCCAGGCGCCTATGGCCGCCTGGTGCTGGCCCCCGGCCACGTGCTGCTGCGCATCGTCGAGGCCAAGGACGCCGAGCCGGCCGTCCTGGCCCTCAAGCACTGCAATTCCGGCGTCCTGGCCGCCGATCGCGCCCAGCTGTTCGACCTGCTGGCCGCCGTCGGCCACGACAACGCCAAGGGCGAGTACTATCTGACCGACATCGTCGGCATCGCCCATGACCGCAAGCTGGCCACCCGCGCGGCCTTCGCGCCCGAGGCCGCCGTGCAGGGCGTCAATTCCCAGGCCGAGCTGGCCGCCGCCGAGGCCGTCTGGCAGGCCGGCCGCCGCGCCGTCTTGATGGCCGAAGGCGTGACCATGCCCGCGCCGGAGACCGTCCACCTGTCGTGGGACACGGCGATCGCCGCCGGCGTCACGGTGGAACAGTTCGTGGTGTTCGGCGCGGGCGTCAGCGTCGCTTCCGGCGCGGTGATCAAGGCCTTCAGCCACCTGGAAGGCGCCTTGGTCGGGGAGGGCGCCCTGATCGGTCCCTACGCCCGCCTGCGTCCGGGGGCCGAGATCGGTCCGGAGGCTCACATCGGCAACTTCGTCGAGGTCAAGAAGGTCAAGGTCGGGGCCGGCGCCAAGGCCAACCACCTGAGCTATCTGGGCGACGGCTCGGTCGGCCCGAAGGCCAACATCGGGGCCGGCACGATCTTCTGCAATTACGACGGCTTCGAGAAGTTCGAGACCCATGTCGGCGCGGGCGCCTTCATCGGCTCCAACTCGGCCCTGGTCGCCCCGGTGCGGATCGGCGACGGGGCCATGACCGGCTCGGGCTCGGTGATTACCGCCGACGTTCCCGCCGGCGACCTGGCGCTGAGCCGCGCGCCGCAAGCCATCAAGACCGGTTGGGCGGCCAGGTTCCGCGCCCTGAAACAGGCCCAAAAGCAGGCGAAGAAGGATAAGAAGGCATGAGCGCCGACGACCAGAAGAGAATTTCGGGCGAAGCGGCCGCGCAGCTCGTCGAAGCCGGCATGGTCGTGGGCCTGGGCACCGGCTCGACCGCCGCCTGGTTCGTGAAGGCCCTGGCCGCCCGCAAGCTCGACATCCGCGGCGTGCCGACCTCGGAAGCCACCGCCAGCCTCGCCCGTGAGCTCGGCATCACGCTGGTGGCCCTGGACGACGTCAAGACGATCGACCTGACCGTCGACGGCGCCGACGAGATCGGCCCGGGCCTGTCCCTGATCAAGGGCGGCGGCGCGGCCCTGCTGCGCGAGAAGCTGGTCTGGGAGGCCTCGAGCCGCTGCGTCGTCATCGCCGACGCCGCCAAGCACGTGAAGGTGCTGGGCAAGTTCCCGCTGCCGATCGAGGTGGTGCGCTTCGGCCACCCCCACACCGGTTATCGCCTGGGCGACATCGCCGCCGAGTTCGACCTGCCGCCGCCCCGCCTGCGCATGGCCGACCGCGGCGTCGTCGCCACCGACGGCGGCAATGTGATCTACGACATGGCCTCGGGCGCGATCCCCGACCCTGCGGCCCTGGCGGCGGCGCTGAAGACCGTCACCGGCGTGGTCGATCACGGCCTGTTCCTCGACCTCGCCGACGAGGCCCTGGTCGGGACCGACGACGGGGTGGTCAAGCTTCTGCCTTGATCCCATATCCCGATCCCGACGCTGTAAATTCGCTTTGATCCGGAGCCGATGATGGCTGAGTACGACTTCGACCTCTTCGTCATCGGCGCCGGCTCGGGCGGCGTGCGCGCTGCGCGGCTGGCGGCCCTGTCGGGCGCCAAGGTGGCCGTGGCCGAGGAATACCGGGTCGGCGGCACCTGCGTGGTGCGCGGCTGCGTGCCCAAGAAGTTCATGGTCTACGCCAGCGAGGTCTCCAGCCAGCTGAAGACCGCCAAGGGCTACGGCTGGACGATCGGGCAGGCCAGCTTCGACTGGAAGACCTTCCTGCACGACAAGGACGTCGAAATCGCGCGGCTGTCGGGCATCTACGTCACCAACCTGCGCAAGGCCGGCGCCCACCTGCTGCACGGCAAGGCCCGCATCCTCGACGCCCACACCGTCGAGGTGCTTCCCAAGGAGGGGTCCGAAGGCGACGCCGGCCGCTACACCGCCAGGCGGATCCTGGTGGCCACCGGCGGTCGTCCGGTGCGTCCTGAGTTCGAGGGCGCCGAGCACGGCATCACCTCGGACGAGGCCTTCCACCTGCCGACCCTGCCCAAGCGGGTGCTGGTGGTCGGCGGCGGCTACATCGCCGTCGAGTTCGCCGGCATCTATGCCGGCCTCGGCGTCGAGACCACGCTCTGCTACCGCGGCTCCAACATCCTGCGCGGCTTCGACGACGACGTCCGCGCCCATCTCGCCGACGAGATGGAGAAGCGCGGCGTCAAGGTGGTGCTGGGCTGCTCGCACAAGTCGATCGAGAAGACCGACACGGGCCTCGTCAGCACCTTCAACAACAACCTGACCTTCGAAAGCGACGTCGTGCTCTTCGCCACCGGCCGCGACCCTTATGTCGAGGGCCTGGGCCTCGAGAACGCCGGGGTGAAGCTGAACGACAAGGGCGCCATCGCCGTCGACGCCCATTCGAAGACCAATGTCGACAGCATCTGGGCCGTCGGCGACGTCACCGACCGCATCAACCTGACGCCGGTGGCCATCCGCGAGGGCGCGGCCTTCGCCCAGACCGAGTTCTACGGCAATCCCACGACCTTCGATCACGATCTGGTCGCTTCGGCCGTGTTCTCGCAGCCGCCGATCGGCGCGGTGGGCATGAGCGAGGCGGAGGCCCGCCACGCCTTCGGCAAGGTCGACGTCTACCGCTCGGTCTTCCGTCCGATGAAGGTCACTTTCTACGGCGGCCAGGAGCGGGCGCTGATCAAGCTGGTCGTCCGCCAGGACAGCGAGCAGGTCGTCGGCGTCCACGTGGTCGGCCCCGACGCGCCCGAGATCATCCAGATGGCCGCCATCGCCGTGAAGATGGGCGTGACCAAGCCGCAGTGGGACAGCACCTGCGCCGTCCACCCGACCCTGGCCGAGGAACTGGTGACCATGCGCGAGAAGTACGTCCCGGCCGAGGTGGGCGGCGTATGAACCAGGCGGCCGTGACCGAGAAGCCGACGCCGTGGCTGGGCGGCGTCATGATCTTCCTGTTCGTGATGACGCCGCTGCTGGGCTATCTGGCTCAGCTCGGTTTCGCGCCGCTGCTGTCCCTTGTCGGGCTGCTGGCCCTGCCGGTCGTCGGCCGTCCGCGCGCCCCGATCGCTCCAGCCTTCATCCTGCTGCTGCTGGCCCTGTGGGGCGTGTGGAGCATGGCCTGGAGCCCGGCCGCGCCGCCGCCCGGCTCGCTCAAGGCCTATGGCGACATCGAGAAGCTGACGGCGGCCAAGCTCGTCCTGCAGCTCCTGCTCTATGGCGCCGCGGTCGCCGCGGCGTTCCGCCTGTCGGCCCGTGCGGCCGACCGGGCCACGACCGTCATGGGGTTCGGCGTCTTGGCCCTGGCGGTCGTCGTCGGCCTGGACGCCCTGACCGGCGCCTCGATCTTCCAGCGGTTTCGCGAACTGACCGGCGATCCGGTGCGGCCCGACATAGCCAAGGTGAAGATCAGCATCGGCTGCTACGTGCTGGCGGTGATGTTCTGGCCGGCCGCCGCGGCGCTGGCGCGGCGGGGCAAGGCGGCGGCCGTGCTGCTGCTGCTGGCCGGCGCGGTCGTCACCTCGGTGCTGTCGAGCGCCGACTCCTGTCTGGTCGCGCTCGCGGCCGGACTGCTGACCTGGGCGCTGATCAAGTTCGGCGGCAAGATCGGCGGCCGGGTGCTGACCGTAATCGTGGCCTTGCCGTTCATCCTCGCGCCCATCGCCGTGCTCTGGGCCATCCAGAGCGGCTTCTGGGGCTGGCTGCACGCCCTGGTGCCGCCGTCCTGGGACGCGCGCCTGAACATCTGGGCCTTCGCCGCCGACCACGTGCAGACCCATCCGTTCCGGGGCTGGGGCCTGGACGCCAGCCGCACCTTCGGCGACGCTATCCCGCTGCACACCCACAACGCCCAGCTTCAGCTATGGCTCGAGCTCGGCGCGATCGGCGCGGCCCTAGCCGGCGCCTTCTTCTGCTGGCTGGCCTATGGCGTGGCGCGCACGGCCGAGACGGACCGCGGCGCGGCGGCGACGGCGGGCGCGGCTCTGATCAGCTACCTGGTCATCGGCGCGCTCAGCTTCGGGGTCTGGCAGGAGTGGTGGATCGCCGTCGGCGCCCTGGCCATCATCGCCTGTGTCGCCCTGCGTCGTTCGAGCAGCGAACACAGCGACGAGTTGGTTGAAATTTCCCCGCTGGGCTAAAATATACAGCTTCGCCGCACGATTTTTGCTTTTACCCTCCGGGTGCGCTATCAGCGCTCCCCTTTAGAACGTTTGAGAACATCATGACCGCCCGGTGGACCCCCGCGACCTGGAGAGCCAAACCCGCCAAGCACGTGCCGACGGATTATCCGGACGCCGGCGCTGTCGAGCGGGTCGAGCAGACCCTCCGCCAGATGCCGCCGCTGGTCTTCGCCGGCGAGGCGCGCCGTCTGAAGAGCCTGCTGGGCGACGTGGCCGAGGGCCGGGCCTTCCTGCTGCAGGGCGGCGACTGCGCCGAGAGCTTCAAGGAATTCCACGCCGACAACATCCGCGACACCTTCCGCCTGATCCTGCAGATGGCGGTGGTGCTGACCTTCGCCGGCGGCAAGCCGGTGGTGAAGGTGGGCCGCATCGCCGGCCAGTTCGCCAAGCCGCGCTCCGAGCCGATCGAGACCATCGGCGAGACGACGCTGCCTTCGTACCGCGGCGACATCATCAACGGCATGGACTTCAACGAGGCCGAGCGCGTTCCCGACCCCGATCGCCTGCTGAAGGCCTACGGCCAGTCGGCCGCGACGCTGAACCTGCTGCGCGCCTTCGCCAGCGGCGGCTATGCCGACCTCTACAACATCCACCGCTGGACCCTGGGCTTCGTCGGCGACAGCCCGCAGGGCGCGCGCTACCGCGAACTGTCGGAGAAGATCTCCGAGGCCCTGACCTTCATGTCGGCCGTCGGCGTCACGCCCGACACCCAACCCGACCTGAAGCGCGTGGAGTTCTTCACCAGCCACGAGGCCCTGCTGCTGGGCTTCGAGGAAGCCATGACCCGTGTCGATAGCACCTCGGGCGACTGGTACGACACCAGCGCCCACCTGCTGTGGATCGGCGAGCGCACCCGCCAACTGGACGGCGCCCACATCGAGTTCATGCGCGGCGTGAAGAACCCGATCGGCCTCAAGTGCGGCCCGACCATGGAGGGCGACGACCTTCTGCGGCTGATCGACGTGCTGAACCCCAACAACGAGCCGGGCCGTCTGACCCTCTACGGCCGTTTCGGTTCGGACAAGATCGCCGACCGCCTGCCGCGCCTGATGAAGGCCACCAAGGCCGACGGCCGCGCGGTGGTCTGGGCCACCGACCCGATGCACGGCAACACGCTGAAGGCCTCGACCGGCTACAAGACCCGTCCGTTCGACCGCATCCTCTCCGAAGTGAAGAGCTTCGTGGAAGTGGCCCATTCGGAAGGCGTCCACCCGGGCGGCGTGCACCTCGAGATGACCGGCCAGAACGTCACCGAATGCCTGGGCGGCGCCCGAGCCGTGTCGGAGACCGATCTCGCCGACCGCTACCACACCCACTGCGACCCGCGTCTGAACGGCGAGCAGGCGCTGGAGCTGGCCTTCCTGGTGGCTGAAAAGCTGAAGACCGCCCGCGACGACCAGCGCAAGGCCGCCAACGGCTGAACACAGTTCAAGCTGACCCTAAGGGAAGGCTCGAATCCGAGACCAAAAGGGGCCGCGTGGATCAGTTCCACGCGGCCCTTTCAATAGTGCCCTTACGGCATGCGAGACGATTTCGCCACTGCGAGCGATTGCGTTTCGCAGATGCACACGCAAGACCTTCCAACGACTTGACCGCTAGCCCGGCGCTCTCCAATGGTTGTTTGAAGGGAGTGAATATATGCGTCTGCAGGCCAAGTTGAAGCGGGAGTGGCGGTTCCTCAAGGGGCTGACTCGCACTCTGAAGCGCGTGAACTCGATAGCGCCGGACAGCGACAACCTGATCTGCGACGACCTCGAGGCCGCCGTCGATAAGTGGAAGTCCAGCCCGGCGATCACCTTCGAGGGCAAGACGATCACCTATGGCGAGCTCGACGCCATCGCCAACCGCTACGCCCATTGGGCGAAGGGGCAGGGGATCACGCGGGGCCAGACCGTGGCTCTCTTCATGCCCAACCGCATCGAGTACCTGGCGATCTGGTACGGCCTTTCGAAGGTCGGCGTCGCCACCGCTCTCATCAATAACCAACTGACGGGCGCCGCCCTGGCGCACTGCCTCAACATCTCCCAGGCGCTGCACTGCATCGTCGATCCGGAGACCTCGCCGTGCTTCGAGCAGGTGAAGGACCAGCTGGGCCGTCACATCCAGCAGTGGGTGCTGGGCCCGGTCCACGGCGACCAGCGCGACCTCGTCAATGCGCTGAAGAGCTGCAGCCAGCTGCGTCCCGACCGCGAGACCGCCCGTGGCGGCCTGACCGCCAAGGACACCGCCCTCTACATCTTCACCAGCGGCACCACCGGCCTGCCCAAGGCCGCGCGCATCACCCACATGCGCGCCCAGCTCTACATGCGCGGCTTCGCCGGCTCGACGGACTCGCGGGCCAGCGACCGCATCTACGTCACCCTGCCGCTCTATCACGCCACCGGCGGCCTCTGCGCCATGGGCGCGGGCCTGCTGAACGGCGGCAGCATCGTGCTGCGCAAGAAGTTCTCGGCCACCCACTTCTGGAGCGACATCGTCGCCGAGAAGTGCACCATGTTCGTCTATATCGGCGAGCTGTGCCGCTACCTCGCCAACCAGCCCGAGAACGAGTACGAGCGCGCTCACAAGATCCGCCTGATCTTTGGCAACGGTCTGCGCCCCGACGTCTGGGACGACATGCTCGACCGCTTCAAGGTCGGCGGCGTGCTGGAGTTCTACGGCGCGACCGAGGGCAACGTCTCGCTGTTCAACTTCGACGGCCGCCGCGGCGCCATCGGCCGGGTGCCAGGCTATCTGCGCAAGAAGTTCAACATCCGCATCGTCAAGTTCGACGTCGAGACCGAGACCCCGGTGCGGGGCCCCAACGGCTGCTGCGTCGAGGTCAAGCCCGGCGAGATCGGCGAGTGCATCGGCCACATCGCCAGCGACGCCCGCTCCAACTTCACCGGCTATGCCGACAAGGCCGCCACCGAGAAGAAGGTGCTGCACGACGTCTTCGAAAAGGGCGACGCCTGGTTCCGCACCGGCGACCTGATGCGCCAGGACAGCGACGGCTACATCTACTTCGTCGACCGCATCGGCGACACCTTCCGCTGGAAGGGCGAGAACGTCGCCACCAGCGAGGTCTCCGAGCGCCTGGCGGGCTTCCCGGGCGTCAAGGAGATCAACGTCTACGGCGTGCCGGTGGGCGACCTCGACGGCAAGGCCGGCATGGCCTCGCTGGTCGTCGGTCCCGAGTTCGAGATCGATAACCTGGCCGAATATGTCGACCGCGAGATGCCGGCCTACGCCCGTCCGGTGTTCGTGCGCCTGCAGCCCGAGATCGAGACCACCGGCACCTTCAAGTACCGCAAGATCGATCTGGTCCAGGAAGGCTTCGATCCGGCCAAGATCAAGGATCCGCTGTACTTCCGCGAGCCCGGCAAGGGCTATGTGAAGATCACCAAGGCGGTGCACGCCAAGATCGTCGCGGGCGGATTCAAGCTGTAGCCTTGCCTCCGATCGCCTCCCGCTTGCGTATCTCTTGCGAACGCGAGGGACGGATGCGGGCATGGATCTTCGAATGACGCGCCGGACGGGCCTTGCGACCCTGGCGGCGAGCCTGGCTTCGGCCTGCTCGCCGCTGTCGCTGTTCGCCACCCTGACGCCCAAGGACGCCGCCACGTCTCCTCTGCGCGGGACCGCCTATGGCGCGCATCCGCGCCAGCGGTTGGACGTCTACGCCCCGCCGGGCGGGATCCAGGGCGCGCCGGTGCTGGTGTTCTTCTACGGCGGCGGCTGGAACTCCGGCCGGCGCGCGGAATACGGCTGGGTCGGACGGGCGCTGGCGGCCCAGGGCTTCCTCGTCGTCGTGCCCGACTACCGGCTCTATCCCGAGGTGCGGTTCCCGAGCTTCCTGGAGGACGCGGCCCTGGCCGTGCGCTGGACCGTCGATCACGCCGCCGGCCTTGGCGGGGATCCGTCCCGCCTGCTGTTCGCCGGCCATTCGGCCGGAGCCTATATCGCCGCCATGCTGGCGCTGGACGCCCGGTACCTTCGAGCCGCCGGCGTCGATCCCGGCGCGGTGAAGGCCTTCGCGGGCCTTTCGGGGCCTTACGCCTTCCTGCCGCTGGACGGCGAGATCTCCACCCGCACCTTCGGCGGCGCGCCCGACCTGTTGGCCACCCAGCCGATCAGCTTCGTCCGCGCCGACGCGCCGGCCGCCTTCCTGGCCACCGGCGAGGCCGACACCACCGTGCGCCCGCGCAACACCCGCAAGCTGGCCAAGGCCCTGCGTGAGGCCGGGGTCATCGTGGAAGAGCAGGTCTATCCCGGCCTCGACCACGCGGCCCCGCTGCTGGCCCTGTCGCGGCCGTTGCGGAACAAGGCGCCGGTGCTGGCGGGAATGGCGGCGTTCCTGAAGGCCGCGGCGGCCTGAACTTCCGCCATGTCCGGCGCAGCCATCCACCGCGCCGTGCTGCGCTGCGATTGAACGCGCGGCCCATCCTGTCTATATGGCCGTGACTGAACGCGGGTCATGTGTGTGGCGACCTCGCGAAATCCCAGTGACTCAAAGAGATAAGAAGGGGCGTCGCCATGCTTCTGACCATGATGAAGGCCAAGCTGCACCGCGCCACGGTGACCCAGGCCGACCTCGACTACGAAGGTTCGATCGCCATCGATCGCGACCTGCTGGACGCCTCGGGCATCCTGCCCAACGAACAGGTCGACGTGCTCAACATCACCACCGGCGCGCGCTTCACCACCTACGCCATCGAGGCCCCCCGCGGCTCGAAGGTGATCGGCGTCAACGGCGCCGCCGCCCGCCTGGTGCAGAAGAACGACACCGTCATCGTCGTCACCTACTGCCAGATGCCGGCCGAAGAGGCGCGCAACTACGCCCCGACCGTCGTGCTGCTCGACGAAGGCAACCTGATCAAGAAGGCCGCCTGATGCGGTCCGGCGCCGTCCTGGTTCTCCTGGCCGGCGCCCTGGCGCTCGCCGGCTGCGCCCCGAAACTGCCCAAGGGCGTCGACGAGGACGCCCTGACCCAGTACGTCGGCCGCGCCATCGGCTCGGCCTCGCCCTGCGTGCTGGTCGCCGACGCCAGGGGCAAGACCGTCTGGACCGGCGGCGGCTACGTCACCTGCGCCCGCAACCTGCCGACCTGCGAAGGCAAGGTGACGACGGCGCAAGAGGTTCTGAAGGCCAATCTGTCCGGCGAGGCCCGCTTCCTCAGTTGCGACAGCGCCGGCGCCAACACCGTCGGCTGGGCCATGGGCCCGGTCCCGGCCGGCAAGGGCCGCCAGCCCTCCGGCCTGCGCTATCTCGCCGTCATGGAGGGCGAGCGCGCCCTGCCGGGCATCGAGATCCAGGACCGCGTCGAACGGGCCTTCGTCCGCGCTGGCTTCTGACCAGCGCGGACTTGGCGTTCGCCTACTGGCGCGCCTCGTAGGTCGCGCTGACCTCGATCCGCACCTTCAGTTCGCCGCCCGAGATCGCCGTGGAATCGGCCATCTCGCGCTTGGCCATGGCGAACATCGGCGCGGGCTGCGGGGAGGGGGTGTAGCCGCCGGCCTCGTTCAGGCTGACCAGGCGCACGACCTTGTAGCCGGTGGCCCGGGCGTAGAGGTCGGACTTGGCCTTCAGGGCCTCCACCGCCTTCACGCGCGCGGCGTCCTCGGCCTTCTGCGGGTCCTGCAGGCCGAAGCTGACGCCGCCCACCGTGTTGGCCCCGGCCGAGGCGGCCGCGTCGATCGTCTGGCCCAGCTTGGAAAGGTCGCGCGCCAGGATCGTCACCTGGTTGCTGGCCTGGTAGCCGGTCAGGCGCGGCGGCTGGTTCTGCTCGTAGACGTACTGCGGATTGACGTTGAGGTTCGAGGTCTGGATGTCGCGCTCGGCGACCCCGGCCTTCTTCAGCGCCGCGAGCACCTTGTTCATCGCCGTCCCGTTGGCCGACAGGGCCGCCTGGGCGCTGGCGCCTTCGGTCTGCACGCCCAGGGTGATGGTCGCCATGTCCGGCGCGATCACGGTCTCGCCCGCGGCCGACAGGTTGAAGGTGGTGGCGCGGAACGCCGCGTCGTTGGCGCTCTGGGCGCTCGCGGGCAGGGCCGACAGGGCCAGGGCGGCGGCGCCAAAGGAGGCTATGGCCAGGGCGGTCGTGCGGGTGCGGGTCATGCTCGTTCTCCAGCGAAGGGCAGGACGCCACAGTGCGTCGCCCCTCGGTTGGTTCCCGTGTCGCAAACTCAACCTGAACCGCACCTTTAAGCCGCGTGCAGCCCATGCTAATCGACCCGTCCTCGCCCGCGCCGACTCTACTGTTCCGCGCGGTCCCTGGGGGCCTGTAGCTCAATGGTTAGAGCCGACCGCTCATAACGGTCTGGTTGGGGGTTCGAGTCCCTCCGGGCCTACCACTCTTCTTCCAGCATGGACGCCCTGCGGCGATCGGCCGGAGACCGGGGCGGCGGCCCGGCGGTCGATAGGGGCATCGTGGATTTCACGTGGTCGGCGACCAGCCGTCGGTGCGCGCGAAGGAAGCGACGACCGCGGCCGGTCAGCGCCGCCTGGGTGCTCCAGCCGCCGCCGGCGCTTGCCAGGCCCAGTTCCAGAGCCTGTTCCCAGCACGGATCGTCCAGGAGCTGGTCGTCTTCGGCCACCACGCCGCCGCGGTTCGCCAGCAGGGTCAGAAAAGTCGCGAGATCGGGCTCATAGGCGGGCGGCGTTTTTCGGCGTCCGGCCCAAAGACCAAGAGTGAGCAAGAGAATGAAGAGCAGGCCAAAGCCCGCCGCTGGCAGTATCGACACCTTCGCCCCCCGGCAGGTTCACACGCAGTTCAGCGCATCGCACACCCTAGAGTCAAGCGATCGCATTAACTAAACCCTTGCGGTTGCGATGCGCCTGTCGAGTGTCGTTCACGTAGCAATCCGGGGCGGGGCGAGCGCCTTCAGCTGTGGCTGCCCAGGTACTTGCGCACTTCCTCGGCCGACACGCCGGCGTGCTCGACGGCCGTGTGGAGCTGTTCCTCGCTGACGCCCAGGGTTTCGGTCCAGTAGCGGACGGTGCGGGGCTCCTCGAGATCGACGGAGTCGCGGTCGGCGGCGGCCGCGCTTTCCTCGGGCTGCTCGGAAGGATCGGGCTTGCGAGCGGGCGGAATGATTTTGGTCGGATCGGCGTCGGGCATGGCGGGCCTCCTGTGACTAGGAAGCCGTAGCGCGGCCGTACGTTCCCTCTCCGGGGACCGCCGCCTCGCCCGCGGGGGGCGGGGAGGGCGAAGCGGCGGTCGGGCGGCCGTCTTTGGGGGAGAGGCGAGGCCGCGAGGAGCGGTCGGCGCCGCGGTGAAGCGCCCGACCAACGCCGTCATGCTGCCGGTCGAGCGGCGTCAGGGATTGGAGGCCGTCGCCGGCTTTTGTCGAAAGCCGGCGCGTCCGTCGCCGGGCTGGGCCCGAGACCCCGGTTTTTCCACCGTCGGCGAGGTGCGACATGTTGCCTCTGCGACGGGTCCGGACTTTGCGGAAAAGGGCGAAATTCCGTTGCCGCGGCTCAGCTTGCGTAACGAGGGTCGGAAACCGACGTTTTCCTTACTGACTCAATCTTTCCGGGTCCCAAAAGTGGACTTACCGCCACTTTCGATAGAGGCGTGTATCGGAATTCCCCGCTCAGGCGAGTGAACCTGTGTGGCGGGCCGTCGCAGCCCACCCCTAATACGCGTTAATCACTCGGCAATGGCGAGCGCAGCAAGTCTTACGCGAGTGAAAACCTGTTCGAATTTCCAGAAGGGGCGGCCGGACATGAAAAAAATAGCGACTTCAGTTTTCGTCATTGGAACCCTGGCGGTCATGGCGATGTCTGGTTCGGCGACCGCTGCGACGGCGTCGAGTTCCTTTCAGGTCAACTTGACCATCCAGGGCGAATGCAAGGTGCAGTCGGCCTCTAATGTGAGTTTCGGCTCGCGCGGCGTCATCGACGCCAATATCGATACTACCAGCACCATCGGCGTGCAGTGCACCAACTCCACCCCCTACACCGTCGCCCTGAGCGCCGGGGCGGGCACGGGGGCCACGGTGGCCGCGCGCAAGATGACCAGCGCCGCCAACGACACGGTCAGCTACGCCCTCTACCGCGACGCGAGCCGCACCCAGGTCTGGGGCGTCACCCAGAACGTCGACACCCAGGCCGGCACCGGCAACGGCGCCGTGCAGTCCTACACCGCCTATGGCCGCGTCGCGGCCCAGTCCACCCCGGCCGAGGGCGCCTACAGCGACCTCGTCGCGGTGACGATCACCTACTGACATGCGCGCGGTCGCTCTCCTGGCCGGTCTGGCCCTGGCCGCGCTTGGCGGCGCTCAAGCGACCGCCGCGTCGCTGCGCGTCAGCCCGGTGAGCCTGGACCTGCCCGCCGGCCAGAACGCGACCACCCTGACGCTGCAGAACGACGACACCGCGGCGCTGAACGTCCAGATCCGGGTCTTCCGCTGGACCCAGGCCAACGGCCGCGACGTGCTGGTGCCCGCCACCGGCGTCGTCGTCAGCCCGCCGATCGCCAAGGTCGATCCGGGCGCCAGCCGCACGGTGCGGGTGGTGCGGCTCGACGGGCGCCCGCCGGAAGGCGAGGAGTCCTACCGCCTCATCGTCGACGAACTGCCGCCGCCGCTCAGCGACACCGGCCGGCAGGTCACGCTGCTGATGCGCCATTCCATCCCTCTCTTCTTCGGTTCCGGTCGCGAGCGGCCCAAGATCGAGTGGCACCTGCGGCCGTCCGAGGACGGCGGCGCGGCCCTCGTCGGGCGCAACACCGGAACCCGTCGCCTGCGCCTGGCCAACCTGCGCATCGGCGACGCCAGCGGCGCGGTCCTTGCCGAACGCAAGGGCCTTGTGGGTTATGTCCTGCCCGGAGCGGAAGTCTCCTGGCCCGCGGGGGCGTTCCAGCCCGCCGCCGGCGTGCGGCTGATCGCCGACACCGACACCGGGCCAATCGATGCGCCGCTCAAGAGCGACTGAAGCGGTCGCCCTCAGCCTCGCCTTCGCCGCCTTGGGAACCTCGGCGTCCGCTCAGGACCTGCCGCTGCCGGATCTGAAGGCTGTCGAGACGATGCGCGAAGACCTTCAGCTGGAAGTCTGGATCAACGGGCGCAACACCGGCCTGGTGGCCGCCGTCGCGCGCGAGGCCGACGGCCGCCTGGAGATGCGAGCCGACGAGATGCGGGCCGTGGGCCTGTCCGCCGGCGGCGTCGGGCTGGTCGACCTCTCCGCGCTCCGCGGGCTGTCGGCGGCCTATGACGACGTCGGCCAGCGGCTGATGGTCAATGCCGACATCGACCTGCTCGCCGTTCAGCGCTTCAACCTGGCCGCCAATCGCGATGCGGCCGGGGCGCCGCGCCAGGACCTGGGCGCGGTGCTCAACTACGTGTTCTCCGCCGACGGGGGACAGGTCGACGACAACGACGACCTGGGCGTGCAGTCGCTGGGCCTGGCGCTCGACGGCCGCGTCTTCGGCCGCTTTGGAACCCTCTCCAGCAGCGTGGCGGCCAGCCGTGTCGGCGACACGGGACGGATCGTGCGGCTCGACACGACGTGGTCCTGGTTCGAGCCTCGGCGGATGATGGGGCTGAAGGCCGGCGACTACATCAATGGCGGCTTTGCCTGGACCCGCCCGATCCGGATGGCCGGCTTCCAGCTGCGGCGCGACTTCGCCACCCGCCCCGACATCGTCACCATGCCGTCGCCGCGCCTGGCGACCACCGCCGCCGCGCCCTCGACGCTGGAACTCTATGTCAACGACACCCGGATCCTCAGCCGGCCGGTGGGCGCGGGCCCGATCGAGATCGACGGCCTGCCGCCGGGCCAGGGCTACAGCGACGTGCGCCTGGTCCTGAACGACGCGGCCGGCCGGCAGGTGGCCGTCAGCGCGCCGTTCTTCGCCACGCCCCTGCTGCTGCGCAAGGGCCTGGCCGACTTCTCGGCCGAGGCGGGCTTCGCCCGCCGCGGCTTCGGCGTCGAGTCCGGCGACTACGCCGGCTCGCCCATCGCCTCGGCCAGCCTGCGCTACGGCGTGCTCGACGCCCTGACGGTGGAAGGCCATGTCGAGGCCGGCGCGGGCCTGATCCAGGGCGGCGGCGGCCTGACGGCCCAGGTCGGCGGCCTGGGCGTGGTGTCGGGTTCGTTCGCCGCCAGCCGGACCGACGACCAGAGCGGCGCGCTGGCGGCCGTGGTCTTCGACAGCCGCTTCGCCGGCTTCTACCTGTCGGGCATGAGCATGCGGGCCTCGGCCGGCTATCGCGACCTGGCCGCCGTCACCTCGCGCCCCTCGTTCTACCGCAACTGGAAGATGGGCGGCGACGAGCCGCCGCGCGCCATCGACCAGTTCACCGTCTCGACGCCCCTGCGGCTGGCCCTGCTGATGCGCAAGGGCGAAGCGCCGGTGGCCAGCGCCTCCTACAGCGCCCAGACCGCCGCCGCCGGCCTGCGTCGACAGGTGTGGAGCGGATCCTTGCGCCATACCTTCGGCGAGCGCCTGACGGCCTACCTCACCGGCTATGTCAGCCGGGGAGAACAGCGCGACACCGGCGCCTTCCTGGGCCTGTCGGTGCCGCTGGGCTCGCGCAGTTCCTCGTCGGCCGGCGTGCAGGTCCAGGGCGGCGACACCACGGCCTTCGTCGAGGCCAGCCGGGCCGAGACCCAGGCCGACGGAACCTATGGCTGGCGGGCCCGCATCGAGCAGGGCGCCCACCAGGGCTTCGAGGGGCAGGCGGCCTATCGCGGCCGCAACGCCCGCGTCTCGGCGGCCGCCCAGTACGCCGACGGCGCGGTGCGCGGCCAGCTGCAGGTCGACGGCGCGGTGGCCTGGCTCGGCGGCGTCGCGGCGACCACCAACCGGCTCGAGGGCTCGTTCGCCCTGGTCGAGGTCGGCGCCCCCGACGTGCCGGTGCTCTATCAGAACCAGAAGGTCGGCCGCAGCGACCGCAACGGCCGCCTGCTGGTGCGCAATCTCGAGGCCTTCGACGTCAACCGCCTGTCGATCGACAGCCAGGACCTGCCGCTGGAACTGGAAGCCGCCCAGACCGAGCGCAGCGTGGTCCCTATGGCCAACGGCGGCGCGATCGTCCGCTTCGGCGTCGGCAAGAGCCCGCCGGCCGTGCTGCTGACCCTGCGCCGCCCGGACGGAAGCTTCGTGCCGCCCGGCGCCGAAGTGATCCGCGCGGGCGTCGCCGAGCGGGTCATCGTCGGCTATGACGGCCAGGCGTTCCTGACCGGGGTGAGCGAAGACGCCGACCTGCGCGTTGTCGTCGAGGATGGAAACGAATGCTTCGCGCGCCTGGTGATCGGCGCCGCCAGCGAGGGAGGCCGGCATGTGGTCGACGCCGTCTGTCGTTAGCCTCTGGCGGGCGCGCCTCGTCGCCCTGACCGGCCTGCTGGTCGCCGCCTTCGTCTGGTTCGGCGCGCCGTCCTCGGCTAACGCCGCCGCCAGTTGCACGGCCTCGGTCACCAGCGTCAATCTGGGCTCGACCCTCAGCCCGCTGACGGCGGGGACGGTGGACGCCACGGCCAACCTGAACTTCAGCTGCACGGGCCTGGGCTCGCTGCTCTCCTACACCCTGTGCCCCAATCTCGACGCGGGCTCGGGCGGCTCGAACGGCTCGGGCGGGCGCTATCTGGTCGGGCCCGGCGGGGCGACCGTGGCGTTCCAGGTCTATCAGGACGCCGGCCGCACCCAGCCCTGGGGATCCTCGTCCCTGCTGGTGTTCGGCACGGTGCCGACCATCACCGCCAGTCCTGGCACAGGCACCTCGATCAACGTCAACCAGACCGTCTATCTGCGGCTGACGACCACGACCACGACCGTTCCCGGCGCCTATTCGACCAGCTTTTCTGGGCAGAACTTCTTCTGGGGCCTGAACCTGCTGAGCTGCGCGGGGGTGACGATCGGCTATGCGGTCGTGCCGGCGACCTTCACCTACAGCGCCACCCTGATCCCCGACTGCACGATCTCGACCGGCAATCTCGGCTTCGGAAACGCCGGCGTGCTCAGCGCCGTCAAGGACGCCCAGAGCGCCATGTCGGTGACCTGCACCAAGGACACCCCGTACGCCATCGGGCTGGACAACGGCCAGCAGGGAACTTCGGCCACGGCGCGGCGGATGAAGGCGGGAACCGAGTACGTCACCTACGGCATCTATCAGGACGCGGCGCGCACCTCGCCCTGGGGATCGACGGCCGGCCAGACAGCGGGGGGCACCGGCACGGGCGGCGCCCAGCCGCTGACGCTCTATGGCCGCGTGCCGGCCCAGACCACGCCGGCGCCCGCGACCTATGGCGACCAGGTGGTGGCGACGGTCACCTACTGATCAGGCTCTCAGCCAGATCCCACGCGAAAGCCTCGCCCTCGAAGCAGTCCGCGCCCCGCCCGATGGCCTCGATCGCCGCCGACATCCGCCCGTCACGATCCAGCGCCGCATCGGCCAGGGCGACCATCAGCCGATTGGGCGTGGCTGACGGCGACAGGCGCCGCAGGGTCTTGGCCAGCTCAGCCTCGTCGCGGTCCGGGCGTCGGGCGCAGGCCAGGATGAATGCGGCGGCCGTCGATCGGCTGACGCCGGCGTAGCAATGCAGCAGCAGCGGCCGCTCGCCGGTCCAGCCCTCGGCGAAGGCCAGCAGGGCGGCGATGGTGTCCGCGCTGGGCGCGATCAGGTCGGCCCGCGGCTCGGCGATGTCGTGAAACGCCAGATGCAGCCGCTCCACGTCCTCGACCGGCGGCGGCTCGGCGGCGGGCGACAACAGGCTGACGAGGTGCGAGGGACGATGCGCCGCCAGATGCTCGTCCAGCCGGCTGAGCGGGCAGACGGCCAGGATCACGCCAGCACCGCCGCCAGGCCCAGCAGCGCGCCCAGCTCGGCGACCTGCTCGATCCCGCCCAGCACGTCGCCGACATAGCCGCCGATCAGCCGCCGGGAGAGCAGGGCCAGGGCGATGGCAAGGACGGCCGCCAGCGCCAGGCCAGCCAGGGCGGCGAGGGGCGGGACCAGCAGCAGCGGCCACAGGCCCAGCGCGGCGGCGGCCAGCACCTCCACCGGCTTCACCCCGTCCGGTGCGGGCTTGTACTTGGCGTCGGCGCGGTCGCTGACGTGGGGCAGGGCGGCCATGGCGACGACGGCGGCGACGCGTCCAACGCCGTGGGCGGCCAGCAGGGCCAGGGCGGCGTTCAGGGGCGTCAGCGTCGCCAGGGTCGCGGCCTTGGCGCCCAGCACCACGACCAGGGCCAGGACGCCGTAGGTCCCGACCCGGCTGTCCTTCATGATCTCCAGCCGCCGCTCGCGGGTCTGGCCGCCGCCCAGGCCGTCGGCGGTGTCGGCCAGGCCGTCTTCGTGGAAACCGCCGGTCAGCAGGAAGCCGGCGCCCAGGGCCAGGATCGCCGGAACCCAGCCGCTCCAGACCTGGCTGGCGCCCAGCAGCACCAGCGCGCAGATCCCGCCGACCAGCAGCCCGACCAGCGGAAAGTAGCGGGCCGAGCGGGTGATCCAGTCGGGCTCGAACCCGCGCAGGGGCGGGGTGGGCAGGCGGGTCAGGAACTGCACCGCGCAGAGCAGAAGCTGGACCTGCCGGCCGATCATCCCAGCACGTCGGCGAGGTCGGCGACCTCGTTCAGCAGGTTGGCGGCCGCCGCCAGCAGGGGCGCAGCCAGCGCCGCGCCGGTGCCTTCGCCCAGCCGCA